>JANMLW010000277.1:0-5920 GCA_031372765.1 Hyphomicrobiales bacterium
GATCCATCCCGCGCAAAGGGCACAACCAGCGTTGCGCCAACCGAAACACGGATGGCCTTGCGGTAGAGAGGATCGCAGCAGGTTTCATCCAGCAGCACGGCATCAGCGCCAAAAGCAGCGGCATTCCTGAAAATGCCACCAATGTTATCGTGGTTGGCAATGCCGACACAGGCAACAACCAAAGCCTTTGCAGGCAATTGGGCAAGGAGGGAACTGCGGTCAACAGGGCAACTTTTCCCGATGGCGAGAATGCCGCGGTGCAGATCAAACCCCACAATCTTTTCCAGTGTGGCATCCGATGCGACATAAAAGTGAGCACCCTCCGGCACGCGCGCCGCAAGAGCGGCCGATCCCGCAAGGCGCTTCGCAGACATGAGGATCGATTCGAGCGGAAAACGGCTGCGCTCCAGCATCAGACGCAGGGCTACCTCCCCCTCCACGATGAACCGCCCCTGACGCCCCACAAGATCACGCTCACGGACCTGACAATAGATCTCGATGCGCGGATCATCTGCATCTTCAATGGGGATCGGCGTTGCCAAAACGGATGGTTCCTGCAATGGGCTGACGGATCGCGGTACTGCCGTGCCAGCACTGTATTGATTCTGAAACCGCGTTGATTCTGATCTGATGTCACCACCACTCATTCATCTCAAGGAAATTCGCCATGGCTTTGGCGGGCAGCTGACGCTGGACGGGGCTGAGCTGGCCGTTGCGCAAGGGGACAGGCTATGCCTTGTTGGCCGCAATGGCTCGGGAAAATCCACCTTGCTGCGCATTGCGGCGGGTTTGATGGAGCCTGATGGCGGCGAGCGGTTCATCCATCCCACCGCGACAATCCGCTACCTGCAACAGGAGCCTGATCTCACAGGCTTTGCCACCACACGGGACTATGTTCTCTCCGGATTGGTCGAGGGCGATGATCCCTACCGCGCCGAGGTAATGCTGGAAGCGCTTGGGCTCACGGGTGACGAGCCGACAGGGCAATTGTCAGGTGGCGAGGCGCGCCGCGCAGCCCTTGCCCATGTCATGGCGCCCGAACCCGATATCCTGCTGCTGGATGAGCCGACAAACCATCTCGATCTTCCCGCAATCGAATGGCTGGAAAAGGCGCTTGCCAATCTGAAATCCGGCCTTGTGGTCATCAGCCATGACCGACGCTTCCTGTCCGCGCTGTCGCGGGCAACGCTATGGGTGGACCGTGGAAGGGTGCGGCGTCTGGAGCAGGGGTTTGAGGCCTTTGAGGCCTGGCGGGACGATGTGCTGGAGCAGGAAGAGCGCGATAACCAGAAGCTGGCCCGCAAGATCGTGCAGGAGGAGCACTGGTTGCGCTATGGTGTAACAGCGCGGCGCAAGCGCAATGTCCGCCGTCTGGGCCTGCTGAAAGATCTGCGTGTGCAGTGGCGAAACCGTGGCGGCCCGCAGGGCAATGTCAAGCTCACGGTATCCGAGGCTGATGAAGGCGGGAAACTCATCATTGAGGCCAAGAGCATCGCCAAGACCTATGGTGACCGCACTATCGTCAGGCCCTTCTCGATGCGCATTGCGCAGGGTGACAGGCTCGGCGTCATCGGCGCCAACGGGGCTGGCAAGACCACACTCATCAACATGCTGACGGGGCAGCTTTCCCCGGATGAAGGCTCGGTCAAGGTTGGTATCAGCGTGGCCATGGCGACACTGGACCAGAAGCGCGAGAATGTGAATCCCCGCTTCACGCTCAAAGAGGCAATGACCGACAACCGGGGGGATATCATCGAGGTTGGCGGTCAGCCACGCCATATCATGGGATATCTCAAGGATTTTCTTTTCACACCGCAGCAGGCCAATACACCGATCAGCGTGCTGTCCGGTGGAGAACGTGGCCGCATGATGCTGGCGCGGGCACTGGCCAAGCCGTCCAATCTGCTTGTGCTGGACGAGCCAACCAACGATCTTGATCTGGAGACGCTTGATCTGTTGCAGGAAATGCTGACCGACTATGCCGGAACGGTTATCGTCGTCAGCCATGACCGCGATTTTCTCGACCGTGTCTGTACATCGGTGTTGATGGCGGAGGGGGACGGGCGCTGGCAGGAATATGCCGGTGGCTATTCCGACATGCTGCAACAGCGCGGAACACCCCTTTCAGCGCGACAGTTGGCTAAGGGGGACGCGGGGCGAAAGCCCGATGCACCAATACCACCAGGCAAGGACGATGCGGGTGAGGCGCGCAAGCTCTCTTTCAAGGACAGAATGTCTTTCAAGGACAGACATGCGCTCGATACCCTTCCGGGATTGATGGACGCCATGGCGCGTGACGTTGCCAAGCTCGAAAGCCTGCTGGCCGAACCGGGGCTTTTCGTGCGTGACAGGGTACGCCATGACAAGGCCGCGACCATGCTGGCCGCCTTGCACATGAAAATCACCCAAAGCGAGGAAGAATGGCTGCGGCTTGAGATGCTGCGCGAGGAACTGGATGCTTGAAACGCGCTCTTGACGGAATCACGGCTCGGGGATTGTCAGGGCGGGATCAGCAAGGCCGGTCAGACGGGCAGCGCCCATCCGGGCTAACCGCACCAGCAACGCCTTGCGTGTGGCAGATGCCAAAGGATGAAGCGGTGCCTCGCGTATGACCTCGCCACCAAACGCATCGGCGATGATCAAACCGGCGTGCCTCGGAAACAGGGCTGCATCAACATCGGGCAACGTGGCGAAGAATAACCGATCACAAAAGGGATGATATTCGGGCCATTTCTGATCGACCCGCAAATCCTCGCGAGATGTTTTGATCTCGATGATCCAGATGAAACCCGCGCGGGAAACAGCCACGAGATCGGCACGACGTCCGTTGGCCAGCGTCACCTCCGGCAATGCAAAAAGATCGAGCGAAGCCAGTAAACGCACTGTGCCGCGACGGATAGCCAGTGCCCGTTCCGACTGACGGCCATCTTCGGGGACAGCGCTGTTTTGCATGGCTCCCCTGGGCATGACTAGGCCCTTGCATCCTCAAGGATCATCGCGGCGCCCTTTTCGGCAATCATCATGGTGGGTGAATTGGTGTTGCCCGATGTAATTGACGGCATCACGGAGGCATCAATAACGCGCAACCCCTCGATGCCCCGCACCCGTAAACGCGCATCGACAACCGCCATCGGATCAGTCTCGATGCCCATACTGGCGGTGCCGACGGGGTGGAAGATGGTGGTGCCGATATCCCCAGCAGCCTTCATCAGGTCAGCATCGGTTGTCAGTCCCGCTCCGGGCTTGAACTCTTCGGGTGCATACCGTGCCATCGGTACTGATCCTACAATCCTGCGGGCAAGCCGGATGGAATCAACCGCAACCCGGCGATCCTGCTCCGTACTCAGGTAATTGGGCTGGATGTGCGGCGCCGTAGCGGCATCCGGTGAATTGATACGAACGCTGCCTGTGCTTGTCGGGCGAAGGTTGCAGACGCTGGCGGTGAAGGCCGCGAAGGGATGCATGGAGTCACCGAATTTATCCAGCGACAGCGGCTGCACATGAAACTGCACATTGGGCGTGGCAAACTCCGCCGCGCTGCGGGTGAAGCATCCAAGCTGCGAAGGTGCCATCGTCAGGGGGCCGCGCCGTAACAGGGCGTATTCGGCTGCCATCAAGCCGCGTTTTATCAAGGATTGGTATTCAATGTTGAGCGTCTTCACGCCGCTGACCCTGAAGATGGGCCGCAGTTGCAGATGATCCTGCATATTGGCCCCCACGCCCGGCAGATTCTGCACAACAGGGATGTTCATGTTCTGGAGCAGCGCGCCCGGTCCGATGCCCGAGAGCTGCAACAGTTTGGGCGACATCACGGCACCTGCGGACAGGATGACCGCGCGTCTTGCTCGCACAACGCGCTTTCCGGCAGGGCTGGTGTACTCCACGCCCACGGCCCGCTTGCCATCAAACAGGATCCGGCTTGCCTGCGCATGGGTGACAAGATCCAGATTTGGACGGGCAAGCGCGGGCTTGAGAAAGCCCCGTGCCGCACTCCAGCGACGGCCGTTCTTCTGGTTGACCTGAAAATAGCCTACACCCTCGTTGCTGCCTGTGTTGAAATCGGCGGAGCGCGGAATGCCAAGGCTTGCGGCCCCATCGGCAAAAGCATCGAGAATATCCCAGCGCATGCGTGGCTGATCGACACGCCATTGGCCGCCAGTTCCGTGATGCGCCGATGCTCCACCAAAATGATCCTCCTGCTGCATGAACAGCGGTTTCACTTCATCCCAGCCCCAGCCGGTGAGGCCCCTTTGCCGCCAGCCATCATAATCAGCCGCCTGACCGCGCATATAGATCATGGCATTGATGGCAGACGATCCGCCGATCACCTTGCCGCGCGGATAGTTCAGCACGCGGTCATTGAGGCCCGGTTCCGCCTGCGTCTTGAAGCACCAGTCAGCTCTTGGATTGCCGATGGCAAACAGATAACCCACCGGAATATGAAACCATATCCAGTTGTCCTGCCCACCGGCTTCCAGCACCATAACGCTGTTGTGGGAATCCGCTGACAGGCGATTGGCCAGCACGCATCCGGCAGAACCAGCCCCGACAATCACATAGTCAACTGTCTGCTGCTCTGCTGCCGACACCATATCAGCCACCGACACCCATCGCGGCCAGAACGGCCATGTTGACGATCTCGGTATCCTTGGCAGCCATCGAGACGATCTGCACCGGTTTGTCGAGGCCAACCAGCAGAGGGCCGATGACGGTGGAGCCCCCCAGTTCCTGCAGCATCTTGGTGGCGATAGCAGCGGAGTGGAAGGCCGGCATCACCAGCACGTTGGCGGGGCCGGTGAGGCGACAGAAGGGATATTGCGCCATGATGGCCGGGTTGAGTGCCACATCGGCACCCATCTCGCCGTCATACTCGAAATCCACTTTCTGCCGATCGAGAATCTCGACCGCCTCTTGCACGCGCTTGGAACGCTCAGCCTCCGGGAAACCGAAAGTCGAGAACGACAGCATAGCCACGCGTGGTGTATACCCTAACCGGCGGGCAGCACCCGCTGCCTCGATAGCGATCTCTGCAAGCTCCTGCGCGCTTGGCATTTCATGCACTGCCGTATCGGCCACCATGACCGTGCGGCCGCGGGCCAGCACAAGGCTGACGCCGATCATGCGGTGCCCGGGCTTCTGGTCGATGACGCGCGTCACATCCTCCAGTGCTACGGAGTAGTTGCGTGTCAGGCCCGTGACCATGGCATCTGCATCACCCGAGGCCACCATGGCGGCGGCGAAGTGGTTGCGGTCCTGATTGATCAGGCGCTGGCAATCACGGAACAGGAAACCCTTGCGCTGCAACCTGTCATAGAGATACTGCGCATAGGCACCGTTGCGCTTGGACAGGCGCGCATTGTGGATCTCGATCCCGTCCTTGATCTCGACGCCAGCGGCCTCCGCCGCCATGCGGATACGATCCTCGCGCCCCACCAGCACCGCCGTGCCAAGACCTTGGGATGAGTACTGGACGGCGGCCCGGATGACGGCCTCTTCCTCACCCTCGGCAAACACCACTTTCTTGGGTCGACGACGCACCTGCTCGTAAACACGTGCCAGAACGCTGGCCACCGGATCACGCCGGGCCGACAGTTCGTGCCTGTAGGCCTCGATGCTGGCCAATGGCTTGCGGGCAACGCCGGTTTCCATCGCGGCTTCCGCTACGGCGGACGAAATGGCGGACATCAGCCGCGGATCAAACGGGGCCGGGATGATATAGCCCTTGCCGAATTTTGGTCGTGCGCCGCCATAGGCCGCCGCCACCTCATCGGGCACATCTTCCCGCGCCAGATCGGCAATGGCGTTGGTCGCCGCAATCTTCATTTCCATGTTGATCGTGGTTGCCCGCACATCCAGCGCACCGCGGAATATATAGGGGAATCCCAGCACATTGTTGACCTGGTTGGGATAATCCGAGCGT
>JANMLW010000282.1:0-6386 GCA_031372765.1 Hyphomicrobiales bacterium
GGATTTCTTCATGGAACTGTTAGCTTTCCAATCAGAGTGGCATCATGAAATGTCGCTTACCGGAGGATCGTGCCATGACAAAAAAGATGATGATCAAAATTTCTGTTGCTGTAGCAGCCTGCTGTCTGGTCACAGCGGCTCAATCACAGGCGCCAGCGCCGCCGCAATACCCGAACATGAGTTTCTTCATCACATCAACACCCGGCCCGAGCGGTGCAAATTTCGGCGGTCTTGAGGGTGCGGATGCGTTTTGCCAGGGTCTGGCCGCCAAAGCTGGAGCTGGCGCCAAGACATGGCGTGCCTACCTCAGTCAACAAGCGGTTGATGGCAAAACGGCTATCAATGCCAAGGACCGGATCGGCAAGGGACCGTGGGTCAATGCCGAAGGTGCGCAGATAGCGGCCAATGTGGCTGATCTTCATATGCCTGAAAAAGCCAACATCAATACGGAAACTGGCGTTACCGACACAGGCAAGCGTGTCATGAGCCGCCTCTTCGTGGTGAACTACCATGATATCCTGACCGGAACACAGGCCGACGGTACGGCACCTCCTGCTGACAAGGATATGACCTGTGGAAACTGGACCAAAAGCGGCGAAGGAGCTGCGATCGTTGGTCATCATGATCGCATGGGCTTGAGAGACGATGCTGCATCAAAATCGTGGAATATGTCTCACCCTTCGCGTGCCTGCGACAATGCCTCACTCCGGGCGACTGGCGGGAATGGGCTGATCTATTGTTTCGCTGCTAACTGAGCAGCATGGTGATTGGGCCGGATGCATTGCTGCATCCGGCAGTTTTCATTCGGCATCAAAAAGGCCGCATGCGTCAAAACGCCTTGAAGGTGATCATCGTACGTGTGTCGGCGATTCCCGGAAGGACCTGCACCTTCTCGCCGACAAAATGTCCGATATCGACGCTGTCATCGATGTGGAACTTTGCCAGAATATCATACTCGCCCGCTACCGAGTAAATCTCGGAGGCGATCTCCGCATCGGCCAGGGCGGTGGCAACCGTGTAGGTCTTGCCAAGCTGGCATTTGATCTTGACGAAAAAGGTCTGCATTTCAAAAGTCCTGATCAGGGTTGCGCGGAGAAGCGGTGCAACAACTCAATGCACTCTGGTAGCCGTTGAGCCATGGTTCGACAAGCCGCAGATGAGCGTGTCAATTGGCTCTTGCAGGCAGCGGGTTGGGGCGCAGTTGCAGGGGCTGGCCCGTGGCTGGCGCCTGTCCTTCGCGGGCAAGCACCTCGATATCCGTATCAAGGCCGGATTTGATCTTGAACTCGTTCTGGTAAACCCGGCCGTCGTTGCGGGCGATGGCAACATAATCACCTTCAGCCAGTGTCATGGATGGAAAAGCTCCCAAGGCCTCCCGGATAACGTCTCCACCTGGCGTAAGCACTGACCATGCCGTGTTGGCACGGGCTTCTCCCCCGGGGTTTGATACCAGTTTTAGCGTTATGGTCGCAGCGCGGTGATGCATGTTGGCTTCGGTGATCTTGCCGGAATTGACGCGGATATCAGCTCTAACGATCGAGTTGGAGTCACCGTAGCTTGAGACCACATGATAGATGCCTTCTGGCAGGCGCAGCACCTCGCCCGTGCGCAGGGTGGAGGTTATCATCCGGCTTTCGGAATTGCCGGGAGCAGGAATGAATACCGAGATTTGCAGGCGGTTGAGCGGGATAATCCGGTCGATGATACTGCCACGCACAGTCAGGGCACCTGCGCCAATTGGCACACGTTCGCTTGTTGTGGCGCCACCAACCAACACCTTGCGGGTGGATGAGGCCAGTCCATATGCTACGTGAACGACATATTCGCCTGGCGGCAGGGGCAATACAGGTGTGGGGTCATTCGACTGGGTTACAAGTGCGGGCTCTGCATTGTCGGCAAGCCGGAACACCCGCCAGACCAGGCCGTGGGGAATAGGCTTGTTGTCGCCGGAATAAACAGCTGAAAGCGCCAGATTGGACCCTGTCTGCGGCAGTGCAGGGGTCGCCAATACCAGCGCCAGCAGGGAGACTAAGCGAAGAACCATGGTGTTCATCTTGCGTCCGTAGCCTGAAAGTTCCGGTTTGTCATGAGACCGGCTTATTTTGTGCAAGTCAAATCGGCACCCGTTCCAAGCAAACTCAATTGGCCAAATTGCGGCTTGGAAAAACAGCGCATCAGCGATAGCGGGGTATGGAGCATCAGAAACGGATCACAGCATGTTTTATCAGGCAGGTCAGCACCGGGCTGCGGGCCTTCAGCATAATCCGTTCAAGGCCATCGTGGCTCCACGGCCCATTGGCTGGATCAGTGCTGTATCAAAAGCGGGCGAGATCAATCTCGCGCCGTATTCCTTTTTTAGCGCCCTCCAGAGCAATCCGGATCTCGTCATGTTTTCAAGCGATGGCAAGAAGGACACAATTGCCTTTGTCGAGGAGACGGGCGAATTTGTCTGCTCACTGGCGACCTATGACCTCAAGCAGGAGATGAACATGACATCGGCACCGCTGCCTCGCGGTTCGAGCGAGTTCGTGCATGCTGGCCTGACCA
This sequence comes from Hyphomicrobiales bacterium, assembly GCA_031372765.1. Classification (GTDB taxonomy): domain Bacteria; phylum Pseudomonadota; class Alphaproteobacteria; order Rhizobiales; family Beijerinckiaceae; genus JADCCX01. The sequence continues at coordinate 2,548 of JANMLW010000282.1, forward strand.
TGGCACCTTCACGCATCGTCAAGCCGCCACGGGTGGCGGAATCTCCCACAGCGATGGAGTGCAAGCTGTTGCAGATCATCTCGCCGAACCAGCTTTCGGGCGCCTCTGCCGGATGTCACATTGTCATCGGCCAGGTGGTCGGTTTCCACATCGATGAGCGGTTTGTCGAGAACGGCCGGTTGAACACCGCCGCCATGATGCCCATCGCCCGTTGCGGCTATGATGAATATGCCGTGGTGGACAAGGTGTTTGCCATAACCCGCCCGGCAGGAGCGGGTTAATCTGAAGCTGGTTGATCAGCCTTTGCCAGCCGCCTTTGCCGCTGCCAGGACGCGTTCTGACCGGCGGATGTGGGGGCGGTCGAGCATCTCGCCATCAAGGCCGATGACACCTGCATCCGGGTTGGCGGCAAACAGAGCGATGATGCGGGCAGCACGCGCCACGGCTGCATCTGACGGCGTAAAAACGGCATTGATCACGGGTACCTGTGCCGGGTGAATGGCCATCTTCCCGGTAAAGCCATCGCGCCTTGCAGCTTCGCATTCGTCTTTCAAGCCGTCCATGTCGCGAAAATTCGTGTAAACGCTGTCAATGGCCTGTGCCTGCGCGGCTGATGCGGCAAAGAGGCAAAGACTGCGTGCCAATCGATAGGGGTCGGTATAGCTGCCATTGCTCAGGCGATTGGCTTCAGCCCCGATATCGGCGGAAAGGTCCTCTCCGCCCCAGGTGAGGCCAATCAGGCGGCGCGTGATACCAACATAGCTGCCCATATGGAACAGGGAGCGCGCCGTTTCTGTGGCGATGGCGATGATGGTCGTTGCGCCATCGGGCAGGTCATTCTCGGCCTCACGCACGGCAATCTTGGCCGATAGCAGCACCACATCATCACCGGACTGACTCTTGGGCAGCATGATCCCTTCCGGACCTGCGGGCATGACAGCATCGAGGTCTTCGCTGACAAGGCCAGTGTCATGGGCGTTGACCCTGATAAAAAGCAGCGGGCGTGATGCCATTGCCCTGCTTTGGGCGATGAACCGGCGGGTGATCATCCTTGCCACTGATTTGCGGGACAGGGCGACTGAATCTTCCAGATCGATCAGCAGCGCATCGGCATCAGAAGCCAGCCCTTTAGCCAGTTTCCTTTCATCATCGCCCGGTACGAACAGCAAGGATCGCATGGTCTCAGGCTTTCGGACTGCGGCGCATGAAGGCCTGTCGGCGACATTCCGCCACCAGAACGTCATGCTGGTTGTAGGTCCGGTGCAAAAAATCAACGATACCAGCATCCGGGCGCGATTTTGAGGCGCGCACAGCGACAACCTCGGTGGTGCAATGCACGCTATCGCCTTCGAACAGTGGGGCAGGGAATTTCACGTCGCTCATGCCAAGATTGGCGATTGTTGTGCCCACTGTTGTGTCATTGACTGAAATGCCGATCATCAGACCCAGCGTGAAGAGCGAGTTCATCAGCGGTTTGCCCCACTCCGTCTCCTTGGCGCAAAAGTCCGCATCGATATGCAGCGGCTGTGGATTGAGCGTCATGTTGGAGAACAGCATGTTGTCCATCTGCGTGACCGTGCGTGTGAGGCGATGCTTTATTATCTCGCCAACCTTGAAATCCTCAAGGTAGCGTCCGCCGCGCCAATGCCTGTTGTCGTCCGTCATCTGTTGATCCCTGCATCTCCAATAAACATCTATCGGTAATTGCTGCGAATTTTAAGCCCATATTTACCATAACTGTTCACTCTGGAACGACAGCGCATAGTTCCGTCCTTGCTGCCCGTCCGAGTCTTCATGTTTCTGTTCACGTCGCCCGCCACCAGAGAATCGCAGCAGCCACAAGTGCCGCATGCCGCTCCGTTGCGTCAGGCGTCGCAAGCAACCGGAGTTTCTTTCGATTACCTTGCAAAAACAGCCGAGCGGGAGTCGCGTTTCAATCCCACAGCCAAGGCTTCCACGTCCTCAGCCACCGGCATGTTCCAGTTTCTGGAGCAGACCTGGCTGGGCATGATCAAGAACGAAGGGCCCAAAGTGGGATTGGTTCAAGAGGCCGCCGCAATCTCGGGTGAAAACGGCCGCTTTGGTGTGGCTGACAGCGGCATGCGCCAGAAAATTCTGGCGCTGCGCGAAGATCCGTCTGTCTCAGCCATGATGGCAGGTGCATTTGCCGCCCGTAACGGCCAGAATTTGCAACAGTCCCTTGGCCGCAAGGCAACAGAGGGGGAGCTTTATGTGGCGCATTTCATGGGTGCAGGCGGTGCTCGTGATTTGATCCAGCTGGCGCAGGCCAATCCAGATGCCAAAGCGGCTTCCCACTTCAAGGAAGCGGCAGGTGCCAACCGCTCTGTATTTTTTGATAAATCGGGACGTGCGCGCTCTGCCAGCGAGGTCTATGCCAACCTGACTGGTGCATTCAGCCAGAACACCCTTCTTGCGCCCCAGCAGACGGCAGCAACCAGCGACAAGGCCCATCAGATGTTCAGGGTCAAGGGCGAGGGCAAGCCGATGCACGGGCTTTTCCGTTCGCAGGGCGAGCCGGTGGCGGATGCTGTCAGCAAGGCATGGTCCGGTGTCAGCCATCGCAATGGGCAGGGTGATGAAACCCGTGTCGCCTTCTTCCCGCGGGATTTGCGCAATGGCCAGCCTGTTGCCAGCGATGCAACAACACCTTCTCCCTTATCCGCCTCTCCTCTGATTGAGTCCGGTCGTAACAGGGTCAACGTTCCCTTGCCACCGCAGCGCCCTTCGCGTGTCGAACAAGCGGTGCAGGGCAACGCTAACCAGACCGAGTTTGGCCAGCGCCAGCAACGGTCCGGGCAGCGCGCCAACGCTCCCCTTGATCTGATGCGGTTTGTGAAAGTTGGTTTGCGTCCATGATGATCCGTAACTATCTGCATTGGTCGCAAACCGCATCATCGACTGATCGGGCTGAAGCAGTCAGCATTCTGGCTGGCGTATATCTTCACGGTGAGCTTGACCCGCAGGACAAGCGCGAGGCGCAGGCCGCTCTGACTCTGGCGCTTGATGATCCAGCCCACGCCGTCCGCAAGGCAATGGCGCTGGTGCTTGGCGCATCCGAACGGGCACCCCGGCATATCATCGCTGCACTGGCGCAGGACCACGCCGAAATTGCGCTGATTGTACTGGGCAATTCACCGGTGCTGGCTGATGCCGAGCTGGTTGATACATTGGTGCTTGGTGACAGCTCCATGCAGATCGCGATTGCACAGCGCCCTTATCTTTCATCGGCTGTATCGGCAGCCATCGCAGAAATCGCGCCGGTTGAAGTCATTGTCGCCATGATCGAGAATGACGGGGCGGAGATTCCTGAATTCAGCCTCAGGCGTATGATCGAACGGCATAGGAACGCCGGGTCATTGCGGGAAGCCTTGCTTAAGCGGGGTGACTTGCCTGTCGATATCCGGGTTGGCCTGGTTTCGGCAGTGGCTGATCAACTTGCGGCTTTTGCCCAGCAATGCGGCTGGCTGACATCTGCACGGGCTGACCGCCTGGCGCGGGAGAGTACGGAAGTTGGCACAATAACGGTAGCCGCTGATACCGACACCCATAGTATTACCCATATCGCCGTGACGTTGCGGGCTTCTGGCCAGTTGACACCCCAACTTCTCTTGCGTTCGCTTCTCTCGGGTGAAACCCGTCTTTTAACAGCGGCGCTGGCTGATCTGTCAGAGGTATCTCTCCAAAAGGCATCGGGCTTAGTGCATGCCCGTGGCGGCATTGGCTTTCGCGCGCTGTACCGCAAGGCTGGTTTGCCGATGGCGTATGAGCCAGCCTTTGAGGCAGCCCTTGCCGCGTGGCAGGAGTTTGGTGCTGATCTT
>JANMLW010000045.1:0-1994 GCA_031372765.1 Hyphomicrobiales bacterium
CTGGGGCGACAGCACGGAGGCATCGGCCTTGGTCTATCCCTATCGCGCAGCCTGATGAACCTTCATGGCGGATTGATCGCCATCGACAGTGCGTTGGGCAAAGGCACAACAGTCACACTGTCGTTTCCAAGGCCGGATGTGCGCGCTGATCAACTGATCAATATCCATCCTCTGGTCAAGTCCGTTCCGGTTCATCAGAGTGCACCATCAGACGTTACCCCGGAGCGGCGGCGTGCCTGACAGAAACCTTAGCCCGAACACGATGACCATGGACCGTACTCTCTCTGCAGGGGAGCCCGCACGAAAACTTGCCCGGGGTGAGACAACCATGACCCGGCTTCTGATGAAGCGCCTGGTCAGAAACCCGCTATCATCGCTCACCTGGCTTGCTGGTTCCTTTGCTGCCATCGCAATTGGTGCAAACATCGTGCTTCTTCAGCCGGAGCGTCATCGTGCCCCCCTGTTTGTCGGCAATCCGATGATCCACCAGACACCACAACCAAGTCTGGCTCCCCTGCCACCGCAAAGGCCCGCACAGCTGGAACGCGATCTTGATGTGCAACGCAAGGCCGAATTGCAGCGCGATATCCAGCAGGAACTGATCAGACGCGGGTTTTATCTTGGCGTACCTGATGCCGCGGCCACTGGAAAGACGGCACAAGCCATCCGAGACTTTCAGTTCGCTGCCAACCTTCCCGTTACCGGGCAGATATCTGAACCTGTGCTGGCTGCCATCTTGATTTCCAGTGCACAGCCCAAAGGCCAAATTCCAAAAGACCAGATTTTGGGCCTCCTTCGCTCAACACAAGATCGCCTTGAGCGCCCGGAAACAGTGGTAGCCATTCAGCGCGCGCTGACCAAACTCGGGTACGGCCCGTTAAGGGACGACGGACATTTCGGCTCAGGCACACGCACGGCGCTCGAACGGTTCGAAAAGGAACGTCGCCTGCCGCCGCGGGGGGACAATCCTGCGCGGAACCTGCGGGAGTTGGCACAGGCCTCGGGGATTGCCATCGAGTAGAGGGAGGTCCAAGGAAAACGGATGCGCCTTCGCTCGGATATTTTTGTGGCTGCCTACTTGCGCCTGCGCAATGGCCAAAATGCCTTTGCGGTGGTTAGCCGCCGTGGTGCGGCTGAAGCGGGGGCGATTTTCATCAAGATCGACCGGCTCGACGGACGGGCTGATCTCTACGGCCCTGCCCCTCAGATGGTCTTTGATGAGGCCAACCCTGCTCGCCTGTTTCACCGGATCAGCAAGCCGGATGCGTCGCCTGCGGACCTGGAAGAGCGCATGGCCCGTGAGGTGCGCTTTGATTCTGATATCTGGATCATTGAGGTTGAGGACAGGGCGGGCGAGCCACATCTTGATTTAATTCATATATAAACTAAACGCTCCGGCTGCGCTAAACTGCTGGACAAATGCCGTTGCCTTAAGGCACATGCACTCTTGTAAAAACTACACCAAAGACCTTTCTGGAGGTTGTGACCGATGAAGATCCTTGTCCCCGTAAAACGAGTTGTCGACTACAACGTCAAGATCCGTGTCAAGCCGGATGGCTCGGGGGTTGATCTTGCCAATGTGAAGATGTCGATGAATCCCTTTGACGAGATTGCCTGCGAAGAGGCTATCCGCATCAAGGAAAAGGGCGGCGCAACAGAGGTCATCGTCGTTTCCGTTGGTCCTGCCGGGGCTGCCGAAACCTTGCGGACCGGACTTGCCATGGGTGCCGATCGTGGCATCCACATCAAGACAGATGCGACAGTTGAGCCGCTGGCTGTCGCCAAGCTCCTGAAGAAGATCATCGAGACGGAACAGCCTGGCCTCGTGATCATGGGCAAGCAGGCAATCGATGATGACATGAACGCCACGGGCCAGATGCTGGCTGCCCTGATGGCTTGGCCGCAGGGCACATTCGCTTTCAAGATGGAAGTCGCGGGCGACAAGGTAAATGTCACGCGTGAGGTTGACGGTGGCTTGCAAACTCTGGCGCTCA
>JANMLW010000055.1:0-7356 GCA_031372765.1 Hyphomicrobiales bacterium
ATGCCTATCACAGCCATTCAGTTTCGGTCAGTCTTCAGCCTTCAGTTCATCAACAATCGCTCCGAAGTCCTTCGCCTCGTTAAAATTGCGATAGACCGAGGCAAAGCGCACATAGGCAACATGATCCAGGTTCTTCAGCGCCTCCATGATGGTTTCGCCCACCTGCTGCGATGTAACCTCCGTCTCGCCCTGGCTTTCCAGTTGGCTGACGATGCCGTTGATGAGGCGTTCGATTTTTTCAGGAGAAACATCGCGCTTTCGCAGGGCGACGGAGACTGACCGAGCCAGCTTGTCGCGTTCGAACGGCGTACGCCGCCCCGAGCGTTTGATCACTGTCAGTTCACGTAGTTGTACGCGCTCAAAGGTGGTAAAACGCCCACCGCAGGCATCACACACCCGCCGACGCCGGATGGTGGTGTGATCATCCGCCGGGCGGCTGTCTTTCACCTGTGTTTCGAGAGAACCGCAGAAGGGGCAGCGCATGGATTATTGTCCGTAGTGAAAGCGGCAAGCCGCAATTTCGAGCGATTGAGTATCGCCAGTCCCGTTTACACGATAAATCAATCTGTGTTCCTGCGTAATGCGGCGCGACCACCACCCTTGCAATTCACCGCGCAGAGGCTCCGGTTTGCCAATGCCGGTGAAAGGCATCCGGCTTGTAGCGACAATCAGTTCATTGATTCGATTGGCAATTTTCCGGTCCTGATTTTGCCAATACAGATACTGTGTGAATGCAGCCGACGAAAAGATGATCCGCATCAGCGAATGGGCTGCATGGTTTCAGGATCAACTTCAACCCCATTGCCTGCGTTCAATTGAGCGATAGAATTCTTCAGCATCGCGGCATTGGCCGCATTGCCAAGGAGATAAAGTGTCTCTTCCATGCCCTCTAGGTCTTTGAGAGGCATGATGACCATCGGTTCATGGTTCTGACGCGTGACAATCAGCTGGTCGCGGTCTGCTTCCAGCTTGTCCATGTGCTTCGCCATATTGGCGCGAAATTCGGTAAAGGACACGTGGGACATGCTGCATTTCCTTATCTGTACAGATTTATGTACAGATAAGGAGTGGCTTTTGCAACCCTCACCCGTAAATCGGGAACCGCTTGGTCAGCGCATGGACCTTGGCCTTTACAGCTTCCTCCACCGCGCCATTGCCCGCTTCGCTATTCTTGGCCAGACCATCCAGCACCTCGGTGATCAACTCGCCGACGCGAATGAACTCGGCCACACCGAAACCGCGCGATGTTGCGGCAGGTGATCCCAGACGGATGCCGGAAGTGATCGTTGGTTTTTCGGTATCGAAGGGCACCCCGTTTTTATTGCAGGTGATATGGGCCCGACCAAGAGAAGCCTCTGCCGCCTTGCCGTTCAGGCCCTTGGGACGCAGATCGACCAGCATCAGATGGTTGTCCGTGCCACCCGCCACGATGGCAAAGCCGGCTGCTTTCAGCGTTTCAGCCAGTGCCTTGGCATTCTCGACAACCTGCTTGGCGTAAATCTTGAACTCGGGCGTCAGCGCCTCTCCGAATGCCACGGCCTTGGCGGCGATGACATGCATGAGGGGCCCGCCCTGCAGACCGGGGAAGATGGCGGAATTGAATTTCTTGGCCAGCGCCTCGTCGTTGGTCAGGATCATGCCGCCGCGCGGGCCGCGCAGGGTCTTGTGCGTTGTGGTAGTGGCCACATGGGCATGGGGGAAAGGCGAAGGGTGCGCACCACCAGCCACGAGTCCTGCAAAATGCGCCATGTCGACAAAGAACCAGGCACCGACTTCATCGGCAATTTCGCGAAACCGTGGAAAATCCCAGATGCGCGAATAGGCCGAACCACCGGCGATGATGACCTTGGGTTTGCACTCAAGCGCAATGCGGTGCACCTCGTCCATGTCGATGTACTGGTTATCCTGCCGCACTGTATAATGCACCGGCTTGAACCACTTGCCGCTCATGTTGGGTGCAGCGCCATGGGTCAGGTGGCCGCCCGCTGCCAGATCAAGGCCCATGAAGGTGTCGCCAGGCTGCATCAGCGCCATGAACACGGCCTGGTTGGCCTGACTGCCGGAATTGGGCTGCACATTGGCGAACTGGCAATCAAAAAGACGGCAGGCGCGGTCGATAGCGAGCTTTTCAGCAAGATCGACGAACTGACAACCACCATAGTAGCGCCGTCCGGGATAGCCCTCCGCATATTTGTTGGTCATCACCGAGCCCTGCGCTTCCAGCACGGCGCGTGAAACGATGTTCTCGGAGGCGATCAATTCAATCTCATCGCGCTGGCGACCGAGTTCCAATGTCACAGAGTTGAAAATCTCGGGATCACTGTCAGCGAGCGAAGCTGAGAAAAAGCTGTTCGAGCGTGATGCAGGATTTGCAGCGGACATTATTGTCTCCCGAAGTGACCCATTGGAACGAATGCTGCCGCCTAACATGAAGGAAGACAAGTCACCAACGTCTGAGTCGGATAGCCGCCATGCATAAGCCGAGCATCTTTTGACATAACGATATCTTTATATCATTATCAAGTATATTTTTCAGTGATAGAGATGGACGATATCAATCGCCCGTAGTCAGCCTCCTTGCGGTGCGTTGTGCGGCGATAGCTGAAAAACCGCTGTTCGTCATCGTAGGTGCACAAAGCCAGATCATACACATTGTCAATGCCGACACGCTTCAGACGCATGGCGTTATAGGCGGGCAGATCAAACATGGCATGATCGGCCCGGCTTGAGGGAATAAAAAATCGCGCGGGCCCGGCGTCCTGCGCCATGAAACGAGCCACGAACTCCGGGCCCACCTCATAGTTGCGCTGGCTCAGCATGGGGCCAATGACAGCGGTGATGTCGGTGCGTTGTGAGCCGAGACTTTCCATCGCGATGACCGTGGCTTCCAGTATACCGCTGAACGCACCCTGCCAGCCAGCGTGCGCTGCACCAATGACGCGGGCCCCGGCATCCACAAAGAGGATAGGGCCACAATCGGCAGTGGCGACACTGATTGAAAGTCCTGGCGTCGCTGTCACCATAGCGTCAGCTTTAGGCCGCTCACCGTTCTCCCAGGGGCCTTTGACAATCGCCACATCAGCCGAATGGATTTGCCAGACATTGAGGAAGCGCTCATCAGGAACACCCATATAGTGCGCCATGCGGGCGCGGTTCTCCAGAACGTGCGGACGTTCGTCCTGCGAGCCAAGCCCACCATTCAACGACGCATAGTGCCCGTTGGAAACACCGCCTTCGCGGGTAAAGAAGGCGTGCCGGATGCCCGGAACGGCAGCGAGGTACGATGATGTGACGGGTGTGAGCATGATATTTCTTAGCCTTGAAATTCGAATACAGGCGGCACTGGCTGGCCGGGGCCTGTAATGGCGACGACCTTGAACAGCGCACCCATACCCAGTTTGGACGGATCGATCAGGCGCGCCAATTCGCTGGCGACGGCGGCGCGTTGCTGGTCATCCCTGGCGTTGTTGCCCAGAATCAAGGCCCGCTCCTCGATGCCCAACCGGCGCAGGAAATCGCCCTGCGTCAGCGGACCATGCACAACGGCGCCCGTCTTTTTGGCGGCGATCATCATTGCGGCAAAATCAACATGGGTTGTCAGGTCAGCATGACCGGGGTCGTCAAGCGGATTGACGAACTTGTGTCCACGCATGGCCTGAAGGGTATCACCCAGGCCGCTTTTGAGGTGGCCATAGTCGATCATCAGCGCCACGCCACCTTGGGTGACTAAACGTCTCGACAGCGCTGCCATGAAACCAAGCCCGATCAGCGGGATTTCAAGCACGCTGCCCTCCGGCGCCTGTTGCCTTAGGGCGGACTCCGGCTCTGCGGATAAGCCGTAAGTGAAAGCCTCCCCGGCAAGGCCAACCAGCCGCTCATGCCATTGGCTGTTCTGGCGGACATACTGGCGGACAGGCAAGGCATCGAGAAACTCATTGGCGATGATGATCATCGGTCCGTCAGAAGGAACTTCATCCAGTGTGGCAACCCATGTCTTGGGCACATCAAAGGCCTGTAAGGCCATCTCTTGCACTTTGCGCAGGGCAGGGCTGGTTTCCAGCAATTGCACCCGCAGAGCCGCCAGGAAAGCGGGCACAGCGGTTGCCGCCCGCAGGGCATCCGCCATCAGCGTGCCGCGCCCGGGGCCGCATTCAACAAGCGTGAAAGGATTGGGCTGGCCCAAGTCGAGCCAGGCCTGCGCCACAAAAAGCCCGATCAGCTCACCAAACATCTGGCTGATTTCCGGTGCGGTGGTGAAATCGCCGTTCGCGCCAATCGGGTCCCGCGCCATGTAGTAGCCAAAATGGGGATGCGCCAGACACAACGCCATGTATCGTTCTATCGAGAGTGGCCCCTCGGATCGGATAATCTGCCTCAGTTCCCTGGCGAGGTCAGTCATGCGTTTGGTCAGTTTTGAGCAGCAGGTCTGGCACGAACGATCAGCCAAAGACCGATGGCAAGCATGGGAAGCGAAAGGATCATGCCCATGGTGGCCCAATCGCCCAGCAGGAAGCCCAACTGTGGGTCCGGCTCTCGGAAGAACTCGCAGAAGATGCGCGAAAAGCCGTAGCCTGCACCAAACACGCCGGTTATCAACCCCGGCCTGCGATACCCTCCGCGGTTGACAAGCAAGGCCAGAAGAACAAGCAGCAAAAAGCCTTCCGTCGCGGCTTCGTAGAGCTGGCTGGGATGCCGGGGAACAGGTCCGCCATGGGGAAAGATGACAGCCCATGAGACATCCGTTGCACGCCCCCACAATTCACCATTGATGAAGTTGGCGATGCGGCCAAACAGCAGGCCGATAGGGGCAACCGTTGCTACCAGATCGAACATAGACAGGAACGGCAGTTTCCGCGCCCGCGCAAACAGGAAAATGGCAAGCGTGGCACCCGCCAACCCACCATGAAAGGACATGCCGCCAGACCAGATGGCAAACACCTCGATGGGCTTGGCCAGAAACCGCGCAGGCTCGTAAAACATGACATAGGCCAATCGCCCACCCGCAATCACACCCAAGGTGGCCCAGAGCAGAAGATCATCGAGATCAAGGGCTGTCGGCCTGCGGATTGCCCCCCAGAGCCGCTCGGATGCAGCCAGTTTCTTGGCATAATACAACCCGCCAAAAAGCCCCGCGATGTACGCCAGTGCATACCAGCGGATCGCTATGGGGCCGATCTGCAAGGCAATGGGATCGATGGCAGGGAAGGCAAAGCCGTTCACGTCAATTCACTCCGGATGAGGCTCGTGTCAACGCATCGGTCAGCGCGGACCTGTGCGCATTTGAACGGTCTCAATCGCATTGCGCTATGCTATAGAAACGGAATAATGACAACGTCCGCAGGCTATCTGCACAAATATCTGACTGTGAGAGTGACATGAGCAGTTCTTCCTCGCGTATTCTGGATGATCTTGGCCGCCTGATGACGGATGCCGCCGGTGTTGCCACCGGGGTGCGCAAGGAGGTTGACGGCATCATCAAATCGCAGATCGAGCGATTGCTGCGCGATGCTGATGTGGTCACCCGCGAGGAGTTCGAGGCAATCCGTGAAATGGCCGTGCTGGCACGTGAAGAGAACACTGCCCTGAGAGCGCGGATCGACCACCTTGAAGCATCCCTTGCAAAGTCATCCCTTGCAAAACCTGCACCCAAAACCAAAGCTGGCCCCAAAGTCTAACCGGTTTTTCTACCGACGGGCTTTCCTCACCGAATCTGTGAACAGCGCCTACGAATCGTTGTGGTAACCCCGCGAATCCACAATCGTGGGTCAGGTTTCAGCCGTCGCGTGCATTCCCTGATTCCCTCGTGTTATTCCTCATCGCAGAGTGATTCGGCGATCCGTTAAGCATGTCTTAACGACTGGAGAACACTCTGGGCGTTGTGTGAGTTTCGCATTTGCAGCGACGGCGGGAATCGCGAGAGCCCGCCTGTATTGGGGGCATGTGATGAGCCGTACCGAGACCACAATGACTTTGACTGAAACTGCCGACGAACGCATGGAACATCCTGTCGATACCATCGAGCGTATCGCTGCGCTGAATGATTGGGCGTTCGAACGCGATGAGGACGACGAGATATCGATCTCGGTCAAGGGCACATGGTCGGATTATCATGTCGCCTTTACCTGGCTGGAGGACATGGAAGCCCTGCATATCGCCTGTGCCTTTGATCTGAAGGTGCCCGAGCGGCGGCGTAACGAGTTCCGCAAGCTCATGTCATCCATCAACGAGCAGCTCTGGGTCGGGCATTTTGACCTGTGGTCGAAGGAAGATGTGGTGATGTTCCGGCATGCGCTGGTGCTTTCAGGCGGTCTGGAACCCAACGCAAGGCAATGCGAGATGATGCTCAAGCTCGCAACGGATGCCTGCGAAAAGCACTATCAGGGCTTCCAGTTTGTTGTCTGGGCCGGAAAAACCGCCGATGAAGCGCTGGATGCCATCATGTTCGAGACAGTGGGCGAGGCCTGACAGTTCGGCGAATGGTTATTGCTTCCCGCTGGCAATCCAGTCCCTAGCGCGCTCAAAATCAACGATGATCTGTTGAATGGTTGTTTGCGAGTATGCCAGTTTTTTGAGATAGGCTTGCAGGTTGGATGCTATGGCCGGGTGAATGGTGTTCAACCGCTCCAGTGCAGCGGATGCGCCAGCCATGTCACGCGCCTGTGCCGTGCCCATCACCAGTGCCACCATGGCCATTGGGTAATCCGAACCGCGCAATGTGAGGGCCATCGGTCCTGACTGATCTGTCCGTCCAAGCATATAGAGCGCGATGACCCGGAACGTCACGGCCCATGTCGGTGGTGTATTGTTGAGATCAAGTGCCTTTTGCAGCAACTCCAGTCCTTTTTCGTAATGTCCGGACTGTACATGCCGGGCGCCCACATCTTCAAGAATTTCAGTATCATATGGGTTTAGCTGCATGGCTTCGCCTGCCGCACGCCACGCCAGATCAGTTTCGCTTCTGGCAAAGTGTGCTGCCAGCAAGGCCTGATGGGCTCTGGCGCTGGCAGGGGCGCGTTGCACGGCGCTTTGCGCGCTCTGCAAGGCACGGTCCAGTGCATTGCCGGGCAGGACATTGTATCCCTGACGGTGTTCCTCAAGATGCAGATAGGTCATCTGCGCATGCAAGGGGGCAGCGCTGTCATAGACAGCCAATCGGTCCTCAAGGCACTGGCGCACGGCAAGATGGGCCTTGGCATCGTTGGAAAGCCAGTAGTCGAAACTCGCAACAATACAGTCATAGGGATCACCCTTGATTTGCCGTGTTTTCAACCGTGCCCGGACATGGGCATGAATGGCACCATAGGGCTGTGCGATAGAGGATGCTGTGGCTCGGACAATCAGACCGCGCTGCCTGTC
>JANMLW010000059.1:0-28273 GCA_031372765.1 Hyphomicrobiales bacterium
TGCATCGTCATCAGCGGTCCTTACTGGACTGGTGGCTGGGCTGACTGGTGGAATTGGTGGCTAAATGCCCCGATATGGAGTGACTGACGCAACGCGGGCCAACGCCAACTGAACAACTACGCAACTTCTCCCCCTTCCACCACATCATTTCCCGGGGTTACGGCAATGGGTTACTATCAAAACATCTTCACAAAAGTTCAGGTTCATGGCGATCCGGATCTGGGTGTTGCCTTGGCGCCTGGCATGTATGAGCGCCAGACCAAAACGGCCCATTCCTACTGGATGGGCAAGATTGGCGATGCTCAGCTGGGTCCGGTCTATCTGGGCTGGACGGGCGTCACCTCGATCATTTGTGGACTGATCGCCTTTGAAATTATCGGCCTCAACATGTGGGCATCCGTCAATTGGGATCCTGTACAGTTTGTCCGCAAGCTGTTCTGGCTTACGCTTGATCCACCGCTGGCACAGCACGGTCTTTCTGTCATGCCGCCGTTGAAGGAAGGTGGCTGGTGGCTTATTGCGGGGTTCTTCCTGACTGTATCCATCCTGCTCTGGTGGGTCAGGACATACCGTCGTGCCAAAGCGCTGGGCATGGGAACGCATGTGGCCTGGGCCTTTGCCGCCGCCATCTGGCTTTATCTTGTGCTTGGCTTCATTCGTCCTGTCATGATGGGCAGTTGGAGCGAAGCAGTTCCCTTCGGTATTTTCTCCCATCTGGACTGGACGCAGAGTTTTTCGCTTCGCTATGGCAATCTCTTCTACAATCCCTTCCATGCTCTCTCGATCGTGTTCCTCTATGGATCGGCCCTGCTGTTTGCCATGCACGCGGCAACTATTCTGGCAGTGACACGCTACGGTGGTGACCGCGAAATCGAGCAGATCACTGATCGTGGAACGGCCTCTGAACGGGCTGCCCTGTTCTGGCGGTGGACAATGGGTTTCAATGCGTCGATGGAATCCATTCACCGTTGGGCTTATTGGTTCGCAATCCTTTGTCCCATCACTGGTGGCATTGGAATCCTGCTGACTGGTACGGCCGTGGACAACTGGTATGACTGGGGCGTCAAGCACCTGATCGTTCCAGAGGATCCCAACATGTGGCCGCAGACACCATCGGTTCAGTAAACCAAGATTTCTTCAAACGAGACAACCCGCAGGCTCCTGCGGGTTGTTTGCGGTTCGGGAGTCCTGTCACCAGTTTTCCACCCCTGCCATCGTGGCGGTTTCAGCCATGACGGACTCCGGGTTGCGGTGCGCGTCAGCGTGCATGCGGTCTTCATGATGCAGGAGTTGGGCCTGCATATATGCGCCAAGATGTCTGGCGCGACGGATTATGCTTTTACCCTCCGTGCCCCGCAGATTTGAGTAGTTTTCAAGCGCGCAATCAATATCGCCTTCTGTTGCGAGACAGTCTGCCAGCGCGCCAGCATCCATTGCGGCTTTTGTAACCCCCATTCCCACATGCGGGCGGGCAACAAATGCTGCATCACCCAGCAGCACAATGCGTTTGATCCGCATGGTTTCCACTTCCAGATCGTGGATCGGCTGAAGTAAGGGCTGAACTGTTTTCATAACCACTTCAGCGAAAGCCGGGGCGAGCAGGTGTCTGGCTGCATGGCGCATCTCCGCCAGGACCTCTTGGGTAATCTGGTCTGGGGCAATGCCGCCCCTGTGTAGTTTACCATTCTGGCCAGTCAGAAGGCGCGGCAGGTCGTTGTCCTTGTGGGATGGCCTGTACCACACATAGTTGTAGCGCAAGCCTTCGTTTGCGCCTCCATCAACCGGATAGCCCAGCATCTGCTCGGATTGCGGAAGGCAGAACGTAAACCGATCCAGCAACTGTTCACGCGTGCTTTGTGAAAGTTGATGGTCCTCAACCAATCCACGCCAGGCGATGTACCCCGCATACTGCGGCTCGATTTGGGGCATGACAATGCGCCGTACAGTCGATTGAATACCATCGGCAGCCACAAGAATATCACCGCTGTAACGCTTGCCGTTTGCAAAGATCGCCTCGACCCCGGCACTGCCCTGTTTCAGGTCTTCAAGTGCATGATCCTCGCGGTATATGTCACCTGCCGAAGCGCGCAAACGCAGCCAGACCTTATCCCATGACGCAACGATCTGTGGTGTCTGGTTTTGACATATTGTTGATCCATTGGCTGCAAGCACGGTGCGCCCTGTCACACGTACCCCTATGTCATTCCTCGATCCAACAGCCTGAGCCAGCAGATCATGCAGTATGTCATGCGTGACGATGCCAGTCCCGCGCGATCCCAGCGCGACGGCACTGCGTTCAAAAACGGTGACATCCCAACCACAGCGCCTCAGCATCAGCCCTGCAAAAAGGCCTCCGATGGAGCCACCGACAACAAGCGCTTTTCTGGTCACTGATCGGCCCTTTGCTCTTTTTGCGATTGCAGCCTGATGGAAGCATTCTTTCCGAAGCTAGGTTCAAAAGGTAGTATTTCATGCCAGAAAACTTCAATTATATCAGTTAATGATCAAACGATAATCAATTTTGAAGCAAATTGACAGTCAACTTTTCCCTGTGCGGGCTTGATGCTCGGCAACCAGGCGGCGCATCACGGGCCCTACGCCCGCAAGAAAGGCATCTATTTCGGCGTCAAAGACCAGTTCCTGATCAATCGAGACATCCATGTTGTAGATGAAGCGGCGAATGCCGACATAAAGGAGAGCACCATGGATACCGAAAATCAATTCGAACTCCTCCGCACACAAAGGCAGAAGATCGGGTGAGGGCAGGCCCAGTTCCCGTCGCAATTCCGCTAGAACCGGCGTAAAAATCTGACTGCGTACACGTTGTAGATATCTGGCAGGAAGGTCTGTTCCTTTCAGCCCGGCCGAGAAAAAGATGCGTAACCAGTCATAAGTCATGATGGTACGCTGATAATCCTTCTCAAAGCGCCGAAAACGCTCGCCAATCGATAATGAGCGATCAGCGATCAGAACCTCCCATTCCGGCTTCCAGCGTTTAACGTAGACGGCATCATACACGCGCTCGAGCAGCAACTCCTTGCTGGGGAAATATCGGTATAGAAGGGGTTGCGTTATCCCCAGACGGTGAGCGAGTTCCCGCGTTTGCCCTTCCAGCCCCACCTCAGCAAAAAAGGCAATCGCGCCATCAATGATCTGTCGTTCGCGTTCAGCGGGCGTCAGGCGGTGCTTGGTTGCGCGAAGCGGTTTGTCTGATTGGGACATACACCCTTTAAAGCGCAAAATAGTGGCATTGACAAATGGCTAGCGTGTTGGTTTAATTTATCTAATGATAAATGAAAACGGTGTGAGGGAATATCTGTGAAGGCGCCGGACTTCGAGTATGTGCGCGTCCAGTCACTCGCAGCTGCTTTAGGGCAGCTTGGCGCGGGCGATGACGTCAGTTTGCTGGCTGGCGGACAAAGCCTCATTGCGTCGCTCAATCTGCGTCTTTCCTCACCCCGCCGCCTGATCGATATTTCACGCATTCCCGAAATGGCGGGTATCCGGTTAGGGTCATCATCCATGTCGATTGGTGCCTTGACGAAGCATTGCGAAATTGAATCTGCGCCCCTTGTCCGCCAGCATCTACCCCTGTTGGCCATGGCCGCTCCGCATATCGCGCACCCCGCCATACGCAATCGTGGCACGATCGGTGGCTCGCTTGCACTGGCTGATCCTGCGGCGGAATGGCCCGCATGCTGCCTGGCTCTGGATGCGGTGATCGAGGTTGCCAGCCTACGCGGCGTCAGGCGTCTGGCAGCGCGTGATTTCTTCCTCGGACTCTACACCACCGCCCTTGAGAGTGACGAGATCATAACGTCCGTTGAGTTTCCCGTTCCATCAAAGGGCTCACGCAGCGGTTTTTCAGAACTGGCACGCAGGCATGGTGACTACGCGATGGTTGGTCTTGCCGCGCAGGGCCAATGGATTGCCGGACGCTGCATGGCTTTGAAACTTGTCTTCTTCAGTGTCAGTGATCGGCCTGTCCTTGCCCATAAAGCAGCATCGCTATTGATCTCGGGCGAAGGTTTGAAAGCGGCACAGGACGCGCTCCAGCAGGATATTGACTTCTCCGGCGACGATGTCTGTTCCTCTGCCACACGTCTGCATCTGGCGAAAGTTTTGCTGGAACGTGTGATGATCGAGATGGAAAACCACGAGGTATTGCTGCAAGGTGAGGGCCAGGCAGCATGAGTGCCACCGCCAGGATATCATCGCCACTTCATACCATCGCGCTAAACGTCAACGGTACGGCAGTGACAAGCCATGTGAAAGCGCGCGTGCATCTCATTGATTATCTGAGAGAAGACCTTCAGCTCAACGGTTCTCATGTGGGATGCGAGCATGGTGTCTGCGGGGCCTGCACCGTGCGGGTTGATGGTGTGGCTGTGCGTGGGTGCCTGATGCTGGCGGTGCAAGCGGATGGCTGCCATGTCGAAACGATTGAAGGATTAACAGAGGGCGGCACGATATCTGATCTTCAGGAGGCTTTTGTCACTCGTAATTCCCTGCAGTGCGGATTTTGCACGGCGGGCATGCTGGTGACATGCACTGAACTGCTTGAGACCAATCCGCAGCCTTCACGAGAAGAGATAAGGGCGGCGATCTCAGGCAACTATTGTCGCTGCACGGGTTATCAGGCCATTGTCGACGCCGTGGATCGCGTTGCCCGCGAGCGTAAGGCGAAAAGAGGTGTGTCATGACTGACAGTGCCCTCTCATTTCTTGATCGTCCAAACAGCTACATCGGCCGTTCCGTACCGCGCCCCAACGCCAGGCGGCTGGTGCAGGGCCGCGGTATTTATGTCGATGATGTCATGGTGCCGCGCCTGCTGCATGTGGCGTTTTTGCGCAGCCCGTACGCTCATGCCAGAATGCTCGGGTTTGATCTTACTGATGCCAAGGCAGCAGCTGGTGTGATGGCTGTTGTCACGGGTGCGGAACTGGCCACCATCTGCACGCCATGGGTTGGTGTTCTGGGGCATTTCAAGGGTCTCAAGTCAGCGCCGCAGCACGCAATCGCGGTTGATAGGGCCTGCTGGGTTGGCGAGGCGATCTGTGCTGTTGTCGCAACAACAAGGGCCGAGGCCGAGGATGCAATCGCCTTGATTGAGGCGCGGCTTGAATCCCTGCCTGTGACAGCCATTTCTGAAACAGCACTTGATGCTGCAACACCAGTCATTCACCCGTTTCTTGGGGATAATCTTGCTTTTGAGCGGGTGCTGGATGTGGGCGATGTTGATTCCGCCTTTCGCGAAGCGGCTGCTGTGGTCGAAGAAACCTTCCATATTGGCCGTCATACGGGTGTGACGCTGGAGCCACGTTCCATTCTTGCAGACTGGAATGACAGCGAAGGCAAGATGACGATCCATCACTCATTCCAGGCCCCGCATATGATGCAGGATATCGTCAGCCGTCATCTTGGCCTTGCCGAGAGCGATGTGCGTGTGATCTGCAAGGATGTCGGTGGTTCATTCGGCATCAAGGTGCATATCTATCCTGATGAAATGGCCACTGTTGCCCTTTCAAGAATGCTCAAGCGTCCTGTCAAGTTCGTGGCTGACCGGCTGGAGTCCTTCGTTACGGATATTCACGCTCGCGATCATCGGGTGCATGCGAAAATGGCTGTCACATCCGATGGTACCATTACCGCTATCGAAATGGATGATCTGACAGGCATCGGTCCTTACTCGGTTTATCCTCGCACGAGCGCTGTCGAGGCCAATCAAGTCGTTAACCTGACAGGCGGTCCTTACAGGCATCAGAACTACCGTGCCCGTGCCCGCGTCGTCTTCCAGAACAAGACCCCGATGTGCCAATACCGCGCTGTCGGTCATCCCATCGCTGTCATGGTCACAGAGGGGCTTGTGGATCTCGCTGCTGCGGCCATCAAGATGGACCCAGCCGAAATCCGCCGTCGCAATGTCATCCGCGATGATGCACATCCTTCCGTGGCTGCCAGTGGCATTCGTTTCGAGAAGCTCTCGCATCAGCAGTCACTCGAAAAGTTACTCTCGATGATGGATTATGACGGGTTGCGCCGAGAACAGGCGGAATTGCGCGAAAAGGGCATCTATCGCGGTATTGGCCTTGCCACATTCATCGAAATCACCAATCCCTCCGCCGCGTTTTACGGTGTGGGCGGCGCACGTATTTCAGCGCAGGATGGCTGCACGCTTCGCCTCAATCCGCAAGGTGGCGTTGTGGCCTCCATCGGCGTCACCGAACAGGGACAGGGGACTGAGAGCATCATCGCGCAGGTGGTCGCCACCGCTGTCGGCGTGCCTATGGCGGATGTCCGCGTCATCACAGGCGACACGGACACGACGCCCTATGGCGGCGGAACCTGGGCCTGCCGTGCGGCGGGCATCGGCGGGGAGGCGGCCTGGCAATCCGGCAAGGCCTTGCGCGAGAACATTCTGGAAGTTGCAGGAACGATCCTTCAGGCAGAACCTTCGCTGCTTGATATCCGTAAAGGGCAGATCGTCGACAGCGCCACAGGCCTTGAGCGGATGACGCTGGCAGAGCTTGGACGCATCGCCTATTTCCGCCCTGATACACTGCCCGCCGATATGAAACCGGAGCTTGTGGTGACACGGCATTATGTGCCGAAGGATTATCCTTTTGCCTTCACCAATGGCATTCAGGCTTCTTATCTGGAGGTCGATACGCAGACCGGCTTTGTGACCCTGCTCAAACACTGGTGCGTGGAGGACTGCGGTACGGTGCTAAACCCGCAATTGGTTGATGAGCAGGTGCGCGGTGGAATTGTGCAGGGCATTGGCGCTGCCTTGTTCGAGGAGTGTCGCTACGACGCAGAGGGCCAGATGCTGAATGGTAATATGGCCGATTACCTTGTGCCTATGGCTGCTGAAATGCCTGATATCGATGTTGCCCATGTCGTGACGCCTACCGCATCTTCGGAACTGGGTGCCAAGGGGGCTGGCGAAGCCGGAACCGCCGGGGCGCCTGCTGCAGTCATCAATGCCATCAACGATGCGCTGGCACCTCTGAAAACCCGCGTCAACCGCCAGCCCGCAACACCACAGGTTATCCTGCAGGCCTTGGGATATATTTGACTTTGCAACGCAACTGATTGTCACTGATAAAAACACCACATCCTCGGGAGGGATAAAATCATGAAGACACATTCGAGCACCACACGCCGCAACGTGTTGAAGGGCAGTGCAGCAGCAGGTGTTGCAGCACTGGTGTCGCCGCAGTTGTTTTCCATTGCGCGGGCGCAGACAGCCCCCATTCGCATCGGCTTTCCAGTGCCACTGACAGGACCATTCGGGGCTGAGGCAAACGACCAGGTCAAGGCTGCACAAATCGCTGTGAAAGAGTTCAATGACGCTGGCGGATTTGAAGGGCGACTGGCGGAGCTGCTGGTACGCGACGACAAATTGAACCCCGGCGAAGCGGCAACACGCACATTGGAGCTTATCGAAAAAGACAAGGTCAATTTCATTGTCGGTTCGCTCTCGGCTGCCGTGCAGTTGTCCATCAACAATGTTTCCAAGGAACGGGGCGTCATCTTCAATTCCATCAGTCAGTCTGACGCCATCAACGAGGCCAAGGACTGGTCGAAGTTCACCTTCCATGAAGCCTTGAACCCGCACATCACGGCGGGTGCCGTTGGCCGTTATGCCTTTGGCAAGTTTGGCAAGAAGGTCGCTTTCCTGACCGCAGATTATGCCTATGGCCACGAAATGGTGCGGGGCTTCCAGCGCGTGGGCAAGGACTTTGGCATCGAGACGGTCGCCGACATTCGCCACCCGATTGGTGCCACCGACTACTCGGCGTTCCTGCCGCGCATTCAGGCATTGCAGCCCGATATCCTTTGCCTTTGCAACTTCGGGCGTGATCAGGTGATTTCGATCACGCAGGCCACGGAATTCGGCCTTAAAGGAAAAACCAAACTTGTTGCGCCTGTCCTGCTCTATACGGCACGGCAAGCGGGTGGCGATGCGTTCGAGGGTGTCATTGGTGGCACATCCTACTATTGGGGGCTTGAAAGCCAGATTCCATCTGCCAAGGCCCTGAATGATAAATTCCGTGCGGCCAATGGTGGCGCTGTTCCCTCCGACTATGGCGCTCTGGGATATGCAGGTGTCCGCTCAATACTTGAGGCGGTCAAGGCGGCTAAATCAACCGAGACCGAAAAGGTCATCGCTGGCATGCGCGGCCTCAAATATGACTGGTATAAAGGACCACAGTATTATCGCGCTTGCGATCATCAGTCGGTGCAGTCGGTCGTCATCGTCGAATCCAAGCACAAGGACCAGAAAGACAAGAACGACGTGTTCTCGGTCGTCTCGATAGAAGCGCCGGATGAAGCCAAGCTGCGCAGTTGTGACGAACTGGGTCACAAGGCGTGATCGGTGGGTTCACGCTTGATCTGATCGCCTTGCAACTGGTGACGGGGGTGGCGCTTGGCGCCATCTATGTGCTGCTTGCCATCGGGCTGTCGCTGATCTTTGGCCTGCTGAACGTCGTCAATTTTGCACATGGCGCGTTCTTCATGGTGGGGGCTTATGTCGGCGTTTTCCTGTTTGGCCTCACAGGCAACTTCTGGGTGTCGCTTGTCATCACACCGTTGATGGTGGGAGGACTTGGACTGGTCGTAGAGCGCTTTCTTGTCCGTCCGCTGTATGGCCGTGGCATTGATTATCCGTTGCTCCTGACCTTTGGCCTGTCATACGTGATGGTGGAGGCTGTGCGGATAACCTTCGGATTGACGGGGCTGCGCTTGCCAACTCCCCCGGAATTGCGGGGTGCCGTGAACCTTGGCATCGGCTATTTTCCATTGTATCGGCTGTTCCTTATCGCCTTCACGGGCTTTATCGTGGCGGCACTCTGGTATTTCATCGAGCGGACTCGCTACGGCCTTATCATCCGCGCCGGTGCGAGTGATCCTGAAATCGTCCAGGTACTGGGCATTGATATCGCCAAGGTCTGGTTGGTGGTTTTTGCCATTGGCACCGGTGTGGCAGGCCTTTCCGGCATTCTTGCGGCCCCCCTTCAGGGCGTCACCCCCGAGATGGGTGTGCCCGTTCTGGCGGAAGCCTTTGTGGTTACGGTTGTGGGGGGCATGGGATCACTGGGCGGAGCGGTTATAGCCGGCCTGCTCGTAGGCATTGTGGTGGCCATGACATCACTGGTGGCCCCTGATATGGCAAAGGTCGCCATATTCACATTGATGGCCGTTGTTCTTCTGGTTCGTCCCAGAGGCATCATGGGCCGCGCAGGCGGCATGGGATAACGCATATGTCCCTGACCGCAAATTCCTCCAGAGATACTGTCCCAGGGTCCACAACGCTCTGGCTTGAAAGCGCACGCAAGCATCGGTTCGCGCTGACGCTGGTCTTTTTGCTGATTCTTCCGTGGCTCATGCCTTACGAGGCACTGGCCGTAAATATCCTGATCATGGGGCTTTATGCGCTCGGGTTCAATCTGGTGTTCGGTTACACGGGCCTGCTGTCCTTCGGCCACGCTGCTTTTCTGGGCACGGGTGCCTATGCCTGCGGGATAGCGATCGCGACATATGGCATTGGCTGGTTTGGGGGTATTGTAATCGGTACGGCTGTTGCAACATTGACCGCTGCCGTGATGGGTGTGTTGGCCATCAGGACGCGTGGTATCTATTTCGCCATGGTGACATTGGCCCTGTCGATGTGTGTCTATTACGGCCTTTACCAGATGCAATGGCTGACAGGCGGCGAGAATGGCCTGCGCGGTGTCAACGTCAAGACCATATCCGTGCTTGGTCTTGAACTTCCCTTCATTGATCCAACGGTGAAATACTATGTTGTCCTCGCCTTTGTGGCGACTGCAATCTGGCTGTTTTCGCGGTTGCTGGCCTCGCCTTTTGGCGCCGTTCTGGAAGCCATTCGCGAGAATGAAGAGCGGGCAAAAGCCTGCGGCTATGATGTGGCACGCACCAAGCTGGTGGTCTTCATCATTTCCGGTGCCATCTGCGGATTGGCGGGCGCGCTGAACGCCTTGCACCTGTCCATTGTGCCAATCGAAACCCTTCATTACACCACCTCCGGACAAGCGGTCATGATGGCGCTGCTTGGTGGCATGGGCACGTTTTTTGGTCCGTTCATCGGTGCCGCCACATTCCTGCTCATTCAGGATGTGGCCTCGTCCATGACTAACCACTGGCAACTGTTTGTCGGCATGATCTTCATCGGTTTCGTGCTGTTTTTCCCGCGTGGCATCTGGGGTTCCATCCTGCACTGGCTGGAGGGGCGCTGATGGATGTCATCCTTAGCACGCAGAATGCCACCAAGAGCTTTGGCGGTTTTACCGCTCTGAAAGACGTTTCGGTGTCCTTCGAGCGGGGCAAGTTGACCGCTGTAATAGGCCCCAACGGGGCAGGCAAGAGCACGTTTTTCAACGTGATTTCAGGTGCTTTTGCGCCCAGCTCCGGCACTATCACTTTTGATGGCAAGGACATGACGAGCCAGCCGCCTTATGCCTTTGCCCGTGCGGGAATCGCCAAGTCATTCCAGATCACCAATGTCTTTTCAGAACTCACGGCGCGCGAGAATGTCCGTGTTGCCGCGCAGGCCATGACCAGCCGGTTTCAATTCTTTCGCTCGCGCGAGACGTTGCCGGAGCTGGTCAATAAAGCCGATACGCTGCTCGACCGTGTCGGCATAGGGCACAGGCGCCTGCACCGTGCGCGGGAGCTGGCACACGGCGAGCAACGCAGCCTCGAGATGGCGATGGCACTGGCGAGTGATCCCAAAGTATTGCTTCTTGATGAGCCGACCGCTGGCATGAGCCCGGAAGAAACACGCCAGATGATGGATCTTATTCTGCGCCTGGCCGAGGAACGCACGGTTATCATTGTCGAGCACAAGATGAAGCTTGTCATGGGCATTGCCCAGAAACTTATCGTTCTTCATCACGGCGAACTGCTGGCTGAAGGCACGCCCGACGAGATCAAATCCCACGATGAAGTGAAGCGCGTCTATCTCGGGCAGGGCACACCCTCAAGGCAAGCCACGGTCGGCACGGCGCAAGGGATCACTGCACCATGACTGCGCCTTCCATGCTTGAGGTCAAAGCTATTTCCGCCTGGTATCGCCACAGCCACATCCTGCAGGGTGTAACGCTTGAAGTGAAAGCTGGCGAGATCGTGACGCTTATAGGCCGCAACGGTGCCGGCAAAACCACAACGCTAAAAACCATCATGGGTCTTGTGGCCAAACATGCTGGCAGCGTTCGCTTTGACGGGGTTGAATTGCTGCCCCAGCCCGCACGCAACAGGTTTCATCTCGGTCTTGCCTATGTGCCTGAGGAACGGCGCATCGTGCCGGGCCTCACAGTTGAGGAAAACCTGCGTCTTGGCATCCTGGCCTCAGCGTCCAGGGTCAAGGAAGCCCAGATGATCGAGGTAATCGCCAGCACGTTTCCGCGCTTGAAGCAGCGACTGTCGCAGCAAGGCACGACCCTGTCGGGTGGAGAGCAACAGATGCTTGCCATTGCTCGCGCCATGATGGCGGAGCCGCGCATGATCCTGCTCGATGAGCCATCCGAGGGCATCATGCCCATCCTTGTCGAGGAGATGTTCGAGCAATTCCGGGCTATGAAAGCCGCGGGCACAACGATCCTGCTTGTCGAGCAGAATGTCGAACTGGCCCTGTCATTATCAGACCGTGTGTATGTGATGGATCAAGGCGTTATCGTTCATCAGGATACAGCCGCAGCCATGCTGGCAGACCCGGCCATACAGGAACGCTACTGCTCGGTCTGAGCGGCACCGATTGACAGCAACGCCTTGCGATTGATCTCGTTCTGCGCATGGATATCTGCCAGACGCCGTATGTCCTTCACCACATTGCGATCAACGGAAGTGACATCCGGCCAGTTCACTTCAATCAGGTTGCCTGCCGGGTCCCTTATGTAGAGCTGCAATTGGCCCGACGGTGTCTCGAACAGGTGGTGTTTGTTGAAGGCATCATTGGCAAGGCAGTTCATCTGTTTTGCCCGGATATAAACAGCCTCGAAATCATCAACGTCCAGACCAAAATGCGCATAGCGGTTGGCATCGCATTCGTGCTGGAAAATGTGCAATTGCATATCGCCCAGTTTGAGCCAGCCGACATTGAAGCCAAAATTGGGTGCGGGCAGGCGCGTCACGCCAAACAATTCTTCATACCATTTGACCGATGCTTCAAGATCAACAGCTGGAATGCTGACATGATTGAAACGGAGTGCCCGCATGTGGATGACCTCGCAATGATTTACACTGAAAATGGCATTCCCTGCACCCGAGTGCAAGCAGTGGATAGGCCCCTGCCGCTACAATTCCTGCACCATTTCCCGCAGTGCTTTCCCGATACGGTCTGCGTTAAGAATGACGTGGCTTTCAAGTGTGGGCGAGAATGGCACGGGGATGCGGGGTGCGCCAATGCACCTTGCTGACTTCAGATGCTTCACGCCGATGCGCTCGACCATCGTAGCCAGAACCTCTGCACCAAACCCGCCGTCCAGCGTGCCTGGGAGAGGTACATTGTACCAAATTTTCCGGCGCCCACGATGCCAACTGTAACCGGGTTTCCTGATGCCTGCCTTTCCAGCAGCATTCGATGCAAGTTCATAACCTCTGTATCTCCTTGATGAGCGATCTGATGCGCGAGCCAAATTATTCATTCACCATGCTATTGCCAATGGATTTAATCTAAAACTGAAATAGTATGTGTTAAATGATGAGCAAATTTCACCAATGATGGGCGACCTTCCTCCGCTCCAGTGGCTGGCAACATTTCGCGCCGTGATGGAAGCAGGCAGTTTTGTCGGTGCAGGTGCCTTACTGAACCTTACACCATCGGCCATCAGCCATCAGATGAGGGCGCTGGAAAGCAATCTGGGGCGACCTTTGTTCATCCGGCGAAATCGCACCGTTGTGCCGACTGAGGATGCCATCCTTTATGCAGAATCCATACGGGAGAGTTTTGCGCGATTGGTCACGGCCACACACCGTGTTGCGGCAGGGCAGGGGATGCGCCGGTTGCCCATCCATTGCAGCCCCAGCTTCGCCACGCTCTGGCTGGCGCCCCGGCTGCGCTCGTTTATGGCGCAGCATCCGGGCATTGATATCTCGCTTTTTGCCAGCCATGAACCATCCCGTCTTGCGGACGACGGCATCCTGCTTGATATCCAGTATGGGCGGCCAGTTCCTGAGCATTGTGTTTTCATTCCGCTGGTCAATGAAACAATCCTGCCCATGATCAGTCCGGGATTTGCGCTTGAGCATAATCTTTCTGATCATGGCTTTTCTGATCCGGAGGGCGTTGTTGCATCCGTTCCGCTTATTCATTCGTTGCGCTGCATTGTCAGTTGGGAGCAATGGGCGGCGCGCTACACGCCTGCGGCTTTGCTCAACCCGCGTGGGTTGCAGTTCGACCGCGCCCATCTTGCGCTTGCAGCTGCAGCGGATGGCTTGGGACTGGTGCTTGAATCCACCTTTCAGGCTCAGGACTTCTTGCGGGACGGCCGATTGATCATGGCTTTTGGCGAAATGGGTCTTCCACTTGTTGCCCACAGGATCGTTTATCGACGGCAGGATCAGGCACATCCTGAAATCGCTGCTTTCGTGGCTTGGCTGATGCAGGCGATAGAGCAGGACAGCATCTCAAGCGACAAGTTGTCTGGAGCCGTAATTTAAGGTGTCATCACAGGTGACGGACCCATTGGCGAATGGTAGTAGACCTTCATGCATATCGATCAGACAGCTTCCGGCCTTTTTCCCATTGCACCCACGCCATTTTATCCCGACGGGCGCATCGATCTGCGCTCCATCGACACCTTGATTGCGCATTATCTTGGCGCGGGTGCGACCGGTGTTACGGTGCTGGGTATCATGGGCGAAGCCCCCAAGCTGGAGGCGGAGGAATCACTGGCGATTACGCGCCAGTTCATCGCCGGTATGGGCAAACTGCCTGTTATCGTCGGTGTTTCATCCCCTGGCTTTGCTGCCATGCGTTCATTATCCCGCGCTGTCATGGACATGGGCGCTGGCGGGGTGATGATTGCACCGCCGCCAACCTTGCGCACAGACGATCAGATCACAGGTTATTACCGTCAGGCCATAGAGGCGATAGGCGAGGATATCCCCTTTGTTATTCAGGACTATCCATTGACCCTGAAAGTGCAGATGACGCCGAATGTCATCCGGCGGATTGTGCAGGATAACCCATCCTGCATGATGCTGAAGCACGAGGACTGGCCGGGGCTTGAGAAGATTTCAACATTGCGCGGCTTCCAGAAGGAAGGCTCGATGCGCGCCATCTCCATCCTCACAGGCAATGGCGGGTTGTTCCTTGATTTCGAGATGGAGCGCGGTGCGGATGGTGCCATGACCGGCTATGCATTCCCTGAAATGCTGAGCGGTGTGGTGCGCTTGATAAAAGCGGGTCAGCGCGATGCGGCGCATGATCTGTTTGATGCCCATCTGCCTTTGCTGCGCTACGAGCAACAGCAGGGGGCAGGTCTCGCCGTTCGGAAATACGTGATGATGAAGCGTGGCATGATTGCCTCGGATGCACAGCGCAAGCCAGCAAGCGCCATAAGTGCTGCGGCACGCGCTGAGGTGGACTATCTTCTCGCCCGCCTGGCACAGGCTGTGCTTCGCCTGAACAACTGAGAGCTATCACTGGACATACTGTTGCGATGCTGGTGAATTTGATGTCATCATAAAGGATCGGGATATCGCCATGAAACCTGTCGCTCTTACGTTTTCAACAAGTCCGGTTCTCGGGCGTATGATCGCCGCCGCGGTGATTTCCCTTTCCATGACGAGTGCTGCATGGGCGCAGCAACAGGTGGTGGTTTCAACCTTCGGCATCAATCAGGATGCATTCCAGCGCATCCTGTTCAAACCGTTCGAGGCGGAATGCCAGTGCAAGGTCGTGGTTGAATCCGGCAACAATGCCGACCGCCTTGCCAAATTGGAGGCCCGCAAGGATAGCCCGAATGTCGATATGGCCGTGTTTCTTGATTTCACCGGCCTTGAGGCTGCCAACAAGGGCCTGACCGAGAAGATCGATACATCCAAGCTGACTAATTTCGGCAAACTTTACGATTTTGCAAAGGACCCACTCGGTAACGGCATGGGCGTAGGCTACACAGCTTTTGGCACCAGCATTGTCTATCGCACCGACAAGCTGAAGGAGTTTACCTCGTGGAAAGATCTCTGGCGTCCTGAACTCAAGGGCCGCGTGGCCATTCCCAACATTACGACGTCACAGGCCCCCAATGTCATCATGATGGCGGACAAAGCCTTTGGTGGCTCAAGTGCAAATTTTGCGGGAGGCATCGACAAGTTGGCGGAACTGAAGCCCAATATCGTGACGTTTTACGAGCGCGGCGCACAGGTGGTCACGCTGTTCGCGCAGGATGAAATCTGGGCGGCACCCGTTGGCCGTTTCAACTGGGGCAATCTGAAGAAGACCAATCTTCCACTTGCCTGGATGCGCCCTGCCGAAGGTGAGGCAGGTGGCGTCAACGTCATGATCATGATCAAGGGCACAAAGCAGGCTGATCTGGTTCATAGGTTGATGGACAAATGGCTATCCGAGCCGATCCAGAAAGCGCTGGCTGATGCCTTGGTTGACAGCCCCGTCAACATGGACGTTAAACTGACGCCGGAAGTTGCTGAATTTTCCACCTATGGTGCCGAAGATCTTGGCAAATTACAACTGATCCCGCCCGCCATTACATTGCAACATCGCGGCGACTGGGTAAGCGGCTGGAATGCACGCGTGGCGCGCTGACACGACCGGAGCCCGCTGATGTTTCAGGACAGGCCTCTCACCGGGTATCTGCTGGCAAGCCCCGCGCTTCTGGCTTGTGCCCTGATTTTGATCGTGCCGGTTGGTATTCTGCTCAGTGCAGCCTTTCAGGTGGATGGCCGTGTTGGCCTTGGTCAGTTTGTCAGCTTCTTTGCTGATCCGCTGAATCAGGATGTGTTCTGGCGTACCTTGCGATTGGCTGCGCTGGTGACGATCACCTCGGCTGTTCTGGGCTACATCGCGGCATTGGCCATCGTCGGCATGAGCCCCGGCAAGCGCTCGCTGGTGACCAGTCTGGTTGTCCTCCCGCTGATGATATCGCCCATAGCGCGCACATACGCGTGGATCGTCATTCTGGGACGCAGCGGATTGTTCAATAACACGCTGCAAGGATTGGGCTTGGGCGATGCACCACTACGTCTGCTGTTCACTGAAGGCGCTGTTTTCATTGGCCTTTTGCAACTCTTCCTGCCTTACATGATCCTGTCGCTGGTGAGTGCGCTTGAAAACCTGCCAAGGGATGTCACGGCTGCCGCATCCGTGCTTGGGGCCAATCGCTGGCAGACCTTTGTGCGGGTTATCCTGCCATTGACGCGGGAGGGGCTCGTGGCGGGTGGAACCATCGTTTTTACCGGTAGCGTCACGGCTTACATCACGCCCGCCATTCTGGGTGGTTCCAAAATCCTGATGCTGGAAACCTTGATGGTCCAGCGTGTCAACGTCACCAATGATATCGTGTCGGCCAGCGTTATCGCCGTCATTCTCGTTGCCACAAGTCTGGTCGCCAATGATCTCCTGCGCCGTCTGGCTACATCAAGGCGCGAGCGAAGCTGATGATCAACCGGCTTTCCCAAACTATCTTCATGCTGATCATGGTCTTCTTGCTCGGGCCATTCGTGATCGTGCTGCTGGCGGGCCTTAGCGCGGGTGAGACGCTGACCTTTCCGCCACAGGGATTGTCGCTGCGCTGGATGCGCCATGTCTTCACGGTGGAAGCCTTCCACACCAGTTTCATTCTCAGTCTATGGCTGGCGGTTGCTTCCACCGTCCTGGCTTTGCTGATCGGCGTACCGGCGGCTTATGCACTCGCGCGCTATCCGTTACCGTTCGCAGAGAGCATCCGGCGGATAGTCACTGCGCCGTTGGTGGTGCCCGGGCTCGTCATCGGTCTGGCGCTGATGCAGTATGTTGTGGTCAGGTTTGACGTGCCTGTGGCACTGGCCCTGCTTGGCTCCCACACCATCCTCACCGTACCCTATGTTTTGCGTGTGGTAGGTGCCAGCCTTGCCCATGTGCGGGCTGACATGGAGGAGGCCGCCTATTTGCTGGGGGCAAGCCGCTTGGGCGCTTTCATCAAAGTCGTGCTGCCCAATATCCGGGCGGGCATGTTGGCTGCGTTCATTCTGGGTTTTATCACCTCATTCAATCAGGTGCCGGTGTCCTTGTTCATGACCGGGCCGGGGGTTTCCACTTTGCCCATCCAGATGCTTGGCTACATGGAATATACATTCGATCCGTCGATTGCCGCATTGTCGGCGTTGCTGGCGCTGCTGTCTGTCCTGATCATGATGGTGGCGGAACGGGCACTTGGTCTCTCAAGGTTCATGTGACGCATGTCTGATATCATCCTTTCGCTCAAGGCCCTGACCATCGCTTACGGGGGCAAGCCCGCCGTGCATGCACTTGATCTTGATGTGTACAAGGGTGAGGTGCTATCGCTGCTTGGCCCGTCAGGCTGCGGTAAAACCACGACGATGCGGGCCATTGCAGGCCTTTTGCAGCCAGCTTCTGGTCAAATCCATCTGGCCGGTAAGGATGTCACGCAAGTGCCGGCCAACAGGCGCGGCGTGGGCCTGGTGTTCCAGTCCTATGCGCTGTTTCCGCATTTGCCAGCCAGCGAGAACATCGCCTTTGGTCTGCGCTTGCAAAAACGTCCGCAAAGCGAGATCACTGAACGAGTCAAGACGATCCTGCAAGCCGTTGGACTGTCAGCGTTTTCCAACCGGTTGCCAGCCGAACTCTCCGGCGGACAGCAGCAGCGTGTGGCTTTGGCCCGTGCCCTTGTCATGAAGCCTGATCTTCTGTTGCTGGATGAGCCCTTGTCCAACCTTGATGCGCGCTTGCGCCTTGAAATGCGCGGAGAACTGGCGCGGCTGCAAAAACAGCTTGGCACTACCATGATCTATGTAACCCATGATCAGGCGGAGGCCCTGGCGCTTTCGACCCGCATTGCGGTTATGCGGGAGGGGCGCATCGAACAGTTGGGAGCGCCTGAAGACATATGGTCCAAGCCGAGCACCTTGTTTGTGGCGAGGTTCATGGGTTTTGAAACCATTCTTGGGCAACAGGTCGATGGTCGTCTTGTAGTCCTTTCTGCTGCGGTGCAGGAATCGCGGGAAGCGCCGGTGGCTGGTCTATCCTTGCTGGCGTGGCGGCCTGATGCTGTGGTTGTTGGCTCAGGGCCATATGAGGCGCGTGTGGTCGCCGCATCCTATCAGGGGCGTGCTACCGAGGGACTGCTGGATACGGAATTTGGCCCTGTGAAAGCGGAAATTCTGACTGACCGTGCGCGCCTTGTCACAGGCGAAACAGTTGCATTCGATCTGCCTGTAGCAAAAGCAGTCAAGATTCCGGGTGCCCGTCCATGAAGCCACGTCCTATCTGGATCGATACCGATGCTGGCTTCGATGATATCGTAGCCATTGAGATGCTGGCTGCATCGAGACAGTTCAAAATCCTTGGTGCGAGCCTTGTGGCTGGCAATGCCCCCCTTATGGATGTGATAGACAATGCCTTGCGGGCAAAGGCCTTTTTTTCATGGGATTTTGATCTCTATGCGGGGGGCGATCAGCCACGGGTTGTGTCACTGGTGACGGCTGAGAATGTGCTTGGGAAGGGAGGCATGCCCACTATTGGCAGAATGCTTCCCGCAACCGATCAGTCCGTCCACAGCAGACAAGGCGTTGATGCACTGATTCAGGCGCTTCATGCAGCACATGAGCCTGTAACGCTGGTGGCGTTGGGGCCACTCACCAACATTGCTGCAGCCTTTGCTGATCATGGTCTGTCTCCCGCTTCAATCCGCGAAATTGTGCTGATGGGTGGCAGTGCTGGTCGCGGAAATCACACTGCTGTCACAGAGTTCAATTTTGCTTGTGATCCAGAAGCGGCCGAGATCGTTTTCGATGCCGGTCTGCCCATTCGCATGTTTGGCCTTGATGTGGGGCGGCAATGCATGGTGACGAAAGCAGATGCGGATGCCGTAAGATACGCGGCCACAGAGCGGGCGGATATCATTTCCGATCTTTACGAGGGCTATCTGCGTATTCGCAGCGCGGATGGTTCCGTGCCGATGCCGTTTTACGATCCCACCGTCGCATTATGGATGCTGGATGACAGCCTTGTTTCATTTGAGCCGGCAAGGGTAGATATCGAAACGCAGGGCAAGCATACCAGAGGCATGAGCGTGTGTGAGTTTAGGGTGCCGCAAAGGGCCAAGGCAAATGCCACGATTGCCATGGACATTGATGCACCAAAGGCAAGGCAGATGATCACGGATGTATTGGTGAAAGCCGCCCGGAAGTCAGCATCATGACAACAGATGATGCCCTGCGCCTTCGGGCGGTTGAGGCAGCAAGGGGGGATGCGCCGTTTGATGTGCTGATCGTCAATGGCACGCTCGTCGATCTGATAACGGGCCAAATGCGGCCTGCGGATGTGGGCATCGTCTGCAATCTCATTGCCAGCGTTCACCCCTCCGGTTCGCGGCAGGATGCTGCACGGGTCATTGATGCATCGCAGCGTTTCCTGACGCCCGGTTTCATAGACACACACATGCATGTCGAAAGTTCCATGGTGATGCCGTCGACTTATGCGGCAGCTGTCGTTCCCAATGGCACGACAACGATCTGTTGGGACCCTCATGAATTTGCCAATGTTATGGGGTTGGACGGCGTGCGCCTCGCCATTGAATCCAGCCGTGATCTCTCATTGCGCGTGCTTGTGATGGCACCCAGTTGCGTGCCTTCTGCACCGGGACTGGAGCGTGGCGGCGCTGATTTTGACTCTGATGCCATGGCAGAAATGCTGCGCTGGCCCGAGATCATTGGCGTGGCCGAGGTCATGGACATGCGCGGGGTAATTGCCAATGATCCACGTATGGCTGGCATTGTCGCGGCGGGGCGTGCCAGCGGCAAGCTCATCACGGGTCATGCCCGTGGTTTGCAGGGCGCTGCTCTGCAAGCCTTCGTCGCCGCCGGAATCACCTCTGACCACGAGATAACATCAGCTGTTGATATGATGGAAAAACTCTCGGCTGGGCTCACCATCGAGCTGCGCGGCTCACATGATCACCTGCTGCCTGAATGCGTTACGGTGCTGAAAACGCTGTCCCATCTGCCCCAAACCCTGACGATCTGTACGGATGATATCTTCCCCGATGACCTTTTGGAAAAGGGCGGTCTGGTTGATGTCCTGCGTCGTCTTATCCGCTATGGCCTCGATCCGCTGGAAACGATCCGTTGCGCCACATTGCATGCCGCTACACGGTTGAAGCGCAATGATCTTGGTTTG
Organism: Hyphomicrobiales bacterium; assembly: GCA_031372765.1. Taxonomy (GTDB): domain Bacteria; phylum Pseudomonadota; class Alphaproteobacteria; order Rhizobiales; family Beijerinckiaceae; genus JADCCX01. The sequence continues at coordinate 20,381 of JANMLW010000059.1, forward strand.
ATCGCGCCGGGGCGGATCGCCGATATCCTGCTGGTATCAGATCTGGAAACGCTCGCCATCGATAGAATTGTGGTTGGTGGTTTGCTTGTGGCTGAAGCAGGACAACTGATGACTTGCCCAGTTTCGGCGGTTGCATTGCCCGGCAATAGCATGAAACTGAAAGCTCTTTCGTCAGCCGACTTCACGTTGCGGTTTCCCGGTGCAACTGATGGTCCGGTGTATCTGAAGACCATCAAGGGCGCGCGGTTCACGGCATGGGGGCGGATCGCAGTCGTCGTCAGCAATGATCATGTTGTGTTGCCGCCGGAAGTTGCCGTGATGGCCGCTGTGCATCGCCATGGTCTGGCACCGGCAACACCCTCACTGGCTGCGCTTGAGGACTGGGGCACATGGCGCGGGGCCTTCGCTACCACTGTGGCGCATGACAGTCACAATCTCTGTGTTTTTGGTCACGATCCAGCAGATATGGCGGTAGCTGCCAATGCGTTGATTACCTGTGGGGGTGGCATGGCCGTTGCGCAGGATGGTCGTGTAACTGCGCTATTGCCACTGCCGGTCTGTGGTCTGGTATCGGACAAGCCGCTTGCCGAAATCGCAGCGAAATTTCGTGCCGTACGCGAAGCAACCGATGCGATTGTAGACTGGCGACCGCCCTACCGCGTGTTCAAGGCACTGGTGGGTGCCAGCCTTGCCTGCAATGCCGGGCCGCATCTGACGGATATGGGAATATCGGATGGGACAACGGGTATCGTGATCCAGCTTGTGGATGCACTTTTGCCAACTGCGTGAGACTCAAGCTGCAAACCAACCCTTGTCACCTTTCACCAGCAACGGTGTGTGGATAACGCCTTCAACCGGACTTTTGAAGAACGGCGCATTCGCCATCAGCGTATCTTTCCAGCGTTCGCTCTGAAGCATGGCGGCGACCACACCAACTGGGTGAATATCCGCCTTCCGCAGCAGCCTCAGGACTGCCGAGAGCGATGTACCGGTACTCACCACATCATCGACCACAAGCACGCGCTTGCCATGCAGCACTGGCAACATGCGCGGGTCAAGATAAAGCGTCTTGCCTTTGGCGGGACTGGTGATCGACACCATCGGCTCGGAAAGATCATCGACATACCAGAACTTGCGCGAGGTGCCCAAAGCCACATAGCGGTCGTGTCCCAATCTGCGGGCGATATCCAGGGCAAGCGTCAGGCCAAGGGTTGGCACAGCAACGATGACATCGGGGGCATGGTTTCCAGCAAGCGATACCATCGCCGTGGTCAACGCGTCATGAACAGCAAAGCTGGCCTGATTGACGATGAGGGAGGCAACACCGTTTCCTGAGCCATTGGGCAGCGTGCGAATGGGCAAAAGCAGCTGCTGTCCATCAGGCAGCACAGCGGGATATCCGACCGCATGGCCTTCAACGGGGTTGACAGGCCAGCGTCCCGCAGGTTCGATCTGTTGCCAGAAATGATGCGGTTCGCGCATGGGTTTCTCCAATCTTGCAGGTAGTCAAACCATGGTTTCGCTCAAGGAAGCAATCGGTAAAGATAGCGCTGAGTTTGTGGCGATGCGCCGTGATCTGCACGCGTATCCCGAGCTTGGCTTCGAGGAATTCAGGACTTCCGACATTGTCGCGGCTTTTCTGCAAAAGGAAGGTTTGTCTGTCCATCGTGGCTTTGGCGGAACCGGAGTTGTCGGCACATTACAAGTGGGAAATGGCAGAAGGCGTATCGGATTGCGGGCTGATATGGATGCGCTGGCCATGCCGGAAATGGCGGATCGTTCCTACAGGTCAAGAAACGACGGCAAGATGCATGCCTGTGGACATGATGGCCACACAGTGATGCTACTGGCCGCCGCCCGCCAGCTGGCGCATCGCCGGAATTTTTCGGGCACGGTGCATTTCATCTTTCAGCCCGCCGAGGAGGGAAGGGGTGGAGCCGCCCGGATGGTGGAAGACGGTTTGTTCAGGCAGTTTCCTATGGATGCCGTCTATGGTCTGCACAACATGCCGGGGCTTTCAGTGGATGAAATGGCGGTTGTTGAGGGTCCGCAACTGGCGGCATCGGACCGCTTCACCATCACACTCAAGGGCATTGGTACCCATGGCGCAAAGCCGCATCTTGGTCGCGATGCGATGACAGCGGCAGGCCACTTGATTACGATACTCCAGACCATCGTTGCCCGGCGGATCGATCCGCTACAGCCAGCGGTGGTCAGCGTTTGCGCCATCTCGGGCGGTTCGTTTGAAGCCCTGAATGTCATTCCTGATACGGTGGTTATCGGCGGTACGGCGCGCTGCTATGATGCTGGTGTGCGCGATCAGATCGAAGCAGAGCTTGCACAGCAGGCCAAAGGCGTCGCTGCGCTTTTTGGTATCCAAGCGACAGTGAGCTACCGGCGTGGAATTCCACCTGTCATCAACAATCCTGATGCGACTGCACGTGCCTTGAGGGCGGCTGAAACAGTTTTCGGTCCATCCGTCCGCACGGCTTACCCCCCGTCCACGGCAGGTGATGACTTTGCTTTCTTCGCTGATCATGCGCCAGGCTGCTACGTCTGGCTTGGCAACGGGCCCGCGGTTGACGGGGCATTGCACCACAACAGCCATTATGATTTCAACGATGATGCCATTGTGAATGGTGCTGCGTTCTGGACCACGCTTGTCGAGCAGGAACTCATGGTGGAACAGGAACTCATGGCGGAAACGGTGTGATTGCAAGGTGATATCCGTTCGCGAATGCAAACCGTAATTGCAGCGACACAGTGGCAATTCGCATCAGTCATGCCCATTTCAAAATTCAGCAGGTTGAAGTGCAATTCACGTCAAGCATGTCCTGTCAAATGTAAAGGAAATCCCATGGCCGATCTTTCGCAGTTTCCCATCACGAAGCGCTGGCCTGCAACACACCCTGAGCGGTTGCAGCTCTACTCGTTGCCGACGCCAAATGGTGTGAAAGTCTCCATCATGCTGGAAGAAATCGGACTGCCATACGAGCCCCATGCGATCAATATCGGTCAGAACGAAACCTGGGGACCGGAGTTTCTTTCGCTTAATCCCAATGGCAAGATTCCTGCGATCCTTGATCCCAATGGTCCTGGAGGAAAGCCATTGGCCTTGTTTGAATCAGGCGCAATCCTGATTTATTTGGCGGAGAAATCCGGCAAGTTCCTATCCGTCGATCCTGTCCAGCGCATCGAGACCATCCAGTGGGTGATGTTCCAGATGGCGGCGATTGGCCCGATGTTCGGCCAGCTTGGGTATTTTCACAAGTTCGCTGGCAAGGACATCGAGGACAAGCGACCGCTTGAGCGTTACCGGGCGGAAACACAGCGCTTGCTCGGTGTTCTCGAAACCCGTCTTGACGGGCGTGACTGGATCATGGGCGATGACTATACCATCACTGATATCTCTATTGTTGGCTGGGTGCGCAATCTTGTCGGCTTCTACGGGGCAGGGGAGCTGGTTGATTATGCCAGTCTGAAGAATGTGCCTGCCTGGCTGGAGCGCTGTCTGGCCCGTCCGGCTGTGCAGCGCGGCCTGGAAATTCCCGCAAGGCTTTGATCAATAAGACATTGTTGCTCTGCTCTTCATTTTTGAAGAGCGGACATCAAACTTGTCCGGCTGACGGCGGACCGAAAAGGCGTGATTATCCAGTCCATGAAAACTGGATTTATTGACAATCTTGGCAGCTCAATTTCCTCTCCTGGCATTCCCGAGGCTTTGGATGGTACCCTGTTTAGCCGATCGGCTACGCTTGATCCCGTTCTGGAAGCGGGGCATTGGTTGGCTGAGGACACTGATAATCCAAACTACGACCATCTGGGTCACAAGTGTGGGATGCTGACATGGCTTCTGACAATCTTCGGCTCGGGATCGTGCCAAAACATTCCTATAAACCGCCGGGTACAGGGCAACCTTCGTGGGACGACATCAGGGCCTTTGTGGCCGTGGCTTCTCATGGATCGATGAATAAGGCCGGCAAGGCACTGACGGAAAGTCAGGCAACGGTCAGTCGTCGCATGCAAAGGTTGGAAAATGACCTCGATGTCCGATTGCTGGAACGGGGTGTGAACTCCGTGATAATCCTGCCAGCCGGATATGATCTGCTGCAGACTGTCAGCCCGATGTCTGAGGCAGTCCAGGAAATCAGTGGTGCAATGTCTGCCCACCGATCTGATGCAGGTGCACCACTGAAGATCACCACGACCAACACTATGTCACTTTTCCTTGCTGCCCATTTCCGTGAAATTGCGGCAGCGATTGCTCCGCGCAGCTTCGTTGTTTTGCCTACGCGACGCATACTGGATATCGTACGCGGCGAAGCGGACATTGCCCTTCGGATGCGCAATCCTTCACCCGATAGGGAATTGCTCGTGCGAAAGGTCGGCAACGTGATGTTTGCCGTTTACGGCATAAAGGACCATGATGGCTTGCCCATGGTCATGCCTTCGGGGGATGCCGCTGTGTCAAAACTCAGGGCCTGCGCCGAGCTTGTTCTGGCCGAACGGACCAAGGGACCGCAGATTGACGAGCTTCATCTGCGTTTGCAGGCGATCAAGGGAGGGGTTGGCGTCGGCCTCTTGCCATACTGGATTGGCGATAGCGATCCCGCGCTTTTCCGGGTTCATGATGATCCTTTCGGTACTTTTACAGATGACATATTCATGATCCGCACAGCCAGAAGCAAGTCTGATCCAGATGTTTTGGCACTTGCCGAGGCGCTAGCACGCCTTTTGCGGAAGCATCGCGCTGCATTGTCGGGCAAGCAATAGACTGCTGTCATTCTGCAGCCGAAAGCAATTTTTCAAATGGGGGGAGGCGCGCAACCCGAGTCTTCGCTTGCAGCGGACTGGGTTGTGAGGCAGGGAGTTTTTCAACTTCTCTCAATCATCATACCATAAGAGCCATGCATGAGCACTAGCATCTTTGATCTTACCGGCAAAACCGCTCTTGTTACCGGTTCTTCCCGTGGCTTGGGCCGCTCCATGGCTGAAGGGCTGGCGCGGGCAGGGGCGCGCATACTTGTCAACGGCACCAATCCGGACCGCGTGAACGAAGCAGTCGCTGAAATGATCGGTGCCGGGTTCCAGGCTTTGCCCGCACCGTTTGACGTGACGGACGAGGCCGCCATCGTGGCCACATTCGAGAGGCTGGATCATGCGGGTATCGCCGTCGATATCCTTGTCAACAATGCGGGCATTCAGTTTCGCCGCCCGATGATCGAACTTGAGACAGCGGACTGGCAGCGTGTGCTGGATACGAACCTGACCAGTGCTTTTGTCATCGGGCGCGAGGCCGCCAAACGCATGGTGCCACGCGGGCATGGCAAGGTGATCAATATCGGTTCGCTGACCAGCGCTCTCGCCCGTGCTACCGTTGCACCCTACACCGTTGCCAAGGGCGGCATAAAGATGCTGACACAGGCGATGGCAGCGGAATGGGCCGCAAGCGGTATTCAGGCCAACGCCATAGGGCCGGGATATATGCTGACAGACATGAACCAGGCGCTGATTGACAACCCGGCATTTGACGCCTGGGTGAAGGCGCGTACGCCTGCCAAACGCTGGGGCAGGCCTGATGAACTCATAGGCACAGCCGTTTTTCTGGCATCATCTGCTTCGGATTATGTCAATGGCCAGATCATCTATGTCGATGGCGGCATCATGGCTGTGCTTTGATGCGCGCCCTTGTCATTCATGCCCCGCACGATCTTCGCGTTGAAGCCTTTGCAGCCAAAGATACGCCGCTCGGCGCCAACGACGTTTCAGTGAGGTTGGCCGCGGGTGGAATATGCGGTTCCGATCTGCATTATTATCACCATGGTGGCTTTGGAACCGTGCGGATAAAGGAGCCCATGGCGCTTGGCCATGAGGTATCCGGTCATGTAACCGCAGTCGGTGCGGGTGTGCGGTCTGTTGCAGTCGGTGAGCTTGTGGCAGTCAATCCCAGCAGTCCTTGCGGTGAATGCCCATCCTGCAAGCGCAATGAGCATAACCATTGTGAGAATATGCGTTTCAACGGCAGCGCCATGCGGTTTCCCCATGTGCAGGGCTTGTTTCGCGAGCAGGTGAACGTGCCTGCAGCACGCGTGTTCAGAATCGATGCCGCTGTCAGTCCGGCAGAGGCAGCGCTGTGCGAGCCATTTTCAGTGGCGCTGCACGCGGTTGTACAGGCCGGGGATCTTGGGGGTAAAACCGTGCTTGTTTCGGGCTGCGGCCCCATCGGGATACTCACAATTGTTGCGGCAAGGCTTGCTGGTGCGACGAAGGTTGTTGCCACCGACATCACGGCATATTCGCTGTCGATGGCCGCGCGCTTTGGCTGCGATCACGGTATCGACGTTGCAAAGGACAGCGAGGCTCTGGCGGTCTATGCAACCAATCGTGGTCAGATCGATGTTGCTTTTGAATGTTCGGGCAATCCCAACGCCATTGCTGCGGCATTGAACACGTTGAAACCGAAAGGCCGTATTGTGCTTGTTGGCCTTGGTGGGGATGCCGTGATGCCGCTCAACATGATCGTTGCCAAGGAACTTTCAGTCATTGGGACATTCCGTTTCAATGCTGAGTTTGCGCGGGCAGCGAACCTGATTTCAACGCGGGTGGTTGATTTGTCACCGATGATCTCTGCAACCTATCCTATGGAAAATGCGGATGAAGGTTTCAGGCAGGCTTCGGATCGGACCCAGGCCACGAAGGTGGTAATCGCTTTGTCGGAAAGCAGCAGGAAAGTCTGATCTGGAAAGCCCGTTTTTTGTGCAATGCACAAATTGCAGGCAGCTGGACGACGGGCGTTATCCGGCTTTTCCTGTCATCCTGAAGAAGTCAAATGAATCTGGAAAAGCGAGCTTTCGCGTAGTTCAGCGCAACAACCCCCGTGAATTCGCGCCAATGTCCCTATCGTGGGCGTGAAAAGACGATTTGGCATGCTCCTTGTCTTGTCTGTACCTGAGAACGACTGAAATGCTCCTTCAGGGCAACGTCGAGCATAGGAGCACATCCATGGGAGTTGCCCAGTTGAAAAGCGTTTCTGCTGTCGACACATCAATTCTGCTTCCACAAGCAGAGACTGTCGCCACAACCGCTGAGATCGTCGTTCTTAAACAGCCTGGCCGATCTGCCGTTGCCGAAAAGCTGAAATACTGGGGCAACTGGGCGTTGGTGACGCTTATTCCTCCGCTTATAACTGTCGCGTTGCTCATACTTGTCTGGCAAATCGCGTTCTCAAAACCGGGCTCTTCATTGCCCGCCCCAACGGTTGTCTGGGCAGAAGCCCATGAACTGATCCTTCAGCCCTTCTATTGGGCCAGTTCCCAGGATATCGGGCTTGGCTGGCGCGTGATGACCTCCCTTCAACGCGTGCTTGTTGGCTTCGGTCTGGCGGCTGTGGTCGGTATTTTCATCGGTGCCGTCATAGGCCAGTCGATATGGGCAATGCGCGGGCTTGATCCGGTATTTCAGGTCTTGCGGACGGTTCCGCCACTGGCTTGGCTGCCCATTTCACTGGCGGCTTTCCGCGATTCCAATCCGTCGGCAATTTTCGTGATTTTCATCACGGCGATCTGGCCAGTCATCATCAACACTGCTGTTGGCATCCGTAACATCCCGCAGGATTACCGCAATGTTGCGGCGGTGTTGCGGCTCAATTCCATCGAGTTTTTCTTCAAGGTCATGCTGCCGTCAGCCGCTCCCTATATCTTTACAGGTTTGCGCATTGGCGTTGGTCTCTCCTGGCTCGCCATTGTAGCAGCTGAAATGCTGACCGGCGGCGTGGGCATCGGCTTCTTCATCTGGGATGCCTGGAACTCGTCAAAACAGTCCGACATTGTCGTGGCCCTGCTTTACATCGGGTTTGTCGGATTCATCCTCGATCGTCTGGTTGCCGCTCTTGGC
>JANMLW010000064.1:0-55130 GCA_031372765.1 Hyphomicrobiales bacterium
CCGTGTGGTGGGGGACCGCTTCGTCATCCAGTCGGAAATCCTGTTCGAGGCCGGGCAGGCCGTGCTGAATCCTGCCGGATTGCCGGAGCTGGACAAGCTGGCCGCAGTGCTGACGGATGCGGCACGCGAGATCCCGCCCGATATTGCATGGGTGTTGCGGGTGGATGGTCACACGGATCGCCGCCCTATCCAGTCAGTGCAGTTCCCGTCCAACTGGGAGTTGTCAGCGGCTCGCGCCATAGCGGTGGTGCGCTATCTCGCCTTGCGGGGCATACCCGAAACGCGGTTGCTGGCGGCAGGTTTTGGCGAGTTCCAGCCGATTGAAACGGGTGATGGCGACGATGTTCTGCGGCGCAACCGCCGGATTGAGTTGAAGCTGACTGAGCGGTGAGTGGTGATTTCTCCCTCCCCCCGCTTGCGGTGGGGAGGGTTGGGGTGGGGGGAAAAAGTCCAGCAGGAATGATCCCCCCACCCTGATCTCCGCTTCGCTCGATCTTCCCTCCCCACCAAAAATGGGGGGAGGGTGTTCCCGAAAGATCGTATAAATACAAAGGAACAGCACGATGGCTCTTGAAACAAAGCCCTGGGATGCGGTTGATTTCATCAAGACAGCCGAGCAACAGGCGGCCTATCTCGAAGCGGCGTTTGAAGATGGTGACCCTACCCTGATTGCAGCCGCCATCGGCGATATTGCCCGCGCCCGTGGCATGACAGACCTTGCGCGTGAAACGGGCGTCACGCGCAATGCGCTCTACAAGGCTTTCAAAGATGGTGGAAATCCGACCCTGAGTACGCTGGCGTCTGTGGTGAATGCTTTGGGGTTCAAGCTGGCGGTGAATCCGCGGTAGGCAACAACCCGGTGATTGTCTGCATTTTGTCGGCGAGAAGAGGCGCACTGTCACCGTAGTGGCATAATGGTAGATTCTACCATTGAACTCCGTTTATAATGGGGGTCTACCAAATTCGAGCCATTCACCAAGGTCATTATTCCAAGTTTGAACCTCTCTAAGAAGCTTTGTCCATGCTGGCGTCTGCCACTCACGTAGATCTGATAAAATGTTCGAAATTGCCAGCACATCGTGGAATCTATATTCCGCCATAACGGCATCAATGCCCACCTGAGAAGTGTTGCCCCAAATCAAGATGGCCCCATGTGTTTTCACAGGTACTTTCTGAATTACTGCGACGTTGGGCTTTCCTGCATAATCTAGGAAGGCATTGAATGCATCCTTCTTATGGTGATCAAGCTGTTGCGGATTTGTCAGCGTTAGAAATTTGAAATTCTTATACGCAATTTCACATTTCATTTCTGCAACAAAAATCCGATTCGTACTCCGCTCTTGCAGAGTAAAGTCAATTATCCGTTTCTTGTCACCATGTTGAAGTTTAGGACGTCCTCCGCCGCAGCGGTATGGTGCGCGCTCGTCATCAATCCAAACCCTTACAATCTCCTCGCTGAAAATGCCGAAAACACGCGAGAGAAAATTTGCGCGGCGTTCATCATTTTTATCAAAAAAATCTTTCATTCATTTTGAAGTATCAGAAGCCTGTTTTCGATCAAGCGTAAAAGGATTAAGGGGAAGCCATATCAATTGCATCATTACCTTCCTGCCTTCGCCGTGATCCGCGCTTTTATGACGCGACGCTACAGCCAAACTTTACTTCTGCAACCGCAATAAATTCTGCACCTCCCAAGACCTTTGAGGTACAACTGCCATTGAAGTATCCTCAAGCCTTGTCGAGTCCGTAGAGCGTATGCAGTGTCCGCACGGCAAGCTCCGTATAGGCCGCATCGATCAGCACCGCGAACTTGATCTCGGAGGTGGTGATCGCCCGGATATTGATACCCTTGTCCGCCAGCGCCTGAAAAGCCATGGCGGCAACACCGGCGTGGCTGCGCATGCCGATGCCGATTGCGGAAATTTTGGCCACATCGCGCGCACCGTCCAGCGTGGTATAGCCGATGTTTTCACTGTTCTTCTTCAGCACATCCATCACCCGGTCATATTCAGCGGCTGGCGCCGTGAAGGTGATGTCAGTGGTCTTGCCATCGGCTGAAATGTTCTGGACGATCATATCCACATTGACGGCGGCCTCCGCCAGTGGGGCAAAGACAGCGGCGGCAACGCCGGGTTTGTCCGCCACCTTGCGCAGGGTGAACTGGGCTTCGTCCTTTGAGAAGGCAATGCCGGTAACGTGTTGCTGTTCCACGATATCTTCCTCGTCACAGATGAGGGTTCCAGGGGTAGGGTTCTCGGGATCGTCAAACGACGAGCGTACATAGGTCTTGACGCGCTGGGCCATGGCGATCTCGACCGAGCGCACCTGCAGCACCTTGGATCCGGCGGATGCCATCTCCAGCATTTCCTCGAAGGACACCTTCTCCATGCGCTGGGCTTTCGCCACAACACGGGGATCGGTGGTGTAAACGCCGTCGACATCGGTGTAGATATCACAGCGGTCTGCCTTCAGGGCCGCTGCAATGCCCACAGCTGAGGTGTCCGAACCGCCACGCCCAAGCGTGACGATGCGGCCCGTTTCCTTGTGGACGCCCTGAAAGCCCGAGACAACGGCGATCTCGCGGTTGCGCAAGAAGGCCGCAATGATATTGCTGCCGTCAATGCCCTCGATACGGGCAGAGCTGTGCACATCGCTGCCGTAGATCGGCACCTGCCAGCCCTGCCACGAGCGGGCGGGCAGGCCCATCTCATTCAGCACAATGGCCAGAAGCCCGGATGTGACCTGCTCGCCTGACGCCACAACGACATCGTATTCCTTGGTGTCGTAAAGGGTTGAGGCCTCCTGACACCAACCCACCAGCTCGTTGGTCTTGCCTGACATGGCCGAAACAACGACAGCCACGTCATGGCCTGCGTCCCATTCGCGTTTGACATGGCGTGCCACGTTGCGGAGGCGTTCAATGGTGGCGACGGAGGTTCCGCCGAATTTAAGCACGAGGCGGGCCATGGAATATCTTGGTCCGTTAGAGGAGGGTTGAGCCCAGCGGCCAAATGGCCAATGGTCTTGGTGGTTGCGCGGCCTTATGAAAGGGGCTGAAGCATGTGTCAATGCAGGTGCGCTGGCCCGGAGAGTATGATGGCAAACAGAACAGCTCCACATGTGGATGAAGCCGAGGTCGAGAAGTTTGACCGGCTGGCATCGGAATGGTGGGACCCCAAGGGCAAGATGAAGCCCCTGCATAAATTCAATCCGGTGCGTATGGCCTATCTGCGGGACACGCTGGCAGCGCATTTCGGACGGGATGGGCGCGCGCCCGAGCCGTTTGAAGGGTTGTCCTTGCTCGATATCGGATGTGGCGGCGGATTGCTCTGCGAACCCATGGCACGGTTGGGCTGTGACGTGACAGGCATCGATCCTGCCCGCAACAATGTCGATGTGGCCCGCGCCCATGCGGCACGCACCGGCGTGAGCGTGACGTATCGCAGGGACACCGCTGAAGTGCTGCTGAAGGAGCCTGAGCGCTTCGATGTGGTGCTGATCATGGAAGTTGTCGAGCATGTGCCCGATGTCAACGCTTTCGTGCTGACGGCGACCGAGCTGGTCAAGCCGGGTGGATTGCTGGTGGCAGCCACCATCAACCGGACCAAGCGGGCCTTTGCCCTGGCCATCTTCGGCGCGGAATATGTGCTCCGCTGGCTGCCGGTAGGCACGCATTCGTGGGACAAGTTTGTGACGCCGCAGGAGCTTGAGGAGGCCATCTCGGTGCGTGACATGGCGGTGTTTGACCGACAGGGCGTGGTGTTCAACCCCTTGTCGGACAAATGGTCCCTGTCGCGTGATATGGCCGTCAATTACATGCTGGCGGCCAGCAAACCGCTCTAGGTCAATTCAGCGGCCAGCTGGCGGACCACCACGCTGGCTTTATGACGGCTGCGGGCACGCCACCCGCATGGATTGGCAGATTGGCGGCCAGTGCATCCGCCACGCGGTCCAGCCGCAGCATGGCAAGGCCTGTGCCGGCACAACAGCTGCCGGTAACGCCGAGTGTTTTCTCGCCGGCGATGACAGGTGCCCCTTCGGCAATGCTGATGTGATCCTCATACCGCAGTTGCACAAGACGTGTGCGGGCCGTGCCCCTATGTTGCATCCGCGAGACGACTTCCTGTCCCACATAGCACCCCTTTTTGAAATCGATGCCGTTCAACTGGTCCATGTTGATTTCATGGGGAAAGGTATCGTTCAGCGCATAGTCAAACAGAGGCTCGCCCAATCCCAGACGGGCCCGCCGATCATGATATTCCTCAAGTTCCACCAATGTGGCTTCAGCCGCCTCGATCAGGTTGTCCACCTGTGAGGTGTGTACGATGACGCGCTGGCCCATAGCGGGCAGGCGCGGGTCCAGAAAGCTCATGGCAAGATCAGTGACAGGCGCACCACCCCAGAGCGCCACCACGCGCAGATCGGCTGACATATCCGCAATCGTCACCTTTGCCCGCAGCTTGTAGAGCGTCAGACGCCTGACCAGATCGTCAATGCTGACAACAGGCACATCACAATAGAAGCCGCCGCCATCCTCTGCGTCAGCCTCCGTGATGAAGAAATCAGCGATGATCTTGCCCTGTGGCGTCAGCAGGGCTGCGTGGCAGGCAATATCGGGCTTCGCCCGCTCCAGGCTGTTGGTGACAAGCCCGTCCAGAAAGCTGCGCGCATCGTCTCCGGCAACCCGCAACACGCCCCGGTTGGGCAAGCCCACAGCTTTTCGTGTTTCTGTCATGAAAAATGCACTCTCTGGCTTGAGCGAAGGATGCCACTTCCGTAAGCGTGCAAAAGCCTGATCACAACAGGCGATTGAGGGAGTGCCTGTTATGGCGCAGACTTTTGACAGGATTTTCAAGGGTGGCACCGTCGTCAACCACGATGGCACTGGCCAACGTGACATTGGCGTCATCAATGGCCGCATTGCCGCCATCGGAGCACTGGGGTCAGCTCATGCCGGTGAAACCGTTGATTGCGCGGGTCTGCATATCCTGCCCGGTGTCATTGACAGTCAGGTGCATTTTCGCGAGCCGGGCCTCACCCACAAGGAGGACCTTGAAACAGGATCGCTTGCCGCTGTCATGGGTGGCGTCACGGCCGTGTTCGAGATGCCCAACACCAACCCGCTCACGATTTCCGAAGAGGCTTTGCAGGACAAGCTGAAAGCGGCCCATCACCGCATGCACTGCGATTTTGCGTTCTGGGTTGGCGGTACCCATGAAAACGCCAGGGACGTGGCGGAGTTGGAGCGATTGCCCGGCACACCTGGTATCAAGGTGTTCATGGGGTCGTCTACCGGGTCACTTCTGGTGGAAGACGATGAGGGCGTGTTCGAGATATTGAAGCGCACACGTCGCCGGGCAGCCTTTCATTCCGAGGATGAAGCGCGGCTGCGTGAGCGCATGCATCTCAGAGTGGCGGGTGACCCATCCTCACATCCTGTGTGGCGTGACGCTGAGACAGCCTTGCGGTGCACACAGCGTCTGGTGGCGGTGGCCAGGAAAGCGCGGGCTAAAATCCATGTCCTGCATATCTCCACGGCGGATGAAATGCTGTTTTTGCAGGACCACAAGGATATTGCCACCTGCGAAGCGACGCCCCATCACCTGACACTGGTTGCACCTGATTGCTATGAGCGCCTCGGGGCCTATGCCCAGATGAACCCGCCGGTGCGCGATGATCACCATCGCCAGGGAATCTGGCAAGGCCTGACACAGGGGATAGTTGATTGTCTGGGCTCGGACCATGCCCCCCATACGCATGAAGAAAAGAAACATGCCTATCCAGCCACCCATTCAGGCATGACCGGAGTGCAAACGCTGGTGCCTATCATGCTTGATCATGTTCATCACGGGCGTCTCAGTCTCGAACGCCTGGTTGATCTGACCAGTGCCGGACCCAAGCGCCTGTTTGGTATCGCCAACAAGGGAAGGATATCCGTTGGTTATGATGCCGACCTGACGATCGTCGATCTCAAGCGCCGGGAAACCATTGGCAATGACTGGATCGCTTCCCGGTGTGGCTGGACGCCCTATGACGGTGTGACCGTCACCGGCTGGCCTGTTGGAACTGTTGTACGCGGGCGGCGCGTCATGTGGGAATCAGCCCTTTGTGAGCCATCTTGTGGGGAGCTTGTCAGGTTCGAAGGTGTGTAGGCGGCTCTCTTTCCTGTTGAGTCTGGCAAGTTATCTTAAGAATCCCGACACTGATTTTATTTGCCACAATCGTCGTCAATGACCTTGACTCTCCGTAAGTACAGGTGGCGCAATAGAGTAGACTGAATGCGCAGAATTATACTATATATATCAACATTTTAGATGGTAAGCCCCATTTAGGTGCGGCATCGGCTGTTTTAGGAAAAATCTTTTTTGAGGGGGCTTGAAAGTTGTTCCGGTTCCGAAATATTGCGCCGCTGCAAAAGGTTTAAATCAGTTTTTTCACGTCATTTCATCACCTTAAGCATTCGTTAACATCCTGTGGAAAACTCCTATTAAGCATTGCCTTCAGGAAGCCGACTAAGGGCTGCCATAATTTCGGTTGCTGGCATTCGAGCGGGGTGTGTAGAGACTTTACATGCCGCTTTTGGGCGGACCAATTCATCCCAAGAACGAAGGGTTGAGCATGGTGAACCTCTGGTTTGCCATGGCTGGAATTCTGCGTTCAAAACGACCGCACGGTCAGGCGTAAAAACAGGGGACGCGTGGCTTCATGGTTGGGAATTGAAATACCGGGTATGGCAGGAAAGGCAGGATGTGCATGCGACGACCAGGAAAAGCGCAAATACGGAAAATGTCTGAGATCATTCTTTCTAAGCCATACTTGAGAAGGCACACTTGAATTGACGGCAATCATCGGAGGCGACTGCCTTCAATCCTTTTCAAAGACAATAAACAGGACAGCACCAGGCAACTCGTTTGCAGGATGCGACAAACCTGTCACCGGGGCCGGACATGTATTCAAAGATTGCGGAACATAACACAGCGACCATCGCCTTTGAGCAATCAGCTACGGGAGATGTGCAGGCTGCCGAGAACGGCAGCATCGGGAGCATCAATGATCTGGCGGGGGTATGGGGGCGTATTCGCCAGAGATTGCGGGCCGAACTGGGCGAGGATGTTTTCAACAGCTGGTTCACTCGGATCGAACTGATCGATTTTGCCGATGAATGTGCGCACCTGAGCGTGCCAACCAAATTCCTCAAGAGCTGGATCAATGCGCACTACCGTGACAGGTTGCAGCGGTTGTTTGTCGAGCATGAATGCGGTGTGTCCGATGTCGTGCTGGTGGTACGCGTGGCGGGCCAGCGTACGGTTGTCCAGAAATCCCTGAAAGCAGCTCCGCTGGACAATGGTGCACGCCAGTGCGAACAGAATCGCGATATTCCATTCGTGCCACCCAGTGCGGGTACAGGCGGTGGTGGCAAGGATGGTGAGGGTCTGGTCGGTTCGCCGCTTGACCGCCGCCTGACCTTCCAGAGTTTTGTCGTTGGACAATCAAACGCTTTCGCCTTTGCCGCGGTTCAGCAGATTGGCCGCGCGCAGCCCGGCGAAAAACCGATCTACAACCCGCTGTTCCTGCATGCTGCTGTCGGTCTTGGCAAAACCCATCTCTGCCAGTCCCTGGCGCAATCACTTGAGGCTTCCGGTCGCCGTATCGTCTATCTCACGGCGGAAAAGTTCATGTATGGCTTTGTGGCGGCCCTGAAGGCCCAAACAGCGATCGCTTTCAAGGAAAGACTGCGGGCCATCGATGTTCTGGTCATTGATGATGTGCAGTTCCTGACCGGTAAAGCCATCCAGCAGGAATTTTGCCACACGCTTAATGCCCTGATCGATGCCGGAAAACAGGTCATTGTTGCCGCTGACCGTGCGCCTTGCGATCTTGAGACGATCGAGGACAGGATGCGCTCACGCCTGCAAGCGGGTCTGGTGGTCGAAATGGGCGCATTGGATGAAGAGTTGCGCGTCAAGATTCTGGAATCGCGTATTGCGGCTGCCCGCTCCCATCTTCCGACCTTCGAGGTGCGCCCGGAAGTCGTTATCTGGCTGGCACGGCAGTTGACAGCCAATGGTCGTGATCTGGAAGGGGCCGTAAACCGCATGTTGGCCCATGCCACCCTGTCAGGCGTGCCGCTGGATCTGCCGACAGCCGAGAGCGCCATCAAGGATCTGATTCGCACCCGTGAGCCCAAGAAGGTGAAGATCGAGGATATTCAGCGGCTGGTTGCCAACCATTATAATGTCAGCAAATCCGATATCCTGTCATCGCGCCGGACAGCTACGGTGGTTCGTCCGCGGCAAATCGCTATGTATCTGTCCAAAGCCTTGACCCTGCGCTCATTGCCAGAAATCGGGCGGCGTTTTGGCGGGCGTGATCATACGACAGTCCTGCATGCCGTGCGCAAGATCGAAAGCCTGACAGGGGCAGATGTTGGCCTTGCCGGGGAAATCGATCTTCTGAAGCGCATGCTGCAAGAGTAGTATGCCTATACTAACGGTTTGTTCCCGCTTCGTTCAAGTCTCGCCGTGCGCGAGGCTTTTTCTTTTGGTTAACCACTTCCTCACTGACTCCCGGCAACTGTAGTGTGGGGTGATTCGGGATTTGTTTGAAATCGCGTCCCACAATTTGAGGTTGACGGCATGGCCATAAAGGCCAGCAGTTCTGGACTGTTGAATCCGCGTGCAGTGCTGCACGCCGGAAACGGCTTCTTGACGTCAGCATGTCTCTCCACGACCGTATCTGCTCAGGACAATGGACTGCGCTTGTCCATGCTGACACGCGAGAGTGGTGCACCCATCATCATGGACATGACAGGACCTCTTGGCCTCATTTTTGTCGGGCTTGTCATTCTCACCACCACCACGGCCGTCCTGCATATTGTGGGGCGCCAACGATGGTCCAGACGGTTGGCCGCGCAAAACGAGGAAATAGGGGCTTTGCAGGCCAAGGTGCAGCAGGCTGATATTTTCATGTCGGGAGAGCGGCATGTCGTGGTTGCCTGGGGCAATGCTTCGGGGGAACCGGACATCGAGGGTGATGTCGGCCTCATTCTGGGGGCAGGCGCGCCACGCCGCATTCTTGGTTTCAGCCAGTGGCTTCAAGCGGTGGATGCGAGAAAGCTCGATGGAGCGGTCGAGAAACTCAAACTGCGGGGCGAAGGCTTCACATTGGCCTTCGACGGCACCGCAGGCAAGCGGCTTGAGATTGACGGGCGGGCCGTCTCGGGCAGGGCGGTCATGCGTGTACGCGAGGTTTCCGGCGACCGGCTGGAAAAGCTGAAGGCTGAGGAAAGCTATGGTCGGCTTGCGGGCGAAATGGCCGCATTGCATGCTGTTCTGGACGCTGTACCGCAACCTATGTGGCTGCGTTATCCTGACGGTCGGTTGGCTTGGGTCAATCGTTCTTTCGCTGAAGCTGTTGATTGCAGGCACCCGAACGAGGTGATCAGCAAAGGCATGGAGCTGGTCGATCGCCCCCAGCGCGAAAAGATTGCTGCCGCCAACAAGGACGGGCCCTTCAAGGGGCGCTTCGCGGCCATCGTCTCGGGCAAGCGCACAGTCGTGGATGTCTGTGATGTCACCACGCCCTTCGGTTCGGGTGGCATTGCCAATGATGCTTCTGAAATCGATCTCCTGCGTATCCAGATCGAGGCTGAAATGGCCACCCACGTGCGCACATTGAACGAGCTGCCCATTGCGGTCGCCATCTTTGACCGCAAGAAGCACTTGCGCTTCAATAATGCAGCCTTCCAGAAACTCTGGGGACTGGATGCCGCATTCCTGAAAACGCTCCCCGGGGATGGCGAGATTCTTGATCATCTCAGGGCAGAACGGCGCATACAGGAGCAGTCTGATTTCAAGGACTGGAAGCAGTCAATGCTCGACGGCTATCAGAAATCCGAAACTGCCGAACACCTCTGGCATCTGCCTGACGGGCGGATGTTGCGCGTTGTTGCCAGCCCTACGCCCGATGGGGGCATCAACTATGTTTACGACGACATGACAGAACGCATGACACTGGAGGCTCAGTTCAAGGCGCTCTCCCGGGTGCAAAACGAGACGCTCGACAGCTTGAAGGAAGGTGTTGCCGTGTTTGGCTCCGACGGACGCCTCAAACTGGCGAACGTGGCTTTTTCCACCATCTGGCGTCTGCATGCTGAAGCGCTACAGGATAGCCCGCATATCGACGAGGTCATCCGCCGCTGCCCCCTGGCGGCCGAGAGCAAGACATGGATCGCCCTGAGCGCAGCGATAACGGGCCTGACCGACTCGCGGCTTGGCCTGAAGCTGCGTGATATCCGTCCGGATAATTCGGTCGTTGACTGCGCCACCGCGCCTCTGCCTGATGGCGCGACGCTGATAACATTCGCGGATGTCACGGCCAATGTGAACGCTGAACTTTTCCTGCAGGAGCGCAACGAGGCGCTTGAAACTGCGGCGCGCATGAAGAATGAATTCATCAAGAATGTATCCTATGAGCTTCGCACGCCGCTACAGAATGTGACCATGGCCACGGGCATGCTGGCGGATGAAACGGTTGGACTTCTGACCCAAAAACAGAAGGAATATGCGGAAGCTGCACAAAAATCGGCTGACGCACTTCTTTCCTTGATGAACGATATTTTCGATTTGGCCTCGCTTGATGCAGGCACGCTTGAACTGTCCAGCGACACCGTGTCACCGATTGATGAGATTGAATCTGTCTCGGCAACACTTGCCGACAGGCTGGCGAAGGCCAAGGTTGCGCTCAGGCAGGATATTGCGGCTGATGCTGGCTGCTTCGAGGGTGATGCGCTGCGTATCCGACAGGTACTGTATCATCTCGTGGCCAATGCCATCGGGTTTTCAACGGAAGGACAGACAATTGTCGTGTCCGCCCGTCGCGACCAGCAGCACATGATCCTGTCTGTCTCGGATCAGGGGCGTGGCATACCCGAGGAAGCGCTTGGCCGCGTTTTCGAGCGTTTTGAAAGCAACACCAATGGCTCAAATCATCGCGGTGTTGGTCTTGGCCTGTCCATGGTCAAGGCTTTCGTTGCGCTGCACCAAGGTCAGCTTGATCTCAAATCAGCACCGGGTGAAGGCACGACGGTTATCTGTCGCTTCCCCTTGATCACCCTACCCAGAGGCAGCACTCCGTCTGAACAACAGAAAGTAGCCTGACTGTCATGAGTGCCGGAAGATCATCCGCTGAAACGACCTGGGTTATTGATCTGCCCGATGTCCAGAGTACGGAGCGCTTTGCGCGTGAGCTGTCGCTGGAGCTTGAACAGGATACACTGCTGACCCTCACGGGTGACCTGGGCTCCGGCAAGACGACTTTCGCCCGCGCACTCATCCGCGCCCTTGCTGGACAACCCGAACTCGAGGTTCCAAGCCCGACATTCACCTTGATGCAGGTCTACGAGACACCGCGCTTTCCGGTTGTCCATTGTGATCTTTACCGGGTGGCCTCCGCCGAAGAACTGGTGGAGCTGGGGTGGGATGAGGCATCCGAGGGCGCCCTCGTCATCGTTGAATGGGCTGACCGCGCCGGCGACGCCCTGAGCCGGGACAGGATTGATGTCGGCTTCATTCTGGAGCCGGAAGAAGGCCCTGAACACCGGGTTGCTGTTGTCACCGGTTATGGCAATTGGGCGCAACGTGTAGGCACCATGAAAGCCATCGAAAAACTGCTGACACAGGCCGAATGGCGGGACGCAGTACGCACCTTCATGCTGGGCGATGCGTCAGTCCGCGCCTATGAACGGTTGCAACGGGATGACGAAACCGCAATCCTGATGATCTCGCCGCCTCGCCCTGATGGACCTCCTGTCCGCTACGGAAAACCCTATAGCGCCATCGCAAAACTGGCTGAGGACGTGAAGCCTTTCGTCGCAATAGCCAATGGCCTGCTGGCCCAGGGCTTCAGCGCACCACGCATCAAAGCCATGGACCTCAAGGCCGGCCTCCTGATCACGGAGGATCTTGGCCATGAAACCGTGCTCATTGATGGCAAACCTGATGCGGAGCGTTATGCGGCCTGTATCGAGGTTCTGGCCCGTCTGCACGGGCTGGATCTTCCTGACAGGTTGCCCGTTACGGCTGATATTGAATACCGGATACCGCCTTATGATCTCGATGCACTGCTGATCGAGGTGGAACTGATGCTGGACTGGTATCTGCCGTATCGTGGCAAAAGCGGTCTTTCGGCATCAGCCCGCGGTACGTTTGTCAACCAGTGGAAGGCCATCCTGTCAGAAGTGACGATGGCACCGCGCACCTGGGTTTTGCGGGACTTCCACTCGCCTAACCTGATGTGGCTGCCGGAGCGCGAAGGCGTGCAACGTGTCGGCCTGATTGATTTTCAGGACGCCGTGATGGGGCACCCGGCCTATGATGTCGCCAGCCTGGCACAGGATGCCCGTGTTGATATCGATCATGCTCTGGAAATGCGGTTGCTTGGCCACTACGCGCGGTTGCGGCGTGATAATGATCCATCGTTCAACATGGCAACATTTGCCCGCGATTACGCCGTCACGGCGGCACAGAGAGCGACAAAAATTCTGGGAATCTTCGCCCGTCTCAATCAGCGCGATGGCAAGCCCGGCTATCTCAAACACTTGCCGCGCATCGAGGCTTACGTCTGCAAGAGCCTGAATCACCCCGCTTTGGGAGAGATCAAGGCCTGGTATCAGGCTTATGTGCCAGGACTTATCCCTGACGAGATGTCAGAGGGCTAGCTTTCATTCTGCCGCTGAATCTACTACTGATCAAGAAAAGCAGGAACGCGGATCAAGGCGTCATCACGTGCAGTCGGGTCTGTTCCCACCATCGCCTCACCGCTGTCATCGGAGGTAAAGGCCAGTCCTGTCCGCTTTGTCAGTTTGCGGTTGGGATGATCAAACTCATGCAGGGCATTCTCGTAGGTGATGATGGAGGCCTTGCGACCCTGTCCTACCGCAGTGGCAACGAGTTGCTTGCACGGTGCTGACTGCGTCCAGGTATCTGCCTCGCCGATCAGGATCAACAATGGAATACGGTTTTCCCAGTCACGCCTTTCAGCAGACTGTGCCAGCAGGCGACAGCCGGGGTAAAAAGCGATGGCCGAGCGAAAGTCAGGCAGGCCATCCTTCGGCTTTTTCTCGGTGGCTACAGACCACAGAACACTCGATCCACCATTGGACCATCCCAGAAGGGAAACCCGGTCCGGCTTTACATCGGCCTGCTGCTGAAGCCAGCTTTTCGCAGCGATGGCATCCGCCACGCGTTCCCTTGCAGGACGGACGGTGCGATCCTTGACCAGACACTGGGAACCCAATCCGCGTGATCCATAGGAATCAGGAAAAATGACCAGATACCCTTTGGATGCCAGTATCTTGCCCCAGTCGGCATGGCGTGCACTGGGCTGGCCATTGCTGCCAACCAGTCCGCCACATCCATGCAAGGCCACAACGGCAGGAAACGGGCCTGCTCCGGCTGGGCGATAAACCGCTGCCGACAAAGGCTTGCCATCCGCCATAGGTAATTCAACCCGTTCCTGTGCGGGGGCGACAGTGAAAAATCCCGAAAAAACCAGGAACCAGAGGTATCGCATGCGGCTCTTTTACATCTCAGTTGATTTCATCATATAGAAATGCTGGAAACGTGCAAATCACCCTTGAAAATGTTAGTCCGATGGCATGAACAAGATCGATCACACTTTCGCAGCCGGGCCCGAGGCATCGCTGCGTTATCTTCATGGCGAATACAAGATCGTTCGGGAAGGGACTTACGTGCGCTGTGCCGTGACAGCGACACCCATTGCACTGGAAGACTTGAAATACTGGAACGTGGACCGGCAGGAGGCCTATTCAACGCCAGAAGCCATTTTGCGGCGGTTACGCGAGGTCAAGGCGCCAAGTGTGACGTTTTGAGCTGAACCCGATTTTCCCCCATATGTTTTTGAAGAAGTTCTTTGATCATCGCCCTATCGGTCTCAAGCGAAACTGCCAATACGGCGCATTCGGGCAGGTGTGAGCCGATCCGGACCGCATCCTTCTGTGTTGTCACCAGAGTAAGGCCGCTTGCTGTAGCCTGACTGGCCAGCCTCTCAAGTTCGGAAGCCCTGAAGACGTGGTGATCAGCAAAGGTGCGGGTCTCAACCACTTCAAGACCGGCATTACGCAGGGTTGCGAAGAATTTTTCGGGTCGCCCTATGCCTGCAAAAGCCAGAAGCTGCTTACCGGCAAGGGCCATGACATCGGTTTCATCCGGCACGAGTCTTGCCGCAATCAATGCCTTGCCTTGTGATTCCACGACAGCCGAAATCCATCCGTCAACCGCGCCATCCCCTGTGACAATAACAACATCAACATAACCCAGCTGGTTCAGAAGGGGCGCACGCAATGGTCCGGCTGGTACGCAAAATCCGTTGCCGATTCCGACTGCGCCGTCCATCACACAGATGGTCAGATCCTTCTTCAGGGCTGCATTTTGCAGGCCGTCATCCAGCACGACCACGGTGGCACCGGCGGCAAGCGCAAACCTTGCCCCTGAAACCTTGTCTTTCGCCACAACAGTGGGGGCGTGCCGTGCCAGCAGCAAAGGCTCGTCACCACAGTCGCCTGTGCGATGAACGGCGGGATCAACCAGCGTGGGGCCTGCTATCTGCCCACCGTAACCCCGGCTTACGACAAACGGCTTTTCACCCATTTCCTGCAACAGTCTTACGATTGCAATCGTGGTTGGTGTTTTGCCGGCGCCGCCCGCCGTGAAGTTTCCAACACAGACAACCGGTATCCCAAGTGAAATACTTGGACGCCCCATGCGCCAGCTTGTGACGAGGCCATAAAGCCAGCCCACCGGCCATAAAAGCCAGGAAAGACAGCCCGCTGGCTGATACCAGAAAGCGGGCGTCTTCATCCGCCTGAGCCTGCGCTGGATTGATCAAGATGCGCCTGCACCAGAAATGGTTCCAGCGCTTCAATCGTGCGTTGGTTTGCACCAGACATCTCCTCTACCTTCTTTGAGGCGGCCAGCGCCATGCGCGTAAGCAAGGGTTCATCCCGGATAAGCCGCCCGATCGTCTGGCCAAGCATATCCGCATCCTGCACGGCAAACGCACCATGCGTTGCCGCAAGGGCGTCATAAACCTCAGTGAAGTTGTGGACATGCGGGCCGTGCAGGATGCCGTTGCCGAGCTTTGCCGGTTCGATGGGGTTCTGTCCGCCACGCGGCACCAGCGAGCCGCCAAGATAGGCCAGTTTGCTCTGGCGGTAGAACAACCCCAGTTCGCCTATCGTATCGGCAACATAGATGTCCGTATGCACATCGGGCACCGCGCCCTCCGAGCGACGGGCAACGGATAGCCCGGCCTTGAACACCAGTCCGGCCACCTCCGCACCCCTGTCTGGATGGCGCGGAATGATAATGGTCAGCAATCCGGGAACAGTTTCCTTTGCAACACGATGCGCCCGTGCGATCAGCTCCTCCTCGCCCGGATGCGTGCTGGCTGCCACAAAAACCGGCCGCCCACGCGTTGCAGCTGTGATCACCGCCAGTTTGGCCGGATCAGCAGGTGGTGGCGAAACATCGTATTTCAGGTTGCCGATGGTCTGTACGCGTGGCGCACCCAGTGTACGAACCCGCTCTCCATCCGCTTCGGTCTGCGCCAGCACTAGTTCGAAGCGTGAAAGCATCGAGGTGATGAAGGACGGAAAGCGCCGCCAGCGGTTGAACGAACGCTCGGACATGCGGGCATTGACGATGACCAGATGCGTGCCTGCCTTATGCGCAGCATGAATAAGGTTGGGCCATAATTCGGATTCGGCAAAGACGCCGATATCCGGTTTCCAGTGTGCCAGAAAGCGTTTCACGTAGATTGGAAGATCAAGCGGAATGAACTGATGGAAAGCTCCATTTGGCAGCCTTCTGGCGGCGACTTCAGCAGAGGTTACCGTGCCGGATGTGACCATGACATGCACGCCCCTGGAGGTAAAATGTTCGGCAATGGGCAGAAGTGAAATCACTTCGCCAACACTGGCCCCATGCAACCAGATCAGCGGGCCGTCAGGTCTGGCATGGCTGGCATACCCCTTGCGCTCCGGCAAGCGAACGGCATCCTCCTTGCCTTTTTTGCGTCTGCTGTTGAGCAGCGGTTGAACCATCGGATACAGCAGATTCGAGACACCGCCGTAGACCCGCATGGAAAAAGGATATCCAGGCATCAGACAGCCGCTCCGTCCCTGTCGGCCAAGGCTGCGGTTGCACGGGCCTGTTCCACCTCTGCCCGCTGCGCACCAGGGTCCTTGCTGCCGACAAGCGTGTAGGCCCTGTCATGCACCGCATCCAGCGCATCCTGCAACTCCAGACGCTTGGCAGCCAGTTCAGCGGGTTGCAGGTTCGCCGCCACATGGATCGGCTGCCCGAAGACCATGGCACCACGACCAAAAGGCAGGCCAATGCTCGTCCGGTCCCAGCTTTTGAGGTCGATTCTTCTGCTGGTGACAACCGCTACGGGCAGGACAGGCCGCCCTGAAAGCTGCGCCAGAATGATGATGCCCTTGCCAGCGACACGGGAAACCTTCGGCACGTCGGCTGTCATCGACAGGCTGACACCGCTTTTCAACACGGCAAGCGCCTGTCGCAGTGCCTGCGCTCCACCGCGCTTGCGCACCTGATCCTGCCGTTGTGCACCCGAACCACGCACGGCACTGATGCCGAAGGCTTCAACAGCCACGGCATTGATTTCTCCGTCACCATGGCGCGATATCATCACGGCGAAAGGGTCTTCCGGTCTTTTGGCAAAGGGGATCATGAAATGCTGACCATGCCACATGGCAATGATCATGGGCAGTTTTTCGTAAACCGCACCTGTCACATCGGCAGGCTCCGTAACGAAACGGTTGGTACGCTGCACAAGCCTGAGGTAACCCGCCATCATGTGGCCGGCGGAGCGCAGAACGAACTGCGATCTCAGGATTGATTTGAGCACGACGCTATTTTTCCACGACGCGTCGCATCAGTGCGTATCAGTATCGGGATCAAGCAACCGGTGCATATGCACGATGTAGTAGCGCATCTGCGCCTGATCCACCGTTGCCTGTGCCTTGGCTTTCCAGGCCTGCCGGGCTTTTTCGTAGTTTGGGTACATGCCGACGATGTCCAGCTTCTCCAGATCCTTGAACTCGGATGAATCGAGGCTCTTGAGTTCGCCACCAAAGACGAGATGCAGCAGTTGCCTGTCGGCATTTTCAGGGGTGTTCGGCATGGTAAAACCTCAGGTCGTCAGTTGAGGCCTCGTAGCGTCTGCCGGTTGGCTGTGCAAGCCAAGGACTGCAAGAGCCTGTGAAGCCAGCCCTTCTATGCCTGCAACCAGCAGGCCACGCCGTAACAGGGGCTGGTTGTAAACAAGCTGCTTTCCGTGCTGATCGAGAAGTACTGCACCCGCCTCCCGCAGGATGATATCAGCGGCTGCCACATCCCAGTCGTGGGCACCCACAGAAGCAAAGGCGAGATCTACCTCGCCAGCCGCAGCCAGCACGAGGCGGTAAGCGAGCGAGGGAATGCGCGGCCCGCGTTTCAGGCCAACTGCCGTCTTGCTGTCAAGTTCATCCAACAAGGGAAGAGGGCCGACACAGACACAGTCCGACAGCGCAGCCCGGCTGCCTGCATTCAGTTTTTGCCCGTTGCAGAAAGCGCCGCTGCCCAGGCTGGCATGAAAAGTACGCTCCAGTGCAGGGGCATGCACCACACCGGCCACAGGCTTACCATCAACCACGAGGGCAACAGCCACCGACCATTCCCGTTTGCCAGCGATGAAGGCCCGCGTGCCGTCAATGGGATCAACCACAAACACATACCGCGCCAACAGGCGTTCGGGGGCGTCAAGTGTTTCTTCCGATATCCAGCCATAATCAGGCCGCTCAGACCGCAAGACACGCTCCAGCGCTTCATTGGCGGCAAAATCCGCCTCGCTCACCGGCGAGTTGCCATCCTTGTAGGTGACACGCGCTGTCGTGATCATGCCCTCGCGAAAGTAGCCGCATGCCGCTTTGCCCGCCTCTTCGGCAGCCCGGAGCAATAGCGCGAGATCGGCAGCGTGGGTCATGGGTTACCGGAGACCGAACGCCGCAAGCAGCAGCAGTCCGCAGCCAATGAACAGCGAAAAGTGCGTCATCACCATGCCGCCGACACGCCCGACGCTTGATCCGGCAGTTTTTGACAATCCGTAAGCGTGGGCCATGCGGCCGGCCAGAAAAAGACAGCCGATCAGATGCAACCACAGGCTGGCAGTGCCCAGAAGTGGCAGCAGGATCAGCAAGGCCATGACAAAAGGGGCATTCTCGCAGAAATTGCCATGGATGCGGATGGCACGTGTCATCATCTTGTCGCTGCCATCACCAATCCCGATCAATTTGCTCCTGCGCTGCAAGATAACCTGATAGGTCAGTACAATCCCCATCAGGACGATCAGTGCAATGTAGAGTGCCGCCGTGCGTAAAGCGCCGATCATGGCCAGAGTCTTGAGATCATCCATAAGAATGGGCATTGCTTTTGTCCTGTTTGAGTAACCACACTTCAATCATGTGATCATGTTGTGCCGCTTCTTACGGGTAATTACCAGTGCTTAACCACCCTGTTTAAGCCTTCACCAGACTTTACCCCTCACTCTCCGTTGATCAGCGCATGGTGGATCAACCGCCAGCACCGACAGGACAAGAGCCGGAAACGGCAGACGACAGGGTGGCTATCATGGCAACAGATGTGCGGGCAAAAAATGCGCCCAAATGTGCGTCAGGCTCAAAATACGGGTCAGCAGGGCGCGGTGCGGCGTCTGATGTCGCAGCACAAGCGGTGACAGCAGCCTGTGCAAGGGCGGAAGACGGTATCAAGCGCGTGGAAATAGGCGCTGAATGGGTCTGCATTCGACGCCGCATCGCAGGCATGGAAACCTGGGTGAATGTGCCAACCGCCAGCTATCGCGGCGTCACGCTCAAGTCCGTGCCTGAGGGTGGCATGTTCGAGATCGTGCTGGTCCACATGGATCCAAGTCTGGAAATCATCCTGTCACGCACCTCCGATGATACCGATATCATCGCGTTGTGGCGCAGCTACGCCCGTACTCTGGCGCTTCCTCTCCTGATCGAGGACAGGGACGGGCGCCTGCAGCCGGTGGACGATACCAACGTCCATGGCCCGTTCGAGCGCCGCTATGGTTCTCCCCTCAAGGATCGCCGCCCCCGTTTTCTGGCCCGCCGTTATATTGGCAGTGCCGCTGAGCAACCCGTGCATCACGGCGAATGCGAGATGTTCGCCGCGGGCTGAGGGGCAGGCCGCAAGTACAATCTTGTGCTAACTGAACATCGATAGCCATCAAGCACTGGCAATTCCATGCGGCTTCGTTAGAAGTATTTGAATGTTCGGGTATCTCATTCGCAGTTTCCTGCAGGCCGTCATGGTCATGCTGGCCGTGGCGTTCATCGCGTTTTCCATGTTTCGCTATGTGGGCGATCCTGTTGCCAGCATCGTGGGGCAGGACGCGACACTGAAAGACCGGCAGGAACTGGCGGATTCTCTGGGCCTGAATGATCCGATGCTGCTGCAATTCGGCCGATTTGTGGGAAACGCCGCCAGGGGTGATTTCGGCATCTCCTACCGTCAGGGGCGCCCGGTTGCCAAACTGCTGAGCGAACGTCTGCCGGCCACCATCGAACTGGCGGTCATTTCCGCCGTCATTGCGCTGGCTTTTGGTCTGGCGCTTGGCATCTACACCGCCTTGCGACGCGACGGTATCGGCGCTCATCTGGTGATGAGCCTGTCGCTTGTCGGGGTGTCACTGCCAACATTTCTCATCGGCATCGGCCTTATCTATATATTCGGTGTCACCCTGCGCTGGCTGCCCACCTTCGGGCGGGGTGAGACTGTGGCATTTGGCTGGTGGACTACAGGGCTGCTGACGGAAAGTGGGCGCAAGTCGTTGATTTTGCCCGTTATCACGCTGGGTTTTTATCAGTTGACGCTGATCATGCGGCTTGTGCGCTCTGAAATGCTGGAGGTTCTGCGGGCTGACTATATCCGCTTTGCCCGTGCCCGCGGCCTCTCGGACGGATCAATCAACTTCCGCCATGCTCTCAAAAATACGATGATTCCCGTTGTCACGATCACTGGCTTGCAACTCGGCTCCATTGTTGCCTTCGCCATTGTCACCGAAACCGTGTTCAACTGGCCGGGTCTTGGCGCCCTGTTCGTGAAGTCGGTCGAAGTGGTCGATATTCCGGTTATGGGGGCCTACCTGATGTTTGTCGGATTGATTTTCGTGGTGGTTAACCTCGTCGTCGACATGCTTTATTTCCTCATTGATCCGCGTCTGAGGACCGGCTCCAAGGTGCCGACCAAATGAGATCGTCAAATGAGATGGTGACGTGAGATCATGGCCTTGACCGAACCCGCCCGTCCGACACTCTCGCAGCGCCTGAATGACAGCGATCTGTGGCTGTCATTCAAGGATTCTCCTGTCACGGTCGCGGCGGCCATCACGACATTCGTGATCTTCATTGCGGCTCTCTTTGCCCCCTGGATTGCCCCGCAGAACGCCTTTGATCCCGCGGCGCTGAACCTGATGGATGGTTTCACACCGCCGATGGAAAACGGTATTGGCTCCGGCAGATTCTTTCCTTTTGGAGCTGATGCGCAGGGGCGTGATCTGCTGTCTGCCCTGTTTTTCGGCACCCGCGTCTCCCTGATTGTCGGGTTCTGCTCCGTAGGTTTCTCGATGTTGCTGGGCATATCGCTCGGATTGGTTGCAGGTTATGTCGGCGGACGCACAGAGCTTCTGATCATGCGGATCGCCGATATCCAGTTGTCCTTCCCCGGCATCCTGATTGCGCTTCTGGTCTTTGGAATTGCGCGTGGTCTTATTCCTCCCAACCAGCATGAGACGACGGCGCTGTTTGTCATCATCTTTGCCATCGGCCTGTCGCACTGGGCGCAGTATGCCCGTACGGTTCGTGCATCTGCCATGGTAGAGCGCAACAAGGATTATGTGCAGGCCGCGCGCCTCATTGGCATCAAGGGCCTGCCGATCATGGCAAAGCACATCCTGCCCAATGTCATGGGGCCTGTCATGGTGATTGCCACCATCAATCTGGCGCTTGCCATCATCGAGGAAGCGACACTTTCCTTCTTCGGGGTGGGCATGCCGGTAACGCAACCATCGCTTGGCACACTCATCCGCTTCGGGCAGCAATATCTGATGTCCGGCGAATGGTGGATTTTGCTGTTCCCTTCCCTCACAATCGTTATTCTGGGCCTGGCAATCAACCTGCTGGGTGACTGGCTGCGTGATGCGATGAATCCTAAGCTACGATGAACCCGAAACTGAGATCGTATTCATGACACAACCCGTTCTCTCCGTTCGTAATCTGCAGGTCGAGTTCGTCACCCGACGCGGCATTCTGCGCGCCATCGATGGCGTATCCTTTGATATTGCCCCCGGCGAGGTGCTCGGCGTGGTCGGGGAGTCCGGTGCGGGCAAATCGCTGACCGGCACGGCGATCATTGGCCTGATTGATCCGCCCGGTCGCATTGCCGGTGGCGAGGTATTGTTGCAGGGCAAGCGCATCGACAATCTCGACAAGGAGTCGCTGCGCAAGATACGCGGCAAGCGCATCGGCATGATTTTCCAGGATCCGCTGACTTCGCTGAATCCGTTGTTCAAGGTTTCGGAGCAACTGGTCGAAACGATCCAGACCCACTCGGATATGAATGGCTCTCAGGCCCGCCAACGGGCGATTGATCTGCTGACCGAAGTGGGGATTCCCGCTCCTGAAAAGCGTATCGACGGCTATCCGCATGAGTTCTCGGGCGGCATGCGTCAGCGTGTGGTGATTGCACTTGCGCTGGCTGCCGAACCGGAGCTGATCATCGCCGATGAGCCGACAACCGCACTTGATGTATCCGTGCAGGCGCAGATCATCACATTGCTGAAGAAGCTCTGCCGGGAGCGCGGCACGGCCGTCATGCTGGTCACGCATGACATGGGTGTGATTGCCGAGACGGCTGACCGCGTGGCGGTGATGTATGCCGGTCGCATTGCCGAGATCGGTCCTGTGCGCGAAGTGGTGCAGCACGCCCGCCATCCCTATGCCAAGGGCCTGATGGGGGCGATTCCGACGCTGGAATCAGCTTCCGAGCGCCTTGTGCAGATCCCCGGCTCGATGCCGCGCCTGACGGCCATTCCGGCGGGCTGCGCCTTCAACCCGCGCTGCGGCGAGGTGTTTGCCCGTTGCCACGCCGAGCGGCCGCTGCCGATCCGGGTGGGACAATCCGAAGTGGCCTGCTGGCTCTATGACAAGAGAAAAGAGGCAGCAGCATGAAAACGACCAGCATGAGCGCTCCGGAAATGAATGCCAGCAGCAAGATCATTCTTCCAGCATCTGAGGCTTTTGTCACAGTGCGGGAGTTGAAAAAGCAATTCGATGTCTCCAAGCCATGGCTGGAACGCACCATCGAACGCGCTCCAAAGCAATTCCTGAAAGCCGTTGACGGAGTCACCTTCGATATCAGGAAGGGTGAAACCTTTGCTCTGGTGGGTGAGTCCGGCTCCGGCAAATCCACCGTTGCCCGCATGGTTGTGGGTCTCTTGCCTGTTTCGGGCGGGGAGGTCATGGTCGATGGTATCTCGATGACGGCGACTGCCGACAGTGCGGCCCGTGAAAAACTCCGCCGACGTATCCAGATGATCTTTCAGGATCCCTATGCCTCGCTTAACCCTCGCTGGCGGGTGAGCGATATCATCGCCGAGCCGATCAAGGCCTTCAATCTGCTGTCCTCGCCCAAGGACATCACCGACCGGGTGGGCGAGTTGCTGACGCTGGTAGGTCTGTCACCGCTTGACGGCGTCAAGTATCCCCATCAGTTTTCGGGCGGGCAGCGCCAGCGTGTGGCCATTGCCCGTGCCCTTGCTTCCGATGCCGAGTTCATTGTCTGCGATGAGCCGACATCGGCGCTCGATGTATCTGTTCAGGCGCAAATCCTCAACCTGATGCGTGACCTGCAGGACAAGATGGGCCTGACCTATCTGTTCATCAGCCACAACCTTGCTGTCGTGCGGCATATGGCCTCCACCATTGGCGTTATGTATCTGGGCCGTCTGGCGGAGGTGTCACCCGCCAAGGAGATGTTCCGCGCGCCGCGTCATCCCTATACGCGCATGCTGCTCGATGCCGTGCCGGATCTGGGCATGACAGGTCGCGCCCGAACACCGGTTCAGGGGGAAATACCTTCACCGATCAATCCGCCTTCGGGTTGCACTTTCCATCCACGCTGTCCGCTGGTTAATGATCGCTGCCGCGCAGAGAACCCATTGCCCATCGCGGGCGTGGCCTGTCATGCAGTTGAAGAAGGTCGAATTGGCGAGATGCAGAGCAGGATCAGAGCGTAAGGGTTATTCATCCTCGCCGAAGCGGTTGGCGACAAGCGCGCCAATCGCATCCATCGCTTCGGCAGCATCTGCCCCCTTGGCGCTTACTGTTATGGTGGTGCCGATGCCCGCACCCAGGGTCAGTATTCCCATGATGGACGTGCCGCCTACAGTTTCACCACAACGCGAAACGGTGATTTCTGCCTCGAACCGCTCCACACACTGAACGAATTTAGCAGTTGCACGAGCGTGAAGCCCCTTGCGGTTGATGATGGGGAGTTCGCGGGAAATGGCCCCTTCCGGCGTAGTATATCCGCCAATACAATCCTCGTCCGCCATCACTGACCCGCCCTCATCATCAGACAGGTATCATTTGCCCGAAAGCACCCGACTTGCAACATTGATATATTTTCGGCCTGCATCCTGTGCCTGAATGACTGCATCAGCGAGCTTCACCTCGTCACGCACTGAGGCCAGCTTGATCAGCATCGGCAGGTTGATTCCAGCAACGACCTCGACATTGGAGCCATTCATTGCCGAAATGGCGAGATTGGAGGGTGTTCCACCAAACATGTCGGTCAGAACCACCACACCTTCACCTGTATCAACCTGATGAATGGCATCCATGATGTCCTGTCGACGACCATCCATGTCATCGTCAGGATCAATGGTGATCACATTCATCTGTGTTTGAGGGCCAACCACGTGTTCCAGCGCGGACTTGAACTCACATGCCAGACGCCCATGGGTAACCAGGACCATACCAATCATGATTTTTTGTCGTTCTTGGCTCAGGGGCTTCTCGCCGTGGCCTTCGCGCATCTTTAATGATGCAGTGCAGTGCAACATTCAAGGTGTGCAATCAAAAATTGATTACACTTTCAGCATTTGATCACGGAAATATGGCCAAAGAGTTACAATCGCTGAAAATGCAGTCTGATTTTGTGACAAGCGCAAGTATGGCAGGGATAGATCAAGCAGCATTAGGTGCCTTTGTTCCTCAGCTGGCAAACGGTCTGGCTGTCCAGCCGTGAGGTCAACGCATCCCCGCAGGACTATGGAGTCAATCGACGGCACCGGCTGGATGCCAAAGCCGCGAAGCTCGATTCTACCTGTTATGGCCGGGTGAGGGCGCGCCACAAGCCGTTGCTGATGCCTTGAAAGCATAACACGATCATCCGCCACCAACCGGACGGTGCCAAAGGGCCAATCCGCGATCATGGCGGCAGCAAGGCTTGATTTCCCCGCCCCTGAAGGACCCCTGATCAACACACCGATTTCCCCCACGGCTACCGCGACGCCGTGGATCGTCGCTGACGCCGACATCAATCAGATCCGCCAACCACTGGTCTGCCGAGCGCGGGCAGGATGACCGTGAAGCAGGCACCGCCACTGTCTTGCCCCGGCAAAGGTGCATTTCCTGCCTGAGCCGGGCGATTGGCAACACTGATACGTCCCTTGTGGACCTCGATGATCTGCCGGGAGATGGAGAGACCCAACCCGGAGTTCTGGCCAAAGCCCTGTTCAGGCGGGCGGTCTGTATAAAACCGTTCAAAAACGCGTTCCAGTGCATGGTCCGGTACACCAGGGCCTTCGTCCTCTACTTTAAAGACAACATGGTTGCTCTCTCGCAGAAGACGCACCTGAATGATGCTGCCTTGGGGTGAAAAGGACCGGGCATTGTCCAGAAGGTTGGTGACCACCTGCCCAAGCCGGCTATCGTGCCCCATGACAAAAAACGCATCCTTGGCCAGGCTGCCCTTACGGGCCGGGGGTGCCATGATTTCAAGACGGATTTCAGCCTGCCCCGGCTTGTGCGTGTCATTGGAGAGCGAGACCACCGCCGTCAGCAATGCCGCCATATCCACGGGCTCGGCATCGGATTTGGCCAATTCCGCATCAAGGCGCGAGGCGTCGGAAATATCGCTGATCAATCGATCCAGACGGCGCACATCATGCTGGATCACACCCATCAGGCGTGTGCGGGCCTCATCCGTCTTGACCATCGGCAGCGTTTCAACGGCACTGCGCAAGGAAGTCAGCGGGTTTTTCAACTCATGGGCCACATCCGCAGCAAAGCTCTCGATGGCGGCGATGCGGTTATAAAGCGCATCGGTCATGTCCCTCAGGGCAACCGAAAGATGGCCAATTTCATCGGAACGATTGGAAAAATCAGGGATTTGCTGGCGTGATTTGATGCTGCGGCGTACGCGCTCGGCCGCTATGGCAAGCCGTTCAACAGGTTTGGCAATCGTGTTGGCCATCAATAGGGAAACCAGCGCCATTATGGCAAAAATCACGGCAAACAGCGTGAGGATGTTCAGCCGTTCCTGAGCGATCACCTCATCTATATCGCCGTCCTGTGTCGAGAGCTGCAAAGCCCCCCGGATAACCCGCAGCCGCTGGATCGGGAAAGCATAGACAACAATCGTATCGCCACTGGCTGTCACCCTTATCACCGGATTGCTGATCCCTGTCAGTGCGCGTTGCACCTCGGTCAGCAGTCTTGTCGACGATGTGTCATCCGCAGGCGATATTTCCGTTCGCCCGAAGCGGCGCTTCCACATGGACCAGGTGCGCTCAAACAAGGTTGCCTCGCCCGTTGGCGGTGGAATGTTCAGCCGGGTGATATCCCCACGGTCATAGAACGTGCGTGTGTCCAGCAGAAGACTGCCATCCCTGTCATAGACACGGGCCCGCAATCTTGTCGGTGTCACGAGACGGCGCAGGATTGGCGCTATGCGTTCAGGATTCAGCGAAAACTCCAGTCCCGAAGCCTGTTCCTCCGCTGAGCTTTCTCCCAATTGAAGATCAAGCAGTCTCTCGGGATCGATCGTGATTGATTCACGGTCCACAATGGCCGTTCCAGCCAATGCCGCCGCAATGATCTCTCCTTGAATCTGCAAGCTCTGCACGCGGGCATCAATCACGCCAAGCCGCGTCTGGTTGATCCACAGGAAACCCAGTAGCAGCAGCACCAGTCCGGCCATGTTGAGCAGCACGATGCGCCGCACAAGACTGGACCCCAGCCGCATGGAGGCCATGCGGCCCAGACGACGCCCCAGCAATTTCAGACGCAGACCTGCAGAATGGAATCCACGGCCATTTGCGCCCTGCTCGGGCAGCTCGGACGGTCGTGGCGTTTCCAGTCGATCAAGCAAGGGGAATTCTATCCTTTCATGTGTCAGCGACGCCTCAACCGCGCCCAACAAACGGCATTTTTGTGGCCATGACGGTGACATACTGCACGTTGGCATCCAAAGGCATGTTGGCCATGTAAAGGATGGTTTCGCCCACGTGCTTCACATCCATCAGAGGCTCGACCTTGATGGATAGGTCCGCCTGAGGCACACCGCCGGCCATTTTCATGGCCATTTCGGTGGCTGCATTGCCGATATCAATTTGCCCGCAGGCGATGTCATACTTGCGGCCATCCAACGAAGCGGACTTGGTGAGCCCCAGCACAGCATGCTTGGTAGCCGTATAGGGGGCGGAATTTGGCCTTGGCGCGTAGGCCGAAACCGAGCCGTTGTTGATGATGCGTCCCCCACGCGGAGTCTGCGCCTTCATAACGCGAAAGGCCTCCTGAATGCACAGGAAAGCGCCGGTCAGGTTGATATCAACGACGGTTTTCCACTGCGCCAGCGTCAGGTCTTCCAGAGGGATGGCGGGTGCCCCCACACCGGCATTGTTGAACACCACATCAAGTCGGCCAAAGGTCCTGACGGTGGCATCAAAGGCAGCACGTACCTCATCGGGGTTTGCCACATCGGCAACGGCTACCAATGCCTTTCCACCCGCTGCCACCGCTTCGGCTGCGACGGCATCCAGCATCTCCTTGCGGCGACCGACCAGCGTGATGGCATAGCCAGCACCGGCCAATGCCAGCACGGCGGCGCGGCCTACGCCGGTTCCGGCACCCGTGATCAGTGCGACTTTGCTCATGAAAGTGTTCTCCTTGATTGACGCCAGCGTCGGGGCATGTCTTTGACGTGTCAGCACATCAACAGGATTCAACCATGCCCCTCGACGCCGCTGCCATCAAGACCCTGCAAGCCGTTTCCACTGCAACCATCACAACTGTGCTGTTGAAAAAGGGTCTGCGCAATGTCTGGATGCGTGGCACCAAGCCATTGAAGCCGGGTCAACCGCGATTGGTCGGCCCTGCCTTCACCCTGCGGTTTGTGCCAGCCCGCGAAGATCTGGCGACTCCCGAAAGCTGGTCGTCGCCCACCTCCACCCGTGCCGCCATAGAGGCGATGCCCGAAGGCTGTATAGCGGTTGTCGATGCCATGGGCGTGACGGATGCCGGAATTTTTGGCGATATCCTTTGTGCCCGCATGGCGCAGCGCAAGGTGGCTGGACTGGTGTCGGACGGTGTGATCCGCGACTATGCTGGGGTCATGGGTACGGGCTTGCCCGTCTGGTGTCAGGGCGTCGCCGCTCCGGCTTCGGTTGCTGGCCTCACCTTCGTGAACTGGCAGGAGCCGATTGCCTGCGGTGGTGTGGCCGTGTTCCCCGATGATATCGTGGTGGTGGACGATGATGGTGCCGTGTTGATTCCCAAGGCTTTTCTGTATGATGTGCTTAAACTCGGACCGGAACAGGAGCGTATGGAAGCCTGGATCATGGATGAAGTGGCCAAGGGCCTGCCATTGCCGGGGCTTTATCCGATGAATGCGGAGACAAAGGCCCGTTACGAGGCCAGCAAGGGCTGAACAACTTACCCCTCGACGCACCCTGAAATTCGGTTAATCTCCTTCTGGTCTGTTGCGCCACGAGGGAGAGTGCCCGATGTCGAAATACACACCGCCTACCTCATTCGCCGATGTGCCATTCGCTTTGGTGCGCCCCTTCGTATCCGTGCGCGCACTATGCACCCTTATTGCGGTCACGCCGTCAGGTCTGGTCAACGCCCATGTGCCCGTATTGCTGACGGAGGATGCCGAGGGCAACCCGGTGCTTGAGGGGCATGTGGCGAGAACAACCACCGCCTTTGACCAGATAAACGGTGCCGTCACCGCCATCGCCATGTTCCAGAAGGAACAGGATTATGGCTTGCCGGAGAAAGCGCGCATCAGCGACGCGAACCAGCCTTACGGTGCGGTACATTTGCACGGCGTGCTGGAAATGGTGCGCGACACGGATTTCCAGATGGCCAATATCGAGGCGCTGTCGGATCATCATATCGCTGCCAAGATACACCCCTGGAACGCGCCAGATCTGCCCCGCGCATTCAAGGAAGTACTGGCCGACAAGACCGTTGGCCTGCGTTTCCGCATCGAGCGGGCGCAGGCTTGTCACGCTTATATCGCCAAGGGTCAGGGCCGTACCGACGGGATCGTGGATATCGACCCGCGGGAGTTCACCAGCCCGAATTGTCGACCACGGGTGTGAGGTAGGCTAACGTGTTGTCCCAATTGCTTCTGCGGTCTTAAAAAATACGCCGCGTTGTCTGACCAGCAGCCAGTGTCGCAGGCACAATCCGGCAATTGTCGACTTTGGCCCCGTGCATGCGAGCCAGCAGTTGCTGCGCACCCAGTGACCCCATCAGCAGGCGTGGCGTGATGAGCGTCGTCAGGGGCTTTACCAGTACTGCATTGATGCCAAGATTGTTGAAACCTACAATACCGATATCCTCGGGAATACGCAGTCCATGCTTTTCGCATGTCGTGAGTCCGCCGAAAGCCATGTGGTCATTGAGATAGCAGATGCAATCAGGCTTTGCCGCCGGTGATTCAAGAAGGCTCAGGGTGCCCATCATACCCGCCTCGAAACTGGCATGCCGCTGGCTGCGGATCACCCGCACATCATGGCCGTCGGTTTTCTGATAAATGGCGCAAAGCCCGGCAAGCCGTTTCTCGGCTCGTGGATCACGTCCCGCTTCAATGCCGATGAAGGCAGGTCGCCTGTAGCCCAACTGAAACAGGTGCTGGCCCAGATGTCTGCCCGCCGCCTCATGGTCCATGCCCACGCAGATATCGATGGGGTCCCGGCAGATATCCCAGATTTCGAGGGTCGGGATAGCGGCCTGCCGCAACTGGTGCCGGACAGAGTCTGCATGATCCACACCGCTGAGTACAACGGCAGCAGGACGCCAGTCCAGCATGCGCTCCACCCAGCTGGCCTCGCGCGAGGGATCGTAGTCGGAGTTATCAAGAACAATATCAAACCCTGCCATCTCGAAAGTGCGGCGCATGCCATCGAGAATATCGGCAAACACCTCATTGAACAGTGTAGGCAGCGAAATGCCGATCAGTGTGGAGTTGGCGGCGGCCAGCGATGCAGCGTTGCGGTTTGGCCGATATCCCAGTGTCTTTGCCAAGGCCGTGATTTCCGCGCGCTTGCGGGCCGATACACCTTCAATGCCGCGCAAGGCCCGCGATACGGTCATTATGCTGACATCGGCAGCCCTTGCAACGTCGTGAATGGTGGGACGTACTTGCGACATTGGTATGCTTTCAGACGTTCGTTAGCGCTAACGTAGATTAGCTGTTGTGCATATTAACAAGCGTTTTGTCATCCCCCATAAAGAGCGTCGAAATCTGAATGACGGGAAGTTTTGTGCCTGAGATCGTCTTTGACAGGGTTGAGAAAAAATTTGGCTCGGTTCAGGTGCTTCCTCCGCTTGACCTGAAACTCAATGACGGGGAGTTCACAGTGCTGGTTGGCCCGTCCGGTTGCGGAAAATCGACCACCTTGCGCATTCTTGCCGGACTGGAGACGCTGACTTCAGGCGAGATATATTTTGATGGCAAGCCTGTCAGCAGGCTCGATCCCAAGGACCGTGACATTGCGATGGTGTTTCAGGATTATGCGCTTTATCCGCATATGAACATCGCCAGGAACATGTCTTTTGCCCTACGGTTGAAGCGGGTTCCCAAAGCCGAGATCGATGCCAAGGTGAAGGCCGTGGCTGGCATGCTGAACATCGGACATCTGCTTGAGCGCAAACCGGGTGAGCTTTCGGGCGGCCAGCGGCAGCGCGTTGCCATGGGACGCGCCCTGACACGGGATGCGGGAACCTTTCTCTTCGATGAGCCGCTCTCCAACCTTGATGCCAAGTTGCGCGGAAAATTGCGGACGGAACTGGCCGAAATGCGCACGCGC
The DNA here is from genome assembly GCA_031372765.1 of Hyphomicrobiales bacterium. Lineage (GTDB taxonomy): Bacteria > Pseudomonadota > Alphaproteobacteria > Rhizobiales > Beijerinckiaceae > JADCCX01. The sequence goes on from JANMLW010000064.1 coordinate 30,490, forward strand.
ATTGACAAGAACATGGTCTATGTCACCCACGATCAGGTGGAAGCCATGACACTGGGCGATCGCATCGTGGTCATGTCGGAAGGCGTGATCCAGCAGCAGGGTACACCGCAGGACCTGTTTGAGCGTCCGGTGAACCAATTTGTTGCAGGCTTCATCGGCAGTCCCTCCATGAACTTCATGGACGGACACATCAGCCATGATGTCGGGCAGATGTGGGTGAGCGGTGACGGATATCGCCTGCCGTTATCGGAAGAAACGGCACGTCGTCTGGACAAGGCAACGGCTAGGGAAATTGTTGTCGGTCTTCGTCCTTCTGCCTTCACGCTGGATACATCGCGCAGGGCTTCCATAGCGCTGAGGATCGTGGTGGCGGAGTATCTGGGCAGCATTTCCATGCTGGCCACACGCTGCGGTGCGACTGATATGCTGGTCGAGACGCCCAGCGCAACATTGCCGAAACCCGGTGAGACAATCACCTTCGGACTCAATCCGGGTGACATCATGATTTTTGACAAGAAGAGCGGCAAAACGCTTTGAACAATACAGATAACAAAATCCAAGGGATAAACACCGTGAGGGAGAACACCATGAGACTAAAACTGAAATCCATCGTACTGGCCGCCGGTCTTGCGATGATGGCATCAACTGCCATGACATCAGCCGCATTGGCCAACCCGTATCAGCCCCATCGCGGCAAGACACTGGTGGTCAATTTTCCAGCCCACCCGCATTATTCCGCCGTCATGAAGGTGCTGCCTGAATTCACCAAGGAAACGGGCATCAAGGTTGAGGTCGACCAGCTCGAATTTCTGAAAATGCGCGAGAAGCAGACGCTCGAACTCACCAAGGCAAAGGGTGATTATGACCTGATTTCCTACGTGGTGTTTTCCAAAGCTGATTATGTCTTTGCCGATCAGCTGGAAAATCTTGCCCGCTATTTCATGAACCCGCGCCTTGCCGATCCCGCCTATGATGCAGCCGACATCATTCCCGGTTACATGCAGAACATCGGCGTGGCCGGTGGGGAGAAAGGGTATCTGCCAGGACCAACAGGCTCGCTGTTTGGCATTCCCTTCGGCTCTGAAACTTCGGCACTGGCCTATCGCAAGGATATCTTTGCCAAGCATAACCTCAAGGTTCCCACTACCTACGACGAGATGATGGACCTTGCCTGCAAGATACCGCAGCTTGAAAAAGGCATGGGTGGCCTCGCCTCGCGTGCGGCTTCCGGGCATCATGCTGCCCATGCCTATCTCCTGCATCTTGCCCCTCTGGGCGGGCGTGTCTTTGATGCCAACTGGAATCCGATCATCAACAGTGCAGCCGGTGTAAAGGCGGCTGAAACCTTGAAGAAGATTGTGGATTGCGGGCCTGAGGGCGCCAAGACTTTCGGCTTTGCCGAGGCCGGTGCTGCCTTCCTGCAGGGCAAGACCGCGATGTATCTTGATTCAACCGTTCTCTCCGGCCAGACCGAGGACCCCAGCCGCTCGAAAGTGGTTGGTCAGGTAGGCTGGGCCATGCATCCGATGGATGTGAGGCGTGGCTCGCAGACTGGCGGTTTCGGCATCGGCATCCCGCGCAATGCAAAGGAAAAGGACGCAGCCTTCCTGCTCATGCAGTGGCTGACATCAAAATCAGCCGACAAGTTGATTGCGATGCAGGGTGGCAATCCCATCCGCTTCTCCACCCATTCCGATGCCGAGGTGAATGCCAAGTTCCCGTTCATGGCCACATTCGGCGAGGCCCTGAAGCATGCTGATCCGGACTGGCGCCCGATCATCCCGGCCTGGGGCAAGATCAACGCTGATCTGGGTACAACCCTGTCCAAGGTCCTGACCGAGAATTTGGATGTGAAGCAGGCGATGGACGGTATTGCGACACGGACCAAGGCAGTCATGACCGAAGCGGGCTACGATACTTTCCGCAAGTAAGAGCGTTGTCGCAAATACTGCGCATGTCTGAGACACCGGCGGGGGGCTTGTACTCCCTGCCGGTCATTCGGTTGAATTCCGCACCCTGAGTCCGTCATGCAAGCTGCCAATACCCATCGGCTTACACCCTACCTCTTCCTGATGCCTGCGCTGGCGATCCTTGCGGTCGCCTTGATGTATCCCATTGGCTATATGGTCTATGCCAGCTTTCTGGACTGGAACCCAAGCCAGCGCATTGGCGAGGCTGCCTGGGTTGGCTGGCGCAATTACCTGTTCCTGTTCAGCGATCCGACGTTTCACGAATCCTTCGGCGTCACGATGATTTTTGCGGCTTCCGTGGTCAGCATCGAGATGTTTCTGGGGGTGGGACTGGCCCTGTTGCTCGATCGCAATATCCGGGGATTGTCCCTGCTACGGACCCTGTTCATTCTACCCATGATGATTGCGCCGATCGTGGTCGGCCTGATGTGGCGGTTGATGTATCACCCCACTGTCGGCACGTTCAACCGCACGCTCAAATCGCTGGGCATGGCACCCGTGCCCTGGCTATCGGATTCCAACTGGGCATTGGTTTCCATCATAATCGCCGATATCTGGCAGTGGACGCCGTTCATTTTCATTCTCGCTCTCGCCGCCCTGCAATCCCTGCCGAAGTCGGTCGTGGAGGCCGCCCGGATCGACGGGGCCAACACCTGGCAACAGATTCTCTATATCAAATTGCCACTGATGCTGCCGGTGCTGATCGTCACCTGCCTGCTGCGCCTCATCGATGCCTTCAAGGTGCTGGAGGTCGTTCTGGTGCTGACAAACGGCGGGCCGGGACTATCGACGGAAATCCTGTCCCTGCGCATTTCCCGCACGGCCTCCGAGTTTCGTGAACTGGGCAAGGCGGCGGCCATGTCCAATATCCTGCTCTTTGTCCTGCTGGTGCTGACAATTGCCATGTTCATCTATGGCAAGGTTGTCGAGGCACGTCAGATCCGGTTGCGAGCCATTGCCGAAGGAGCTGGCCAATGAGCGAGCGTATCGAGACACAGCGCCAGCATCCGGGCTTTTATGCCCTTTTGGTGGCACTCGTCGTCATGTCGGTAGGCCCCATCGTGCTGATGCTGATGACGTCACTCAAGCTCAATGTCGAGATAATGAGCGACACGTCGAGCCTGATCTTCATGCCGACGATGCGCAACTACGAGGCGGTGCTGTGCGATGTGCTGTGGTACAAGCCGACAGCGGTTAACAGCTGTGATCCAACTTTTGGGCGCGCCCTTGGGAACTCGCTGTTCATTGCCACGACCGCCACGATCCTGACCTTGGTCATCGGTTGCATGGCGGCCTATGCCATCGTCCGGTTCCGTTTTTTCGGGCGCGACGGCCTGTCACTGACGACACTGATCATGCGCATGGTGCCCCCTGCAGTGTTGCTTGTGCCAGTCTTCGGCATCTGGACATTCCAGTTCTGCATCGGCGACAGCTGCGCGGCTGGCACCCATTGGGGCATCATCCTCATCTATGTCGCCATGAATCTGCCCTTCGTGATCTGGATATTGCAGAGTTTCATCGCGCAGGTGCCGATCCAGCTGGAGGAGGCCGCGCGCATCGATGGCGCAGGGCCCTTTCGGGTGTTCTTCCTTATCGTCCTGCCGCTGATCAAGCCGGGCCTTGCGGCGGCCGCTATCTTCACCTTCCGGATTGCATGGAATGAGTTTCTTCTGGCCAATGCGCTGGCAGACCGCAAGACACGCACCGTGCCTGTGACAATCGTCAATTCGCTGACCGAGTACAATATCGACTGGGGCGTGATCATGGCCACGGGCATGCTGCTTGCCATTCCTCCCATCATTTTCACTTTTGTTGCCTCGCGTCAGATCATCACCGGCATGACAGCTGGCGCAGTCAAGGGCTGACCGATGATTGCGCGCCATGCTTGACTGGTTGCTGCTGCCGATTGATCCGGGCCGGGCGCACGCGCTGAGTGCTGCGGTTGCATGGCACGGGCGTCTGATGACACTGGCCTGGGGCGTGGCGGTTCCCCTTGGCGTATTGATGGCACGGTACTACAAAATCCTTCCTGGGCAGGACTGGCCGAGCGAACGCGACAACAAGGTATGGTGGCACGCCCATCAGAGCTTGCATTATAGTGCGGGCATTCTGACACTCATCGGCGTGGTTCTCATTGTCCAGGGACTTGCCACCCTTGGCAGCAGTGGCAGGCATGCGGTTTTTGGCTGGGCCTTGGTGCTGCTGGCGCTGGGACAGTTTCTGGGAGGCTGGTTGCGCGGCAGCAAGGGCGGGCCAACCGACCCCGCGCCCGATGGCTCGCTCCACGGCGACCATTACGCGATGACGAAACGCCGTCTCGTCTTCGAATATGCGCACAAGTCTGGCGGCTACCTCGCGCTGGCTGTGGCGTGCGGGGCCGTCATCACCGGGTTGTGGAATGCCAATGCGCCCGTCTGGATGTGGCTGTCACTGACGCTATGGTGGACAGGGCTGTTGGTCTTTGCCACTGTCCTCCAGCGCAAGGGCCAGGCGATAGATACCTATCAGGCCATCTGGGGACCTGATCCTGTGCATCCGGGCAATGCGCGCAAGCCCATAGGCCTGGCGATCACCAGGCCGGGCAAACGGAAGGCCAGTCCATGAGTAGTTTTGACATTCAGGACCCGCGCTTTGCGCGTTTTGTCATGGGCAATGCACCGGTCAAGCAACTGGCAACAGGGTTCGACTGGGTGGAGGGGCCTGTCTGGTTTGGCGATGCAGATTGCTTGCTGTTTTCGGATATTCCCAACAACAGGATCATGCGCTGGACGCCCGGCGCAAATACTGCAATCTCTGTCATCAGCACCTATCGTCAGCCGTCAAATTTCTCGAACGGCCACACCCGTGACAGGCAAGGGCGGCTTGTCTCCTGCGAGCATGGCGCCCGCCGCGTGACGCGCACTGAGCACGACGGCACAATCACCGTGATTGCCGACAGCTATGACGGCAGGAAACTCAACTCTCCCAATGATGTCGTGGTCAAATCCGATGGCAGCATCTGGTTCACCGATCCGCATTACGGCATAATGACCGACTACGAAGGATACAGGGCGGAACAGGAATTGCCGTGTCATGTCTATCGCGTGGACGCCGCAACAGGCACCATAGAGGCTGTCGTCACCGATTTTGCCTGCCCGAACGGCCTGGCTTTTTCGCCCGATGAGCGGCGGCTCTACATCAGCGATACGGGGCGCATGTTCGGAAATGATCCAACCTATATACGCGCCTTTGATGTCGACGATATTGGAGCGCTGTCAAATGATCATGTTTTTCAATCCGTCTCACACGGTGTCGCCGATGGCATCCGTGTCGATACAGATGGCAACCTGTGGAGTTCCGCCGCTGACGGCGTGCATTGTTTTGATCCCTCCGGAACACTTCTTGGCAAGATTCTGGTGCCTGAAACCGTATCCAACATCTGCTTTGGCGGACGTGGCAAGCACCGGCTTTTCATCACCGCAACCACCAGCCTCTATGCCGTTTCGCTAAACCGGCAAGGGGTCTGAACGGACGCCAGTTCCAAGGGTCAAGCCGCTTTCGCATCGCGCTTGATGACGGGGTTATCGGCCAGCAGGAAATCAACCAGCAGATCCCGCACCCTGGTGAACATGGCGACACCATTGCTGGTGGCAAGACCCATCGCCAGCGCCTCCGCTATTAACGGTGGCACTTCAGGTTTGGTGACCACATCGCCCACAAAATGTCCCCTGCGCAGGGAACCAGCACGGATTGGCAGGGGGTCACCTTCCCGCATGCCCAAAGGCGTGGCATTGAGCACGATGTCGTGGCCGCTGGCATCATTGTCAGTGGCAACCACCGGAAATCCGGCCGCCACCAGCCGCGCCACAAGCTCATCGCGCCGCACCGCATCGATATCGAACAGGCCCAGCTCAGCCACACCAGCCACAGCCACTGCATGGGCAATGGCGGTGCCCGCGCCACCCGTGCCAACCAGCAGGGCACGCTTGCCGGTGAAGCGGCAGCCGTGGTCCTTGCAGGCGTCAACGAAACCCAGGCCATCGCACATGTCGCCGTGCAGATGACCATCGGGCAGGCGGCGGATGACATTGACGGTCCGTAGAAACCGCGCGCGGTTCGTCACACTGTCACAGGATTCATAGGCCGCAAACTTGTGGGGAACCGTGATGATCAGGCCATCGACATTGCGGGTCAGCCGCATCGCCGCAACATATGCTTGCCAGTCCGCCGGGGACACCTGCATGGCGACGCAGATGGCGTCAGCACCGCGTGACTCGAAGGCCTGTGTCACGCCGTGCGGGGATTTGACCTGCGCCACCGGATCGCCCACCAGTGGGAATAGCCGCGTAGCGCCATTGAGGTTATCGAGCATCAACCACCTGTTGCGGCCGCTTTGTCAGCGCCTTGCATGCCGCCTCCTAGGAAAAGCTGCGCCACGCGCGGGTCTGCCAGCACGGTGTGCGCCGTGTCCTCGATGCGCGTCTGGCCCTGTTCCAGCACCAGGGCATGATCTGAAATCTGCAATGCCTGCCTGGCATTCTGCTCAATCAGCAGGATTGAGACGCCGGAATCACGCAAGCCTGTCATGATCGAAAAGACTTCCTGCACCATAAGGGGCGAGAGGCCTATGGATGGCTCGTCAATCAGCATCAGCTTGGGCCGCAACAGCAGGCCACGGGCGATTTCCAGCAATTTCTGCTGTCCGCCCGAAAGCGTGGAGGCCTGCGCATTGGCTTTATCCCGCAACATCGGAAACCGTGTCATCATCTGCGCGACCAGTCCCGGCAGGGAGGATTGATCCGAGAGAGCCACGCCGCCCAGTTCCAGGTTATGCCTGACGGAAAGCTCCGGGAAGATATTGCGGCCCTGCGGCACATAGGACACGCCGCTATCCAGCATCTGGCGCGGCTTGAAGCCGGTGATATCCTGACCGTCAAACACGATCCTGCCGGTGCGTACCGGCAGCAATCCGAATACGGTCTTGAACATCGTTGATTTGCCGGCACCGTTTGGGCCGATGACGGTGGTGATGGCTCCCCGCTGAACAGTCGCCGTTGTGCCGTTGAGGATAGTCATCTTGCCATAGCCGGAGATGACATCGGTAAGGGTGAGAATGGGCGTTTGAGCGGTCATTACGGCCTCAATGTCCAAGGTAGGCTTCGATAACTTTGGGATTGCCGCGAATCTGGTCTGGCGTACCTTCGGCTATGATCTGCCCCTCGGCCAGCACGAGGATGCGCGTACACAGGCTCATGACAAATTCCATGTTGTGCTCAATGACCACGAAGGTCGCACCCGTCTCGGCATTGATGGCCTGTAACCGCTCCTTCAGGTTGGCGAGCATGGTGAGGTTCACGCCGCCCGCCGGTTCATCCAGCAGCACAAGGCGCGGACCGGCCATGAAAGCCATGGCGCAATCCAGCAGTTTCTGCTGACCGTAGGAGAGGCCGCTGGCTTTCTCGTCGGCGAGATGGTCAAGCCGGAAAAACTGGATCATGCGGTTGGCGGCATCAGTCAGGCCCGCATCACGCTTGCCAAACAACCGCGATAGCCGCGTGCCCTTGTGCTCCTGACCGGCGAGGATAAGATTCTCGCGCACGGTCAGTTCCGGGAAGACCTGCAAGAGCTGGAAGGTTCGGCTCATGCCCAATCGGTTAAGTTCGGAGGGACGCAACCCCGATACGCTTCGTCCATCCACCAGCACATCGCCGCGGTTGGGCAGCAACTGGCCCAGGATGCAGTTGAACAAGGTGGACTTTCCCGATCCGTTGGGGCCGATCAGACCCAGGATTTCACCCTCGCGCACATCGAACGTGACACCGCGCACGGCATGCACCCCGCCGAAGGACTTGGCCACATCGCACACCTCAAGAACTGTGTTGCCCATCACATGTTCTTTCCAAGGGTCTTCTGCTCTAGCGTCGCGCCCCTGCTGTCAGCATGGGGCCTGCGGGCAGGCGTCAGCAGCGCGCTGATGGCACCGGCCACACCGCGCGGCATGAAGGCGATCATGACGATGACGATGACAGCATAGACAAGAATGTAGGACCCGTGACCGGCCCACTTGTAGCCCGACGCCACAAGGGACGACTGGAATGTCTCGATCCACAGCGGAAGCAGCACCGAAATACCCGCACCGATGAAGGGTCCAAAGAAATAGCCCATGCCTCCCACCACGATCATCAGCAGGAAAAGCAAGGATTTTTCGAGCGCGAAAGGGCTGGGATCAATGAATTCGACAAGCGGCGCAAACAGGCTGCCTGCAAGACCGCCGTAAGCCGAGCCAATGGCGAAGGCCAGCAATGTGTACTGGCGGACATCGACGCCAAGGCTTTCCGCCCTGACAGCATTTTCGCGGAGGGCCGTGAAAGCCCGCCCCCAGGGGGATTTCACCAGCCACCACATGGCGGCGGCAAGCACCACTGTCGTGATCAGGATGAAGTAGGTGTAGCGATGCGGCAGACGGCGCGAGGGGGACATCTCGACGCCCAGGATGGTGGGACGGGTGATATCCTGAATGCCGAAAACGCCTCCGGTCAGCCATTCCTCGTTGCGGAAAAACAGCCACATGAAAACCGAAAAGGCGAGCGTGACAAAGGCAAGATAATGCTTCTGCACACGCAGCGCCGGAAACCCGATCAGCAATCCCAGAAAGAAGGTGATGACAGCAGAAGCCAGCAAGGCGCTCAGCATCGAGAACGGTTGCCATTCCAGCATGACTGGTGCGGCGACGAACGGCAGCGAGAGTGCCAGTTTTCCGCCCTTGATCATGAGTGCCGTGGTGTACGCGCCCACACCCATGAAGCCGGCCTGCGCCAGTGTTTCCTGCCCGGCATAACCCATGATCAGGTTGACGCCGAGTGCTGCCACGGCCGTTACCAGCCAGAGCGACATGATGTTGTTGCCATAGCGACCAAGCCACATCGGCGCGGCGAAGGCGAGAACAAGGGCTGCGGCCAGCACGGCGAGCGGTAACCAGGGCGGCAATTGCCTTGTCATACCGAGCGCTCCTCACGGCGGCCAAGCAGACCCTGAGGGCGGAACAGGATGATCACAACCAGCAGCAGCAGCGGCACCGCCAACCTGTATCGGCTGGATACGTAGGCAGCGGCGAGGTTGTCGACGACGCCGACAAGAAGCCCCCCTACGATGGCACCCCGCACCTGATTGAACCCGCCGACGATTGCCGCAACGAATGCCGTGAGGCCAAGCACCTCGCCATTGGTGAATTTTGCCAGATAGATAGGCGAGATCAGCAGCGACGCCACAGCGGCAAGGCCCGCATTGATCAGGAAGGTGTAGAGAACCATGCGCTCGACATCGACGCCCAGGATGCGCGCGACGGTCGGGTTCTGTGCCGTGGCCTGCATCTGCCTTCCGGTGCGCGTGCCGTTCAGGAACCACTGCAAGGTCACGATCGTTATCAGTGCCACCAGCAGCACGCCGATCTGCGCCAGCGAGATTTTAACACCCATAAACGAGTAGAGCGTATCGGGCAGGATGGTGGGAAAGCGCTGCCCTTCCGCACTGTAGAATTCCTTGACGCCGTCTTTCAGCAACAGGGCAAAGGCGATCGTTGAAATGACCAGCGGCAAGGTGCCCTTCTGGCCCAGCAGCGGATCGACAATCACATGCTTGAAGGCAAAGCCCAGGACAGCCAGCGCGCAGGCGATGGAGAAAACAGCGGCGACACCGAAGGGCATGCCAAGCGCTGACATGCCAGCCAGCGCGAAGAATGCCGGCACCATTACAAACTCGCCCTGAGCGAAGTTGATCGTCTGGGAGGTCTGCCAGAGTAGCGTGAAACCAATCGCCGCCAGTGCGTAGATTGATCCTGTGGCAATCCCTGAAATCAGAAGTTGGAAAAAGTCGACCATATCCGCTCCGGCTGCGAGGCAGGCTTGAAGGATGGATCAAGACAACGCCACATCCCCGGAAAGGAAATGTGGCGTCTGGCTGCTTATTTCAGCTTGGGCAAGGTCTTGGTGATCACCTGCTTGCCGTTCTTCACTTCCGCGAGGAAGGAAATCCGGTCGATCTCTCCGGTATCATCCCATGTGGCTTCAATCAGGATGCCGGGCTCCTTGTCGGGCGAGATGGTCATGCCACGCAGCGCATCACCGATGGCTTTGGGGTCGAGCTTGCCCGCTTTTTCTGCGGCGGCCTTGATCATATAAAGGGCGATGTAGCCCTTGATGCCGTTATGGTCAGACTTGCTCTTGAAGCGTTCTTCATAGCGTTTGCCAAAATCCTGAATGGCAGGAATGGGTGCATCGACCGTCAGGCCCACGTGCCCGCGTACGCCTTCAGCGGATGCCTGCGCGAGATCGACAACCTTCTGGCCGAGCAATGTCGTTTCGCCGATCAGCGGTTTGTCAACGCCCTGTTTCTTGGCTTCGATGAGGAAACGGGCACTCTCTTCCTCATTCATGTAAACAAAGATCGCGTCCGCATTGGCACTCTTCAGCTTCACCACATCGGCGGCAAAATCAGCCTGTCCCGTTTCCGCCGAGATGTCAGCGGCGATCTTGATGCCGCGCTTTTCAAGCTCGGGAATGATGGCGTTGCGGCCGCCCTTTCCGAAATCGTTGTTCTGATAGATGACGGTGACGGTTTTTGCCTTCACTTCATTCTGGATGTAGGTGGCGATCTTGGGCATCGAGACGTTCTGGCCAAAGGATGTGCGGAAGATGAACTTCGATCCCTGGGCCGTCAGGTTACCCGCCTCGCCGCCGATGACCTGCGGGGTCTGGGCTTCGTTTGTGAGCTTGAGCGTCGCATTGACAGAGCCGGAATAGATGGGGCCAAAAATCGCGATTGGCTTGCTGTCCAGCGCCCGCTCGATGGCAGCACGCGCCTTGCCGGGATCAGAACCGGTGTCGATGTAATCGAGCTGGATTTTCTTGCCCAGGATACCACCCTTGGCATTGATGTCGTCCATGGCCATGGTGGAACCGTTTTTCCACATGGCGCCAACGCTGGCACCGCCACCTGATAGCTCAATGATATTGGGGATGCGGATGACATCCTGTGCGCTGACACTGCTTCCAAGAACGGCGAGCGCGGCTGCGCCCAACAAAACGCGACGATCCATGATTTCCTCCGATGGGGTCCATTGCCCCTTTTTGTCTTTCTGCAGAGACTGATAATCGATCTAAACCAGAATGCAACTCAAAAATGGAATTGCTTTTCACTTTTGAATTTGCAACCTTGTCACTGCGTTGGCAAAGCTAGCGTGCTTGTCCATGGGCGGCAAGGAATCAGGGAGCCACCTATCCGGCTTCCGCACAAAAGTTTCCGGGAGTGGCTTCGCATGAGTGGTGTTCTTGAAAGAACGCTGGGTATTCTGGAGGTGCTGGCCGCCCATCCCGAAGGCAAATCGCTGGGTGCCATCGCCGAAAAACTGAATATACCGCTGAGTGCCGCACACCGATTGCTTGCGGAACTGTCCAGCCATGGCTACGTCAAGCAGCTGCGCGATCAGGGAGAATATGGTCTTTCCACCAAGCTGGTGGCCATGGTCCTCGACTACATGGGTGCGGCTGGTATCGTCGATTTTGCCCAGCCGGTGCTCGATAAATTGGCGCAGGATACAGGCGAGTTCATCCGTCTTGCCGTCATCGAAGGCCAGCGCCTGACCTGGGTGGCCCGTGCGCAAGGGGCGCGGCGTGGCCTGCGCTATGATCCCGATATCGACACGACGGCCCGCCTGTCCTGCACCGCCAGTGGCCATGCCTGGCTGATGACCATGAATGATGACGATGCGCTGATGCATGTGGCCCATCAAGGTTTTGGCAAGCCCGAGGAATACGGCCCCAATGCGCCTACCAGTCCGCTCAGGCTGCTGGCCCTGTTGAACGAAGCGCGCAAGCGCGGGTTTGGCATGACGCATGACATGTTCGCGCCGGGCCTTGCTTCCATGGCCGTGCCTGTCCAGCGCAACAACGAGATTCCGGTCGGTATTCTCAGCATTGCAGGGCCAACGGTGCGCCTGCCGCAGGAGCGTTTTCAGGCTTTTCTGCCGCTTTTGCGCACTGCCGCCCATGAGATTGCGGTGGCCAGTGCGTCCTCCCCCCTGTTTGCCTCACGCCGTATTGTCTCCAGCGAGAACGAGCGACGGGGCTAAGATGAGTTGCCAAATGGCATGATTGTCTCTATATATGTTTTAATGGCATTGCGAGGTCAGTCATGCTGCAAACCGTCGATACTCTCAAAAGGGCCTTTGTTCCGGGCTCCCTCAGTGAGGCTGAGGCAGCTGCCAGCTTTCGCGCCGCAGTCAATCTGTTTCGTCTTTGGGACATTACCGATGAGCAGGCCGCCGTGCTGGTTGATTTGCCGGTGCGCACCTATCGGCGCTGGAAGGCGGGAGAACAGGGCCGCATGAGCCGTGATGGCAAGGCCAGACTCTCCCATATCCTGGGCATACACAAAGCCCTTCGTCTGGTCTTTCGTGAGCCGCAGCGGGGTTATGGCTGGATCAAGGCTGCCAATGATGCGTTTTCTGGCACATCGGCCCTAACCGTCATGCTTGGAGGGGAACTGACGGACCTGATGCGTGTGCGCCGCTATCTCGATGCCGAAAGGGGCGGCTGGTGAATGTTGCTGCCACGGTTCCGGTCACAAGCATACACTGGAAGCGCGCGGTGCGGATCATCCGCAGTATTCATCCGCCCATTGATCTCTTTGAGGATATTGCCGATCCCGCTGACTGGCCGCTGCTGATTGCGGCGGAGCAGAAGACCAATCCGCGCTTGATGGAGAGCATTGGCAATCTTGATCTGGTGCCGGTTGCACGGCGGGTAAGCGGGGCGGGAGCAAGCTATCTTATGGCGCCTTTCACCCATATCAGTATGGACAGGCCAAGCCGTTTCAGCGACGGCACATACGGTGTGCTTTACGCCGGGGAAACATTTGAGGTTGCGCTGTTCGAGACCATCCACCACCACGCCTGCTTCATGCGCAGCACCAATGAGCCAGCAGGCTGGACATCACAGTTTCGCGAAATTGTGCTCGATATCGCGGGTATGCTGCATGATCTTACGCAGTCCGCAGCGCTCTTTGCGGATGTACTTCATCCCGATGATTACGGCGCAAGCCAGCGTCTGGGCCAGAATTTACGGTCGTCACATTCAGAAGGCATTGTCTATCCCAGTGTCCGCCATGCCGGGGGGATGTGCGCAGGGTTGTTCCATCCCGATCTCGCCAGCCATGCGGTGCAGGGGCGGCACCTCGATTATCACTGGAATGGCAGCAGGGTTGATCTGGTCCGCAATGCTGGCACGGCTGAAGTGTTCAGGCTGCGTTAGGCCACCAGTTTCTCGGCAGATTGCAGATCGACCGAGACCAGCTGGCTAATGCCGCGCTCGGCCATGGTAACGCCGAACAACCGGTCCATCCGCGCCATGGTGATGGGGTTATGCGTGATGATGATGAAGCGTGTTTCAGTAGAAGCCACCATGTCATCCAGCAGGGCGCAAAGGCGCTCGACGTTGTGATCATCCAGAGGCGCGTCGATTTCATCCAGCACGCAGATAGGTGACGGGTTGGTGAGGAACACGGCAAAGATCAGCGCGGTGGCGGTCAACGCCTGCTCGCCGCCTGAAAGAAGGGTAAGCACTGTCGGTTTCTTGCCTGGCGGCTTTGCCATGATTTCAAGGCCTGCCTCCAGCGGATCATCACTTTCGATCAGTTGTAACTCAGCTTCACCACCGCCAAAAAGTGTCACGAACAACCGCTTGAAATGGCCATTGACGACCTCGAACGAGGCCAGCAGGCGCTCGCGCCCCTCACTGTTGAGGGACTGGATGCCCCGGCGCAATTTGCGGATAGCCCCGTCGAGATCCTCGCGTTCCGCCGTCAGGTCCGTGCGCTTCTGCTCCGCGTCCTGGAGTTCCTCGTCAGCCCGCAGATTGACCGCGCCCAGCCGTTCGCGCTCTCGCTTCAGGTTTTGCAACTTCTCTTCGGTTGCCCGCAACGGCGGTAAATCCTGCCCCGGTACCAGGCCCGCCATATCCGACAGGGCGGATGGGGCGACCTCCAGCGTTTCCTCAACCGCACGTTCCACCTCTTCCACGCGCAGACGCCCGGTTTCAACCATAGCTTCCGAGCGGGCCCGCGCCTCGCGGGATGAGGCCAGATCCTGCAGCATGACGCGCGCCACCTTGTCGGCATCGGCAAAGGTCGTTTCGGCCAAAGCACGCTTGTCAGCCGCTTCCTTGCGGGCGGTTTCCGCCCCGTCGATCTCGTGAATGAGCGCACGGCGGCGCACCACGAAATCATCCGGTGCGGCCTCAAGCGCCTGCTGCTCGCCCTGCACAGCAACAACACGCTCGTTGATCTCTTCGGCCTGTTGCAGGGCGCGGGTCTTGCGTTCGTTCCAGGCCGTTATCTCGTTGACGATAGTGGCGCGGCGGCCATCCCGCATGGCAATCTCGCGGTCGATGGTCTGCAATGCAGCGCGGGCTTCAGCCGCATCGGCTCGGCGCTGCGCCACGACGGCACGGCGCTCGTTGACAATGCTGTTGAGTTCCGAATCCGGCTGGAAACCCTCGGCAGCCTGCTCGGTAGCGCGTTTGGCCGCAACCGCGTCATCGCGGTTGGCCAGCAGCCTTTGCCGGTTGTCGTTGAGGGCCTGCAAGCGGGCCGCACGTTCAGCATCCTTGCGCTCGGCGGCAGCTAGCAGATCACGGGCCTGATCGTTGTTCATACGGGCGGTGCGTACCGCATTGCGTGCATCCTGCTCCGCAACACCAGCGGCCCGCACATTCTGCTGCAAGGCTTCCGCCTCGGCGCGCAGGCTGGCAAGCGTGTTGCGGGCAGCGGTTGCGGCGTCCTCGATTTCACCCAGACGGTTGCGCTCTGCCAGGCGCCGTGCGGCGGCAGTGGGCGCTTCGGCAGCAGCGGTCAGACCGTCCCAGCGCCACAGGTCACCCTCCCTGGAAACAAGCCGTTGGCCTGGCTTCAACAGACGCCGGAATGCCGCCCCTTCAGCCCGGGAGACAACACCGATCTGTGCCAGACGAAGGGCGAGGGCAGGGGGTGCTTTCACATGCCTGGACAGCGGATCAACCTGTGGCGGCAAGGGCGGATCACCCGCTGTACCAGCCACAACGCTCCAGTGTACCGGCGCAGTGGTGTTGGATGAGGCATCTAGATCATCCCCCATGGCTGCACCCAGCGCGATTTCGTAGCCCTTGGTCACGGTCAGCTCATCGACGATGGGTGGCCACAAATCACCACCAGCGCCCTCCAGCACCTTCTTTAGGGTGCGGATTTCTGTTTCGAGCCGCTGACTGTTGCGCTCGGCTTCAGCCAGATAGGGTCGCGCCTTGTTCTCGCCATCGCGGGTGGAGGCGAGGTGGGCTTCGGCTGCCTGTTGCGCTGTTTCGGCAGCAGCCAATCCGGCGGAAGCCTCGCCAAACCGCTTTCGCAACGCCACCAGATCAACACCACCGGCAACCTCGCCAAGTGCGGCAATCTCGCGGTCGGCCTGTGCCAGTTGGGCTTCGGCGCGGCTCAATCGCTCCGCGGCTTCACGCACAGCCCGTTCAGACGCCTGCCTGCGGGCCAGCAGGTCTGCCAGTGCCCCCTGCGAATCCGTCAGGGACTGCTCGGCACTGGCAAGATCACGCTCGACATGCTGCATGTGGGCGGCCGCAGAGGGACGTCCAGCTGCATCCGACTTGCTTGCTGCTTCAAGGATGCTGTCCTCACCTTCGAGTGCCGTCAGCGAACGGTTGGCATCCTCTATGGTCTGGCGTCCCCGGTCACGGTCGCGGTCAAGCTCTGTCAGGCGCGCCTCAAGCTCTGTCGCTCGGGATTTTGCCCGGCGCTCCTCGGCGTCGATCTGCTCACGGGCAATCTGCAACCGTTGCAGCGCGGCGGACCGGCGTGTCTCTTCCTCGCGCAGGGGCTGGATGGCGTGATCGGCCACGGCCTGGGCACGGGCGGCCTCGCCCTGCAACCTCGTGCGCTCAGCCACGGCCCGCGTGTCGCTGTCAAACTGGCGCTCGGCGATCTGCAACTGACTGCGGGCATCCAGCACTGCCAGATGCAGCAGCAATGCTTCCGCCTTGCGGATATGACCGGCAATTTCCTTGTAGCGGATCGACTGCCTGGCCTGCCTGGAGAGGCTTTCCACCTGTCCGTCGAGATGGCGCAGGATATCCTCGACACGCAGCAGGTTGTCCTCAGTGGCCTTGAGCCGCAGTTCCGCCTCGTGCCGGCGCGAGTACAACCCTGCGATTCCGGCGGCATCTTCCAGCACCCGACGGCGGGCCTGGGGCTTGGCGGCGATGATCTCGCCAATCTGCCCCTGTCGCACCATGGCGGGGGAACGGGCCCCGGTGGCGGCATCGGCAAAGAGCAGCTGCACATCCCGCGCACGCGCCTCGCGTGTATTGATTCGGTAGGTTGAGCCTTCCTCGCGCTCTATGCGACGCGAAATTTCCAGTTTGTCCGCATCGTTGAAGGCGGCAGGAGCCGTGCGGCTGTCGTTATCGACGATCAGTGACACCTCAGCCATGTTGCGGGCAGGGCGGCCGCCCGAACCATTGAAGATGACATCATCCATGGCAGAGCCGCGCATGGATTTGAACGATGTCTCGCCCATCACCCAGCGCATGGCCTCGACAAGGTTGGACTTGCCACAGCCGTTGGGGCCAACAACACCCGTGAGCCCGGGCTCGATCGCGAACTCGGTCGGATCAACGAACGTCTTGAAGCCAACGATGCGAAGTTTCTCGAACTTCATGGGAGACTATCTCAGGCCTTTCAATCGCTGAAGGGCCGGGAGGCTCCTCAGGTTTTCAGTAGCGGCTCGATGATGGCATCAAGTTGTGATGCGGTCAGCGCCCCGGTTGCCTTCCGGCCGTTGAAGAAAAATGTCGGGGTCGAATCGACTTTGAACTTTTCCGTGCCCCGTTTGCGTACGTCATTCACGCCGTCATAAATCGACTGGTTTTTCAAGCACGTCTCGAAGGATTCCTGTGTGAAACCCGCCTGTTTCATCAAGGATAGCAGCACATCAACCGGTTTGTCTGTCTGGGTCCAGGTCTTTTGCTGGGCAAAAAGCAGATCAACGATGGGATAAAACTTACCCTCTCCGCCACAATGCGACAGCATGAAACCGGCTGAAGCTAGGGGGTTAGTCGGATATTCCCGCATGATGTATCTAACTTTACCGGTATCGATGTACTTCTCTTTCAGGTGTTTGAAGCCATTTGCATGAAACTCAGCGCAAAAGCCGCAGGTCAATGACGCATATTCATAGCAGGTGACCGGCGCGAGAGTGTTGCCAAGAACCTTGTCGCCCAGTGGTCCGGCTTGCGCCAGATCAGCCGCGCTATAGGCGGCATCCTGTGAAAAAGCGGCAGTTGGCAGCAGACTGGCAACGCCAAGGGCTGAGGCTGAAGCCAGCAGGGTGCGCAGGTGGGTTCTACGGTTGATCATCGACATCGTGATATCCTGTGGCAGTCGTGTTTTTTGCAAGGCCATTAAATGGCATCAGTAACGATCCTGAATAATGTGGCAAGCATAAGGAGATTGGCTCCATGCAAAATGCCGTGATCGGAAAAAAATCATGCTCGCCCTATCGTTTCCCATCCGCGCTGGTTAAGGAGATGGCCACATCGTGAAACGCACCCAACCGAGGCAGACATGCTCAAGCTCCGATCCGCGCAGAAAATCATCAAGGTCGCCCTTGAAAACGCCCGCACACACAATATGAAGCCGCTGGGCATAGCTGTTGTTGATGCGCGTGGCGCACTGGTGGCCTATTCAGCCGAGGATGGATCGAGCCTGAAGCGCGAGAAGATCGCGCGTGGCAAAGCCGACGGCAGCATTGCCATGGGTGTTTCATCGCGGGTTATTGCCAAAATGGCGGCGGACCGGCCGCATTTCATCGCTGCGGCCAGTCATGCCTTTGGCGGCTCGCTTATTCCCGTACCGGGTGGTGTTATCATACGAGACGCCAAGGGTGAGGTTGTCGGTGCTGTCGGCGTATCGGGTGATACTTCCGACAACGATGAACTGGTGGCCGTGAAGGGTATCGAAGCCGCTGGCCTCAAGGCTGATACCGGGGCTTGACAGCGGTTCAGCCCGTCTTGAGCAAAATCTGCTTCCAGACAGCGGTTTCATCATAGATTACCCACTCACGCCGCAGGCCCCAGGGGCCAAACTCGGCGTGACTCATGCCCAGGACATACACATCAGCGCCGGTTGGTGCGCCAAACGCGCCCCAGCCGCTGTGCTTGCCATGCAGCGACCAGCGCAACGCAGCGCGTGGCGGCATAAGCGGATCCTCGCGACCGATCTGGTGGTCGATCTGGAAAGCAGCGTTCGGGAAAGCCGCCCGCAGGCCAAGCCAGAAACTGTCGACATCGCCAAAGCTGTAACCGGTCACACCGCCCGGCTGTTCCTGTATCACGGCACGGTCATAAACCTTGGGCACCCGGTCCATCTCACCGGCCATGATGCGCGTCAGCAGATCAGCGTATTGCGCACCCCATTGATTGGTGTTGCCCCGACCCTTGTAGGGGCCAGCAACATCATTGGCAGGGGTTAAGGGCTTGACACAATGCTCCGCGCCGCCTTCCCGCGCGATGAGATCAGCCGCAAAAGCCTTGGGATCAAGCCCTAGCTGGCGCACGATGGCACCCTGATCGCGGATCAGCCACTCATCATCGATGACGCCGTTGCGGGCGGCACAGTCAGCGATGATCCGGTAAACCAGTTTTCTGCCCGTGGCCTTGCCGTAGACCCCGTCCCGCGCGTGCGTGGCGGTGGAGAGCAACCGGTGCGAAGAGAGATAATGATCGCCCACGCCCTCGGACCAGATCACATCCTCGCCCAGCAGCGTGCGGTCTGGAAACTCAGCCAATGTCGCCATGGTGGCTGCAATCACCGGCTTGTTGCCAATGACAACGGAGGCGGGTGAGCGTACGGGGATGGATTCGGCATAGGTCCGGTGCAGCGTGGCAATGCCGCGGTCCTCCCAGATTTCCTTTGTGATGCCGATGATATAGTCCGGAAAATCTTTCCAGCGCTGGCCAAAACCCTTGAGAGTCATCCTGTCTTTCCTGTTCAACCCTTGCCTGTTCAACCCTTGCCAGTTCAACCCTTGACCGCACCAGCCGTAAGGCCGGAGACGATCTGCTTCTGGAACACCATGACCAGCAGGAACAGCGGTGCGGTGATGGATACTGCCGCCGCAATCGCTTCGATCTGATCAGACAGCCGTGTGTCGCGGTTGAGATACTGGCTGATGGCAGGAACCATGGTCTGGGACTGTGCGTCGAGCAACAGCGCCGTTACGAGATAATCGTTGTAGGCGAGTAGAAACGAAAACAGGCCCGTAGTGATAACGCCCGGCCACATCACCGGCATGATGACCCGCCAGAACGCCCCGAACTGGGTACAGCCGTCCACCCGAGCGGCCTCATCCAGTTCATTGGGGATGTTCATGAAGAATGAGCGCATCATCCAGATGGTGAAAGGCTGGTTGATCGAGACAAGCACGATGATGATTGCGAGCGGCTGGCCATAGAGCGAAGGCGCATTGGCGCTGAACAACTGGAAGAACCAGCCCGTCAACGGGAATGTCCACAGAGGGGCCAGCCATTCCCGCGAGTTGATGAAAACGGGGATGTAGCCGGTGACAAGCACGGAATGGGGCAGGGCGCGGAAGACAAGGGCAGCGATCAGCAGCCAGAAGGCGAGATTGCTTTTGGTCCGCGCCAGTCCGTAGGCAGCCAGGGTGCCGACCGTTAGCGAGACTGTCACCACGCCGAAGGTGATCATCATGGAATTGAGGAAATTGCGATAGAATTCGTGTTGAATCCAGACAGCGCGGTAATGCTCCAGCGTCACGCCGATGATCGGTTCCGCCAGCAAGCCCAGCAGCGGAACCTTGATCAGTATGGCATTGATGAGACTGGAAACAAGCGGCAGCAGCATGAACAGAAGCACGCCGGCAAGAGCGAGATAGAGGACGACGAAGACCAGCCAGCCGATGATCATCCGCCCTTGAGGCGCAAGCCTTGCAGCAACCGCCTGTCCATAGCGTATCGGTGCCTGATAAATTACCACCAGCACGGCGATGCCAAGGGCAAGACTGATGATCGACAATCCGCCCACATTTGCGCGTGTGCTGGGCCCCAGGATGACATTCAGAGGATTCGACGATAGCGCATCCACCGGCAGTTTGAACGACATGATAGCCACCCAGAACAAGGGAAACATGGCAACAAGTGCCCAGAGCGCCACGAAACCGCCAATCAGCAGTTTCATCGCCAGAGGTGGTTGCAGGGCTTTGGTGTCTGCCATCGTGCTGCTCCTAGCGTGAGACGCGGTTGTCGCGCCAGGTGCGCATCAGCAGCGGGATCAGCAACAGCACGATGCCCACCATGGTCAGCATGGAAGAGGCGGAGGCCCGCGAGATCGAGCGGTTGCCGGTTTCATCGGGCATCAGGTAGCTGAAGGTGAGCCATTGCAGCGAGATACGATGCGCTTCGCTGGAGAAGCCGATCACCTCCTCGAAGACGCGGTACGAATCCATCAAGTGGATCAGGCTGATGAAGACGATCAGCGGCATCAGATGCGGGATGATGACATGGCGCAAACGCTCCATGCGGGAAGCTCCGTCGACAATGGCGGATTCGAGCGTGTCCTGATCGACCGTCTGCAATCCGGCATAGAACACCACGAAGGCAAAGGGCGCGACATGCCAGACACGGTAGACCATCATCAGGACCTCGATTGTCCAGCCCTGCGCGAACATGGCGATGGAACTGCCCGTCATCCAGCGAAGGGCAGCCGTCAGGATACCATCGCCAATGAACAGCCAGCGGATTGACAGCGCACCGATCACCGGCGTGACGATGAAGGGCAGCAGGGATATGAAGATCAGTGGCCCGCGAATGGATTTCGTCAGGTTGTTGACAGCCAACGCGATCAGCAATCCCAATCCCACCACCAGTGGCAGGGTGATCAGCGTGAAGGACAGGGTGAAACGCAGTGCCTTGTAAAAATCGATTGTCATCAAGGCCGAGAGGCCGCCGCCACCCGCTGCAAAGGCTTTTGACACCTCTTCCGGCTTCAGCAACTGGCGATAGGATTCAAGCCCGACAAAGCTGGTCGTTGTCATCGGCTTGCCAGCCGCATCCATAACCTGCCGTGAGCGGAGTTCGGTTGTGCAGGTCTGCGTGGTGAAGCCGGGTGTGCAGCTTTCCACGCTTATCTGCTGGAACACCTGTTGCGTGCTGTAGAAGCTCTGCACGAAAACGCTGATCAGCGGCAGCGCAATGAAGATCAGCATCAGAACCACTGATGGCGCCACAAACGCTGCGAAGGTGCGTGCCTTCATATGGGTGATCCGTTCAGCTGGTTAGGGAATGGTCCTCCCGACATGCGGGAGGACCGGATCGAAGTCGTAATTAGCACCCTATTTGATCAGTCCGGCTTCCTTGGCCTTGGTTGTGTAGGTCGACTCGATGGCCGCCAATGTCTGCTCGGCAGTGGTCTTGCCGGTCATGAAATCGGCAACCCGCTCACCGATGGCAGCTGACATGATGCCCATCTGCGTGGTGGAAGGATAGTTCGGTGCGCCACCATCCGCCGAAGCGATGGCACCGCCTGCCAGCCGGTTTGGCACATAGCCCTTAACCAGCCAGACGGCCGCCGCGTTGTTGGCTTTCACCATCTCCTCGTCGATGCCTTCCATTGCCACGCGGAAAGCCGCATCAGCCTCTGCATCAGGGATGTTCTTGGCCACTACCAGACCATCCCACCAAAGCGTGGTGGCAGGCTTGCCACCGGCCATGGCCAATGGTGCGGCAGCCATGGCGATCTTGCCGACAAACTGGCTTTCCTTGGGATCATCAAGCGCACCGGCGCGTGACGCCCAGAGGTTTGCCATGGCGATCTTGCCCTGCTGGAACTGCTTCTGCACGAAGGTCGAATCCGACACCAGATATTCTGGGTCCATGTAGGCGGTCAGACGCTTCATCATGGTCAGGGTCTTCACACCCGCTTCCGAATTGACGCTGGGGGTGCTGTCAGCCTTGACGAAGGTGCCGCCATAGCCAAAGAACATGTTGATGAAGTCCTGGCCGATATCAAAGCCCGCCTTCATCGTGGCACCCAATGGATACTGGAACTTGCCTGAGGCCTTCAGCTTTTCAGCCGCGGCCAGAACTTCATCCCATGTCTTGGGCGGTGCGATGCCGGCGTCCTTCAAGGCATCCTCGCGGAACATGAAGTGCTGCGCGTTGACCATCATCGCTACAGCCATGATCTTGCCATCAACCTTGATGAACTGGTTTGGCGTCAGGTGCTTGCCGTATTTCGCCACAAGATCATCCAGCGGGCGGATGGACCCGGCGTTGAGCAGGGGAACGAGCGTGCCGTTGGCGACACCGCCCAGATGATAGAGCGACGGATTGGCCGCGAAAGCCGCTGGCTGCTTGGTGCGGAAGGTCTGGTCGAGTTCCGCCTGCACATTGCCGCACTCGCCCATTGCGGATGTCACGGCTTTCCAGGCCTCAAAAGCTGCGGTCAGTGACTTCACCGGAACCGTGTTCTGGAACGAGCAGGCGGCATGCGCCGATACCGACATCATCAGCGACAGTGTGATGCCTGCGATTGTTTTCTTGATCATGGTTGTTCTCCGTGTGTGGTTCGACGTGATTGAATCAGAGTAATGACGTATGCTCACAGGCGCTCTCCGCTGCCCTGTGCAAAAAGATGGCAGACCGCAGGTCTGACCGTGAAAGCGATACTGTCGCCGATATTGGCGCGGAATTCCTTGGGTGCCTTAAGGGCGATCAGTGATGGACCGGAGCGGACAGAGACAAGGGTGGCATCGCCCAGCAGTTCGATGCTGTAGACCTGCGCGTTGACCTCACCCTTGGCTGTCGCCAGCTGTGCATCCTCTGCGCGGAACCCAAGCGTCACCTTGCCGGTGTGCGTCTTGCTCAAGCCGCCAATGGAAACCTGTGGCGCTGTGAAAATCCCGCCGCTGATGTCCCCGTCAATCAGGTTCATCGCCGGAGAACCGATAAAACCCGCCACGAAGGTGTTTGCTGGCCGGTCATAGATTTCCGTCGGTGTGCCAACCTGCTGGAAGGCGCCCTTGTTCATGACAACCACACGGTCCGCCAGTGTCATCGCCTCGATCTGGTCATGGGTGACATAAATGGTCGTGACCTTGAGCTCATGCTGCAGGTTCTTGATCTGGGCACGGGTTGAAACGCGCAGTTTGGCGTCAAGATTGGACAAGGGTTCATCCATGAGGAACACCGCCGGTTCACGCACGATGGCGCGGGCCAGCGCCACACGCTGCCGCTGGCCGCCGGAAAGCTCACGCGGGCGGCGCTCCAGCAGGTCGCCGAGTTCCACCATGGCAGCTGCTTTCAACACGCGGGTGTGGTGGGTTTGCGCGTCCACCTTGCGCACCTTGAGGGGAAAGCGGATGTTCTCGTAGACTGTCAGATTGGGATAAAGACCGTAATTCTGGAAGACCATGGCCACGTCGCGATCCTTGGGTTCCAGATCATTGACGACACGGCCGCCAATGCGGATTTCGCCATCTGATGGATCTTCAAGTCCTGCGATCATGCGCATCGTCGTTGTCTTGCCGCAGCCCGACGGGCCAAGGAACACGATGAATTCGCGATCGGCTATTTCCAGGTCAATCGCCTTGACCCCGAAGGTTGTGCCCCAACGCTTGCTGACCCCGCGCAATGAAACGTCGACCATCGGTCATTGCCCTCCCAGACAAGCGAAATAACCCTTACCACTGGTTGAAAGACTCCCTGACTTTCAACCCGAGGTCATTATCTTGACAGATAGTGAATACGTATGCAAGACCGCTTCATCTGTGTCATTTCCCAAGTAATCCCGGTGCTGGCATAACCGGCTGTATGGTTCTTCCTGATGTCTGACAACGCCCTTCATATCGCCAACAAGCTGTTCGTGCAGAAGGCGCTTTCTGCGGTTGCCGAGTCGACGCCGGGCAACTTGCGCAAACACCTGGAGATGGCCTATCACCCCCAAACACAGTGGCGTGGCTCTCATCCGCTGAACGAGATGCAGGGCATCGACGCGGTCGAGGCCACGGTCTGGAAACCGCTCCTGCAGTCCTTTCCCGACCTTGAGAGACGCGACAATATCCTGATCGCTGGACACTCTTACGGAACCGATATTGTCGGAGCCGTTGGCCACTACTGTGGTACCTTCCGCCACGACTGGTTGACAATTCCTGCGACCGGCAGGCCGATCTATATCCGCTACGGCGAATTTCACGTCATGAGCGAAGGCAGGATTGCGCAAAGCACCGTGTTGATCGATGTGCTGGATGTGATCCGTCAGGCCGGGTTCTGGCCCATCGCTCCCAGCATGGGCACGGAGGAGCAATGGCCGGGACCGCTGACGGCAGACGGCATCGTGCTGACGCCGCAGGATGCGAGCCTGTCAGCCCGTAGCATTGCCCAGACACTGGCCATGCACAAGACATTGGGTGACTATAACGACGAAGCCAGGGGCGGTCGTGACGGACTGCTCGCCATGCCGCAAAAGGCTCACTGGCACCCAAAAATGATGTGGTACGGCCCGGCGGGTATTGGCACCACACGCGGCTTGCAGGGTTTTGTCGATTACCATCAATTGCCGTTTCGGCTTGCCTTTCCCAACCGC
>JANMLW010000047.1:0-24416 GCA_031372765.1 Hyphomicrobiales bacterium
ATGTGTTCGTGGTGCTACGGTTTCGCGCCGGAAATGAACCGCGTGCTGCTTGAAGTGGGTGAGGAAGTTGACTTAATCCTGCAGGCTGGCGGTCTTCGGACCTTCAACACCGAGGAGCATACGGACCCCATGAAACCGAGATATCGTGGGTACCAGGAACAGGTGAAGGCTGCCAGCGGCCAGCCGTTTGACTGGGCCTTCTACGAGCGCGTAGGCAATGTTATGGATACCGAGCCAGCCTCGCGTGCGGTGGTCACCATGCGGTCGTTTGATCTCGCGGCGGCCTATTCCTACATGCACGCGATACAGCGGGCCTATTTCGCCTTGAACGAGGATATTCGGGACGTGGACCTCTTGGCGGCCTATGCTGGCGAGTTCGAAATTCCACCCGAGACCTTCAAGGAAGCGTTTCAATCGGATGCCATGAAACAGGCAACACGGGCTGATTTTCAACTGGCGCAACGGTTCCAGATCAATGGTTTTCCCGCCCTAGTATTGCTCAAGGGAAAGGCTGCCTATCCGATCAGCAATGGCTACATGAAAGCTGATGCGGTTATTGCCAATGTGCGGCGGGCGATTGCGCATGTACCCGATCTAGGTTGATCGTGTGATTGACAAGATTATAAAAAGATATACTATTTAGTATAACTTATTTCAAGAGTGTCAACATGCTCTCTTCAAAGGCCAAGCTCTTCACCATCGGTGGCTCACAAGCTGTGCGCATCCCCAAGGCGTTTCGAATGAAGGGTGAGAATGTCACCATCCGTAAGGTTGGGGAGACACTGATCATTGAAGCGGCTATGACTGATGACTGGGCGTGGTTGGACACCCTTTGTCCTGTTGATCCTGAATTCATGGCTGACGGGCGCGATCAGCGCCCGCAGGATCGCCCTGAAGTGGACAAGCTGTTTTTCTGATGCGTTTTCTGCTGGACACCAACACAGTCATTTTTCTCCTGAAAAATCCACGAGATGGGGCTGTTGCCGAGCATTTGCGTCGAATGAAAGTCTCTGATGTCGCAACATCAGCCATTGTGATGTCCGAACTCTTGAGCGGTGCGCATCGTGGATTGCCAGATAAACTGGAACGCAATCTGATGGCACTGACATCCTTACGCTTCCCAGTACTTCCCTTTGATGCCAGCGATGCGCAAGCAGCTGGTGTCATTGATGCAAAACTGAAGCGCGCTGGAACGCCGATAGGACCATTGGACGTCCTGATAGCAGGGCAGGGCTTGGCACGGGGATTGACTGTTGTCACAAATAACACCCGCGAATTCAGCCGTGTAGAGGGCCTGGCTGTAGTGGACTGGAGTAACGCGATCGTCTGATTGACAATCCACTTTACTCCACCCGCACCCAGCCTTCCGGCATCAATCGCTCCTGCGGCGTGAAGCGGCCTTTGTAGTTCATCTTCTGCGAGCCCTGCACCCAATATCCGAGATAAAGGTATTTGAGGCCTAGGGAACGGGCACGGGTGATGTGGTCGAGGATCATAAAGGTGCCAAGCGAGCGGTCTTTTTCCTCAGTCTCGAAGAAAGAATAGACCATCGACAGGCCATCACCCAACACATCCGTCAGGCATACGCCTAGCAGTGGCCCTTCACCCTTGCCGGTAAAACTACTGTCGGGACCGCGCCTGCGATACTCCACGATCTCTGTCTCAACATGGCTGTCTTCCACCATCATGGCAAAATCCAGAACTGTCATGTCCGCCATGCCACCCACTCCGTGACGCGAGTCGAGATAGCTACGAAACAGCGCGTAATGCTCGGAAGTCGGCTTGTTGGATTGCATGGTGCCGATAATGTCGGCATTGGCCTTAAGCACCTTCAGCATGTTGCGGCTGGGGGTGAAGTCCTGAACCACCACACGCACGGAGATGCAGGCACGGCAGGCGTCACAGGCGGGGCGATAGGCAATGGTCTGGCTACGGCGAAAACCGCCCTGCGTCAGCATGTCGTTGAGGTCACGCGAGCGCTTGCCCACAAGATGCGTGAAGACCTTGCGCTCTGTCTGCCCTGGCAGATAGGGGCAAGGCGTGGGCGATGTCAGATAGAACTGCGGTGTATCACGCGGAATCTGGCTCAATGCGGTGGCCTTGGCAGACAAATCATCAGAAGCAAGGATAGCACTGATGGAATGATCCACAATGCACATGGTTGAAGGATTTGTGTGTATCAGCAACTTTCGGGTGGCGTGCGACGTTCGGGATCGGGATAAAGACGGTCACATCCCCGAAAGTGACCATGCTATCCCATCCTTTCCAACGTTTGCAGGCTGTATCTGCCAGCTTCCGCAATGCTGATCAGCTTGTCGTTGCAGGCGTTCCTTTAATTGGCGCTGCGGTATTTGATCTGCGCGAGGACCAGATAGGCGCCATGGTGGCGGCGCAGGGTT
Source organism: Hyphomicrobiales bacterium (assembly GCA_031372765.1). Classification (GTDB taxonomy): domain Bacteria; phylum Pseudomonadota; class Alphaproteobacteria; order Rhizobiales; family Beijerinckiaceae; genus JADCCX01. The sequence continues at coordinate 2,400 of JANMLW010000047.1, forward strand.
CGGCCTGGCTGTTCATGTCCTTGCCCGCGGGCGTCATGATCGACCGCATTGCGCCTTTGCAGGGGTTGCGCCGGGCACTGCTGGTGTCAGTCATAGGCTTCGGCGTGCTTTTGATCGGCTATTGGCTGGCGAGCCCTGTGCTTTTCACATTTGGAGCCTTTCTCACAGCTTGTGCCGCCGTCATCGGATTTCTGGCGGAAGGGGCCAGCGTGCAGAGCCTTAAATCAGGACCAGAACTTGGGCCGGCCAATGCGCGGTTGCAGATGATTCAGTCTGTCGCGATGCTGCTGGGCCCGTTTCTTATGGGCCTGTTCATCGCGCGGGGGTATCCACTGGCCGGGTTTCTGATGGGCGCGATGCTGGCACTTGCAGGGTTATTGCTAGCTGCCGGTTTTCCTGACCAGACCCCTCCGCCGCCACGTAGGCGCGCGCCGATTCAGGAAATCCGCGAGGGCTTTGCCTTCGTGCGCGGACAAGCCTTGCTGCGCGGTATCGTTATCTGTGCACTGGCGTGGAACATGGCGTTTCTGGCGTTGGCGGCCATTTTTGTGCCGTTCGCCCTGAAACGTCTGGACCTGACGGCGGACAGCATCGGCTTTGCACAATCGGCAATGGGCGTCGGCTCCATTCTGGCTGCCTTATCGGCGACTTGGGCGATGACGAAGCTGCCGCCGCGGTTTCTGCTGTTCTTTGGTCCGGCCAGTTCGACATTTGCTGTGACGCTGCTTTTGCTCGCACCACAGCTTGGCAATCTGGCTGCTTCCGTCGGGCTGTATCTGCTGTTGGGTTTTGGTCCCATCATCTGGTTTGTCTGCCAGAATACCATTCGCCAGCTGGTCACTCCGGCGGGATTGCTTGGAAGGGTAGGAGCCGTCATTCAGCTGGCTATCTATGGCATCCGCTCTGTTGGTGCGCTGCTGGGTGGCGTGGTTGCTTCCCGTTACGGTTTTGATGCCGCGATCTGGTTGGTCATCGGCCTGTTTGGCTTGTCGACCCTGGCCATTCCATTGTCGGCATTGGGTAAACTGGCCGTGATGCCAGATAGCGTTGGCTCGCTACCAGCAAGCCCCACGTAAGGCCGAGCTGCACATAGAAATGGCGCCAGTGATCAGTGTCGATCTGCAATCCCTGCAACATCAGGAAAAAGAACGATGACCAGATGGCGATTGCCTCACGCTGCCAAGGTGTCTTCTTGAACACCATCGTCCAGCCAGCCATCATTGTGGTGGCAATCAGGGTCAAATAACTGAGGCCGCCCAGCCAGCCGTAGGAGGCGAAGGCGTTGAGGAAGGTGTTATGTGGGTCTTCCGGGAAGATGTCGCGGAACAAGGTGGGCCCAAACCCGTTGGGCAGGTCCAGCAACAGGGGTATGGAGCGGCGCTGGTTGCCAAAGCGCCCGGTTTCACCCTGATCATAGTCCTGATTCAAGGAAGCGCGCACTTCGAAGGTGGAACGGATAGCCTCGAACTGCAATGCAATCGCCAGCAGGATGATGAACAGGCAGATACCCAGAACACCGATCATGATAATGCGCATGCGGGTTTTACCGGAGTTGGCGGTGACAAAGCTGAGGCCCACACACATCAAGACGGCGGCAACAGCCACGCCCCATGCGCCGCGCGAGAAGCTGAGGAACAGGCCTGTCATCATGATCATCAGCATGCCACCGGCCATTACAGGCCGCTTGTGGGTACCAAGGAAGAAACCTTGAATGATCAGAACGATAGGCAGGATGATGAAGGTGCTGAAGACGTTTGGATCCTTGAACGGCCCCATGGCGCGGCCATAGCGGGTGAAAAGATCAAACGTGCCAGCGATATCAAAGTATCCCATGATGCCACATATCGAGGCAATGACGGCAGCCAGCCCGTAGCCGCTCTTCATCAACTCCAGACGGCGCAAGGTATCCTCTGAAAAGATGCAGGCGATGACGATGGCCATCAGGGCCATGTAGGCGGAGATGACCACAAACCAGATGGCGCGTGTTTCATCCAGTACGTTCATCAGCGACAGGCCGCCGCCGATATTGTAAAGGATCAGCAGGATAATCATGGGCAGGAAAACGAGGCTGATCTTCAGTCCCGTTGTGACAAAAACCAGTGCCACAATTGCAAAGGCAATCTCGAAGGGGGCTGGCTCAATGAACACCATGAAGCCGGAGAAGAACAGCAACCATACGGCGGCATTGCGAATCGCCGCTTTGGTGAGCGTATAGCGACGTGTAACCGCACCCTCCAATGGGGCCGACCGCATGCCATCAGGGGCGTAAGAGGTGCTCAATACGCATTCTCCGTCTTGATGAGTGAAAACGGGGTCATCGCGAGAATGGCGATATCGGACCAGAGCGTCCAATTTTCGATATATTGCAGATCATAGTCGACACGACGCTGGATTTTCTCCTGCGTATCGGTCTCGCCCCGCCAGCCGTTTACCTGCGCCCAGCCCGTTATGCCGGGTTTGACCCTGTGACGCGCAAAGTAGCCATCCACGACCTGATCATAAAGGCGGTTCTCAGCTTTTGCATGAACCGCGTGTGGGCGCGGTCCGACGATGGAAAGATTGCCCTTGAAGACAACATTGAACAGTTGTGGCAGTTCATCAAGCGATGTCTTGCGGATAAAGCGTCCAAGCGGAGTTACGCGCAGGTCGCCTTTCGTGACAAGCTGAGAAGCTGTAGCGTCACTGGCTTCCACGAACATCGAACGGAATTTGTAGACCTCGATCAGTTCATTGTTGAAACCGTAGCGCTTCTGCCTGAACAGGGCAGGTCCTCTAGAAGTCAGTTTGACTGCAATGGCGACGATGAGCATGACGGGTAACAGCAGGATAAGCAGCAGGCTGCCGACAATCTTGTCGAACAGATACTTCAACACGACATCCCAATCGGCGATCGGTTTGTCAGCCATATCGAAGACAGGCAAACCACCGATGTAGGAGTAGTTGCGCGGGCGAAACCGCAGTTTCTGCGTATGGGCTGCCAGTCGAATATCGATTGGCAGGATCCACAGCTTTTTCAGCATCTGCAGCAACCGGGCCTCGGCCGTTATTGGCAGCGTGAAAATAACCAGATCAAGCCGTGCGTGGCGCGCATACTCCACCAGATCGTCCACGCCACCGAGTTTGGGATACCCTATCAGCACATCCGGGGAGCGGTCGTCCCAGCGGTCATCAAAAACCCCCACGATCCGCAGGTCGCTTTGACGATCAGCCTTGAGTGCGCGGATCATCTGTTCCGCAGCTTCCCCACCGCCGACAATGGCGGTACGCCGGTCAAGTAAACCACGCCGGGTCAGACTGCGAATGCGCCAGGAAAACAGGATGCGGGCAAGGAAAATAGCCGCGATGCCGCCCATAAACCAGGTGGCCATGAAAACGCGCGAGAACGTGCCTTCCAGCTTCAGGAAAAACACCACAGCGAAGGCCAGAAGAAAGACCATGGCCCAGGCAGCCAGAATGCGCGGAAGCTGCTGGAAAGGAGCGCGAAATGCCGCAATATCATAGGAGTCCGAGGCTTGCAGCATGACAATGGCCAGAAGCGCAATCATCGGTATAGCCAGCGAATAGGCTGGCTGCCAGCCGACTTGCGGCAGCACATAGTACCAGTAAACGAAGGCACCAACCGCGCCGATCAGTGTGGCTTCTGCGAGCCTCCAGAGGCCAGAAAGCACGATGGGTGAAACTGATTTAACAGGGTGAAGATTGACTGCCGCTTCTGCAAGCTGGACGTGCATGTTCTTTTCAGCCTTATGGGCTGACTTTACTGTTTTCTTGTTTTTTACCTTGTCGGGCACACCATGGCCTTCAGGTTCAATGGGTGGCGTTGTTACTGGCTTGCGCCACAATCTTGCTCTCTGGATGAACCTTGCCAATCGCTGCCGCGGTGTAAGCATCCAGAACAGTCGTCGTCATTTTCAGGACACAAAAGTTCTCTTCGATATGGCTTGCAAGCCGAATGGCAGGTTCCATGCGTTGAGCATGACTGGAATCAAGCGCCGCTTGCATTGCTGCAACCAGCGCCTCAATATCATCTGCCGCTATCAGGCGCTCACGTTCGTCACCAAAGATCTCGGGAATACCACCAACATCCGTCGAAATCAGGGGAATTGTGGCTCCGGCGGCTTCGATCACGACATAGGGCATCGATTCGAAACGCGAAGGAACAATCATGGTGTGTGCAAGGCTGAAGGCCTCACGGGCGGCCATTGGCTTGTGAAAGCTGATGAAGGGATCAAGACCAAGCTGTGCCACCTGCTCACGCAAGGCCTGTTCGTCCGGACCCTGACCGACAAGCACAAGCGTTGGCGGCTGGGTGCGCAGTTGCTTCAGTTTGCTCATAGCCAGCAACAGATTATCGATGCCCTTGGCGAAACGAAATTCACCGATGTAAAGAAAATCCAATGCATCTTTCTTGGCTGTGATGGGCTGGACTTCCTCTTTGTGGAGGCCGTTAAGAACAATGCGTGTCAACGCTGTCGTGCTGCCAACGAACTCAGCAAAGCGGTCTGCTACAAACTGACTTTCAAACAGGAATAGGTCCGTGCCTTTTTCCAGTATGCGCTCAATTCCCATGTAAAGTTTGTGGATGAACGACCCCGGCTTGTAATTTAGGCTGCCACCATGGGGCGTGTAAGTGCGAACAGGCCCCTTGCTGCCGATAACGCCACCAAGGCGCGCATAGAACCCGCCCTTTGAACCGTGGCCATGCATCACTTCAGCACTCACGCGGGAACAGAAAGCAGCAATGCATCTCAGCGCTCCAATATCACTGATATGAGGATTGCGATGCATAGGGTAGCGCTCGACACCGAGCGTCAAGCTGGTTGCCAGTTCTGCCAGCAAGGCCTCATTACGCTCACCGGCAAATGTGGAATCGCAAAAGACACCTACATCATGGCCGCGGCGTGCCTGTTCTTTGGCCAGATCAATGACATGACGGAACAGACCACCAATCGGTGCCCGAAAGATATGGATAATGCGCATCAGAAATATCGCTCGACGATCGTGACTGTGTCACCGGGGCGCACAGGAGCATCGAGTGGTACGCGTCCCGTCACAACCTCACCATTCACCATCCGGGTAACCTCCGCCATGTGGCGATTGGCGCGGGGCTGATAACCGCCCGCAATGGCGACAGCGGTCTGCACAGTCATTCCGTTGACAAACGGAAACTGGCCCGAGGTGGTCACTTCACCCAGAATGAAGAAGGGGCGGTATTGTTCGACCTCAACAGAAACTTTCGGTTCACGCAGGAATCCGCCCCGCAACTTGCCGGCGATCTGGTCTTCCAGAGATTTTGTGGTCTGACCCTTGGCATTCACCGCACCGATCAACGGCATCGAGATGTGACCGACCGTATCCACTGTGTAGGAATTGGAGAGACTGTCCTGACCAAAGACGATGACACGCAAACGGTCTCCATTGGCGAGGGTGTAAGGCTCATGCAGTGTTGACGCGAGAACCTCGGAGAAGGCTTGCGGTCGATGGTGACTGCATCCCGCCAGAGCAAGTGCAGAAACAAGGGCTAAGGCTGTTGAGATACGCTTCATGACACGACACGACTGTTAATCCTGTCACAGTGCTACCACGGGTATGGTTAAAAAAGTTTTGGCGTCACGCTTTAATAACCAAGGCAATTAACGGGGCAGAAACCATAATGTGCGAATTTGCATGAAGTGGAGGCGTGATACCGCTTCTTCGTGTTTCGTGTGTTGAGGTTCTAGGTCATGCGTCAGTCAGCAACCGATCAGGGTATGCATTCTCCTCCTGTGGACAGGGGCGAGATCGATCTTGTTGCCCTGTTCCGGGAAATCGGCCGACGCAAATGGCTTGTCCTGATCTGTACGGCTGTTTCGCTGGTTCTGTCGGTGGTTGCCGTCAATGTGCTCAAGCCACGTTTTACCGCTGAAACCAGCGTTTTTCTGGAAAGCCGTGACACCGAATATACCCGGATTGGCCGCGAAAGTGGACGTACCCAGGATCCACTGATCGATCAGGATGCTGTGCTGAGCCAAGTCCAGCTTGTCATGTCCCGTGATATTGCCCGCACCATGATCAAGAAGTTTGATCTGGGATCAAAGCGCGAGTTCGACAGTCTGATGGATGGCGTCGATCCGGTTACAAAGACGCTGATCATGTTCGGTGTGCTGGATAATCCGGCCAATGTTTCGCCCGAAGAACGGGTCATGGAAAAGTATTTCGACAAGTTGAAGGTTTTCGGCAAGGCGAAATCCCGCGTTCTGGCGATCGAATTCCAGAGCCGTGATCCTGAGCTTGCGGCGAAGATGTCGCAAGGGGTTGCAGAGGAATACATCCGGCAGCTGGAGCAAGCCAAGAAGGGTTCTGCCCAGTCCGCCGGTAATTGGCTGTCGCGCACCATCGAGCAGTTGCGTCAGCGCGTTGGTGTGGCAGAATCCAAGGTCGAGGCCTACCGCAACGAGAATGGCCTGTTTCTGGTCGGCACTGAAAACAACAACATTTCGTCTCAGCAATTGTCCGAACTCAACACGCAACTCGCTGCTGCCCGTGCCCAGCAAGCTGACCTGTCTTCTCGTGCCAGATTGATCCGCGAAGCTGTACGGCAAGGCCGTATTTTCGAGGTTTCGGAAGTGGTGAACAACGAGGTTGTGCGCCGCCTGCTTGAAACACGCGCGACGTTGCGGGCCCAGATCGCACAGGAAGAGCGCACGCTGTTGCCGCAGCATCCCCGCATCAAGGAACTCTATGCGCAGTTGACGGGGCTGGAAGAGCAGATCCGCGCCGCAGCAGATCGCGCCGCTCGCGCGCTCGACAATGATTCACGTGCCGCAGGTGCACGTGTTGTTGCAAGCCAGAGCGAACTGGACCAGCAGAAGAAACTGAACGGCTCCGCCAATGAGAATGAAGTGCAGTTGCGCGCATTGGAGCGTGAAGCGAAAGCCGAGCGCGAGCAGCTGGAGAATTATCTTGCCCGCTACCGCGATGCTTCGGTGCGCGATAGCGATAACGCTGTAGCGGCTGATGCCCGCATCGTTTCGCGCGCGATGGTGCCAAGCAATCCGACATTTCCCAAGAAACTGCCGATCATACTGATTGCCACCCTTGCCGGACTGGTGCTGTCCCTCTTCTGGGTTCTTATGCGGGCGCTTTTATCCGATCGTGTCTATGTTCGTCTTGCCCCCGAAGTGGTTCCAAACTATCCCATGATGCCGATGATGACGCCGCAGATGATGGCGCAGATGTTTCCAGGCCTTGTGAATACAGGCCTTGTGAATCCAGGCTTTGTGAATCCCGCGCTGATGAATACGGTTCCAGGCTACGGCGCTGCGTCACCGAATGGCGCGGGTGTGCAACAAACCGAGACACCCAAGCGTGCAGAGCCTCATGCCAAGGATACAGTGTTTCCTGCTCCGGCAGTCACTGCAGGTCAGTCTTTTTCCAACAGGGTTCCCGACTCCGTCAGTGCCATGCACGCTGCTCTCGGGCGGTTTGGCGAAGTGCTGAATGCAGGCAATACCAATGATGCGGCTGCGCCATCCTATATGTCGACTCGTGGTGACAACTCAGAGCGATTATCCACGGGTGCTGCACCGGAAACCTTGCCTGTGGCACAGGCTTCTGTGGTTCCGGAGCTTGTGGCTCCTTCGTTTGTCGCCAGCACAGCGTCCCTGGACGATATGACACATGAGGACGCCTATGATCCCTTGATGGAAGTGGCTGATGAGGCTCAGGCCGCACTCATTCGCGGACGCCCGGTTTCCATTCTGGTTGTCGCGGTCGAGGGAGGCAACTTTGCCATGGGGACCATGCGCAAGCTGGAATCGATCCTCAGCCGACGCGGACCAACCGCTAAACTCTCCATTGATCCGCATCAGATCAAGGCCCAGGACCTGTCCACGGCCATAAAGGGGCTGGGCGGCAGTTATGACTATGCGCTGGCCCTGGGTGGCGTGATGACCGATGGCACAGCCGCCCTGTCCCGCGCCCTGACATTGACCGTGCTTGTCGCTTCAGATGATCTTGAAGACCCACGGACTGACAATGCCAAGGCGATGCTGCCAGGTTGCAATTATTTCATCGTCAGCGCGGGCGCTCCAGTCGTTAGCGAAAAGGCCTGAGTCTTTCAGGGCGCGCGGAGCTTTCGCAACCGCTTGAGCACGCTCATGGCCACTTCGCTCTGCTTGATCCGGCGCTTGATGTGCTGCTTTATTGAAAGAGCGCGTACCGCCAGCTGACCTTTCAACGTGACGGGCAGCAGGCAATCAACCAGCGGTTCCTCAATGTTGCAATAATCATTCTTATAGGCGGCTTCACCTGTCCCCAGATCAAAGGTGTGCAGTCCCGCACCGCACAGGTACCTGATGAGGTTCATCAGCAGGAGATCGCCCGGACTGAATCTGGATACGGCCGGGCCGGTATCAAAGGATGTGAACATGCCGGTGTATCGTCCGGCATGGGCAGAACCACCAAACACCGCCAGAATGCGCTCCCCGCTCAGCATGGCAAACAGGGTGATGCATGGCTTGTATTCAGCACCAATCTTCGTTGTCCCAATTTTCGTAGCCTCAGACAGAAAGGCTTGAACCCCATTCTCTGCAAATGGATTATCGATACCTAATGTGGCAAAGCGGGCAGCTTTCTGCTGCAAGAAAGTGGATAAATAAAGCGTGGCTTCTTCCGGGGTGGTCGCTTGCCTATAGGTTATTGCGCCAAATTCAGACAGGCGCTTCTCCTTGTTCCGCAATTTCTTGCGGCTTTCGGATGACATGAGCGCGCTGATCATCGCATCCGCATCGGTCTTCAACGCGCATTTCCAGGCACTGCTGGGGCTTGGCATCGCCTTGAGGCTTGCAAGGGGATTGGCATATCCGCTCCAGAACCGTGGCTGATTATCAAACACATAAAGGTCTATGCCCTGCGTTTTGCCGAAGTTCTGCAAGGCTGCCGCAAGAGTATCCGGCGGTATATGCTGCATGCAACCATCGCCAAACACCGGCATATTGTAGTTGGCATGCTTGCCCCCCAGAAACCGCACGACCCTGACACCTTGCTGCACCTGCACACCAAGCGGAAGAATGGCGAGAGGCGTACCGCTATCGTCCGTCAGTGTCACAAGCAGCGGCTTCATGCCGATGACGGGTGCGACTGTCTCGCTCCAGCTCTGTATCCAGGCCCGTGTTTGATAGGGCGTTGCCGTGCCGTTCTGCTCAAAGCGGCCCCACAACGCTTCAAGATCGGCAAATCCGGCATGGGTGATCAAATGCAAAGTGGGTTTGTTCCTTGCGCTGTCTACCGACAAGGGATCGCATGGCGAGATTAATGTCGACCTAAAATGCGATGCGGCAACGGAACTTCAACTCAATGCTGTCACGGTTATTGCCAACAGGATGAAGACAGTGGCTGATTTGAAACATTTGCTCTTCCGTGCAGGCCTCTCAACCTTGTCCGTATTCGGTGCTGCACGATTGATGGCGCCCATGACACGGGGTTGTGGCGCCATTCTGATGTTTCACAATGTGCGCCCCTATGTTGCGAAGCGTTTTGATCCGCATCGCATTCTGGAAATCACGCCGGCTTATCTTGATACGGTTCTGACCCATGTCAAAGCGCGCGGTTACGATATCATTGCGCTTGATGACATGCCGGAGCGCATGGACAGGGGGGCATCCGCCCGGCCGTTTGTCGTGCTGACCTTTGATGATGGCTACCGCGACACTGTCGAGCATGCCCTGCCTGTGTTGTGCAAGCATGCAGCACCGTTCACTGTGTTTGCCACAACGGGTTTTCTGGGTGCCACAGCACCTCTCTGGTGGCTGGACCTTGAGGATGCGCTCTCGGTTTTGCCTGCTGTGCAGTTTCACGAACAGATATTGCCACTCACCAGCAACAAGGAGCGGCTGCGTGCTTTCAGGCTCATTTATACTGCCTTGCGTGCGCAACCAGAACCGGCGCTGTCAGGTTTTATTTCCGATCTGGTTCGGCAAGCCCGTCTTGACCCGTTGCTGCGCACCTCTACGCTGTGTCTTGACTGGGACGGTTTGCGCTCTCTTGCCAGAGAGCCTTTATGTTCGATTGGTGCCCATACGTTGACTCATCCGTTGCTTGGCCCGCAAACGCTGGATACTGCGCGCCATGAAATTCTGGAATCGAGACGCCTGCTGGAGAGTGAATTGCAGCGGGATGTCCGGCATCTCGCCTATCCTGTAGGTGACCCGGTTGCAGCAGGGCAACGCGAGTTTGCAATTGCGGGGGAGTTGGGCTTTGCAACTGCTGTGACAACTCGGCCGGGTGTGCTTTTCCCGAAGCATGTCAATCATCTGCATGCGCTTCCACGGTTGTCGGTGAATGGCCTCTATCAATCGATCACGGATTTTGATGTCCTGCTTTCAGGGGCTGCCTTCTGGCTGTTCAACAGGGGTCGTAAGCTGAACGTTGATTGAGTTCTACCGCACAAACCATCTATGCAATTGACTTGCGCAACGGGGTATCATTCGCCACATCTGACCCATGGCCGATCATGATTTCTATTCCGACCCGCTCATCCGTTCCATTCTCACCTCTGTAAAGACGATTGCCATGGTGGGCGCCTCGGATAACCCGGCGCGTCCCTCCTATCTGGTGCTTAAATACCTCATCGAGCGCGGGTTCAGGGTCATTCCTGTCAATCCCGGCAAAGCTGGCAAGTCGATTCTCGGTCAGATATTTGTGCCTGGTCTGGCCGATATCGCAGAACCTGTGGACATGGTCGATATCTTCCGGGCGTCAGAGGCGGCGTCTGGTGTGGTAGACGAAGTGCTGCGTATGCAACCACTTCCCAAGATCATCTGGATGCAACTGACAGTTCGTCATGATGCGGCTGCGGCCCGCGCCGAGGCCGCAGGATTGACGGTCATCATGAACCGTTGCCCGAAGATCGAATATGGTCGTCTGTCGGGAGAAATAAGCTGGCAGGGGGTCAACAGCCGCATCCTGTCCGCGAAAAAGCCCATCATGGCCCTGAAGGGCGTGCAGAAACTGACACTTCGTTAAACAGGCCCTGTTGGCCGGGTATCGTCTCTGCCGCCTTCCATCCATCTGATCAGCAGCATGAGAGGTGGTGCCCATGCCAGACCGGCGACGAGATAGAACAGTGCTTGCGTCCAGTTTGACGCATTGATCATGATCGGCGCGGCGAGTGCCGTGACGGCCAGCGCATAGACCAGCACGAACACCAGCATGAGCACAGTTCCCACCAGTTTGCGCATTCTACGGGGCATTGGCATGGTCCTTCAGGCTGTTCTGTTGCAAAGGGTGCGACAGCAGAACCGTTGATGTCAGCACCGCAGGACCTTACTTGATCCTGTAGAACGTGAAGATCAAGCGGCGTGCCGTCGCAGCACATGCGCATATCCTGGAACCGGAGAAGCTATTGACCGCCCTGAACCATGCCCCCCATGAGACTGTGCGACCTGTGGTCGCCAATGTTGACGGGTTTGCGCCTGTACGCAAATGGCTTTGGCTCATCGCGTTTTTGGTGCTGGCAATGGTGCTGGTCGGGGGTGCCACACGGCTGACCGGCTCCGGCCTTTCCATCACCGAATGGCGACCGTTCATGGGGGCGATGCCGCCATTATCGGAAGCGGCATGGCTGGCCGAGTTTGAAAAGTATCGCGCCATTTCACAATACAAGCTGCTCAACAAGGGCATGTCCCTTGGGGATTTCAAGTTCATCTATTGGTGGGAGTGGGGCCATCGCCAGCTCGGGCGCTTTGTCGGCATCGCCTATATGCTCCCTTTGGCCTATTTCTGGCTGAGGGGCGTTGTGAAGGGCAAACTGGCCCTGTGGTTGCTTTTTGTCGGGTTGTTGGGTGGATTTCAGGGTGCCATTGGCTGGATCATGGTTGCGTCAGGGCTGAAGGAAGGCATGACCGCGGTTGCCCCTGTTAAATTGGCGCTGCATCTCACCACGGCCTGTATCATACTTGTCTGTGTGGTGTGGACAGCCCGCGCCTTGATGGTCCGGTCAAAGACAAATATCGCAGCGCCAACACGCGCCTGGCGTGGCAAGACACTCGTGGCATTGATGCTGTTGCAGATCGGGCTTGGTGCGCTGGTTGCCGGTTCAAAATCGGGCCTGACCTACAACACCTGGCCTTTGATTGATGGCGCGTTCATTCCTGCTGTCGATGTGCTTTTTGTGGTCAAACCATGGATTGAGAATTTCGTGAGCAATGCCGCGCTGGTCCAGTTCAACCACCGTATGACGGCCTATGGCCTGCTGGCATTTGCGCTCTGGCATGCGTGGACGTTGCGTCAAACAGGTCATACCGCAGCCAGCGGCGCCGTGCATGTCGCCGGTGGAATCGTCGTGCAGGCCATAACCGGCATAGTCACGCTGGTACTTGTGGTGCCGCTATGGGCCGGTCTGATGCACCAGGGTCTGGCAGCGCTCGTTCTGGTCGCTGCCGTCATCCATGCGGAGAGGCTACACCGGGCTTGAATATCGCTTGGCTATTCTTCAGGCAACCTTGCCGACATGCGCAAAAGGATCGGACTTGCTCAACAGGTCGTCCATCTGTGCAGCGGGCATCGGCTTGGCAAAGAGATAGCCTTGCAAAAGGTGGCAGCCAACAGCTTGCAGGAACCGCTGCTGTTCTGTTGTCTCCACACCTTCAGCCGTCACGGTCAACCCGAGCGCTCTGCCCAGATGCACAACAGAATGCACGAGGATGGCGCTTTCGCCTGTGTCTTCCAGCGAATCCAGGAACGACTTGTCGAGCTTGATCTTGTCGAAGGCAAAACGGCGCAGGTAGATCAGGCTTGAATAGCCTGTGCCGAAATCATCAAGCGCCAGTTTGACGCCCATTGATCGCAATTCCATGATGCTGGCTTCGGCCTGATCAGCGTCTTCGACAACCACGCTTTCGGTCAGTTCAAGCTCAAGGCGAGCCGGGTCGAAGCGGGTATCCTCAAGTGCATTGGCAACGGATTGCACAAAGTCTGTCTGACGGAACTGGATCGCTGACACATTGCAGGCAACTGTAATAGTGCCCCAGTTAGCGGCATCAATGCAGGCGCGGCGGATGACCCATTCGCCAAGCTGAACGATCAGGCCACGCTCTTCGGCAATGCTGATGAATTCAAGCGGTGGTATGATGCCGTGCACAGGGTGACGCCAGCGGACCAGCGCCTCGACACCGATGATCCGTGACCCATCGGCGGAAACCTGCGGTTGGTAATGCAATTCCAGTTCATTGCGGGAAATGGCATGACGCAAATCGTCTTCCACCACCTTACGCAGGCGCAACGTGTCATCCATGCGCTGTTCGAAGAAACAGGCACGGTTGCGCCCACCGTTCTTGGCACGATACATGGCAATGTCAGCCAGACGCATGAGTTCGGATGTGTCCGTGCCATTCTGTGGGGCAAGCGCAATACCAATCGAAGCACCGACATAGGCTTCCGCCTCTCCGATCTGAAAAGCGGGGCGAATGGCCTCTACAAGCCTGCGACCAAGAATTTCGGCGTCAAGAGGTGTGCGAACGCCTGTCTGGATAATGGCAAATTCGTCGCCACCAAAGCGGGCAAGGAAATCGCCGGCGCGTAACTGACCGGCCATGCGCTCGGCACAGCCGACAAGGACGATATCGCCCGCTGCATGGCCGTAGGTGTCGTTAACTTCCTTGAATTTGTCGAGATCGATGAAAAGTACCGCCAGACCAACACTGTCAGACTGAACCCTGGCCAGCAATGATGTCAGATGCTCTGTGAAGCGCAGGCGATTGGGCAGGCCCGAGAGCGTGTCGTGACCAGCCAGATGATTGGCTTTTTCCTCACTGCGGAGCATGTTTGCGGTGACACGGGTAACATGCGCATAGGACAGCCATGCGAAGATCAGGATGGCGAGCGAGCTGAAAACTGCCACCGGCATCAATCTTTCCAGAATGGGGTCACCAGGGCGCTCTGCGCTCCAGACGATGCTGGCTGCGGGTGATCCATCAGCCGCCGCTATCGTGATGGAAGGCATGTCCGATGTCAGGCCTTCCGTTTTGAGATGGAGGTTCTGGATTGACAGGCGTGCTCCAAGACGCACCACCATATCAGCGTCAAAAGACCGGCTGGCGATCACGCCAACGGCATTGCGGTTGTCTGCAGGGGGGCGAATAATGGCTGCCACAAACCGCAACACACCGTCCTCGACAAAATAACGTCCGACCATTTCAGTCAGGCCAGCAGCCTGTGCGCCTGGCTTCATCCGGGCGATCAGTTCCTGCCCTGCCCATGCGAAACTTCTGGAAAGGCGCTGCTCGGCTGTTTCCTGTCCAAAGGTAAGCCGTACGGCGGTGGAAGTGAACTTGCCGGACTTCTCGACCGTGGCAACCGCGTCAAAATCACCGATGGCACGAATGCGCTCCATCGCGCTGTCTGTCGCCTGATTCATGGTGCTTGTGGAGCGGTTGATCATCGGGCGATCGTTGTCGGCTATCGTCCGAAGATCACGGGCGACCTGATTGACCTCTTCCGTCATGGCTGTGATGATGACGCGACGTATGCGTTCATCGGCTGCGTCACTGGCGCGTTGCGCCATGGAGACAACCGTCATGACGACTGCGCCGAGAATGGCAAACAGGAGAATTGCGAAAGGCAATACCGACGTCGAAGCCAGCTTGCGGGCCTTGTTCTTATTGCTCTGGTCCGTCATTTCAGCGTTCGGTTATGTCAACTGACGCCGGTTATGCCAGCAAGAAGTTACTTAACGATTGAAAAGCCTTAGCGGTTCGGCTTCAGGCGCTGAAAATACCTGTTTCAAGCTCTTTTTATCCCGAATTTGAGCATCATCAGATATGGCCCTGGCCCTTGAGGCTGCAATGGCCTTGTTTGCCGACTATGACATGATCATGCACGCTGATACCCATCGGTTTGGCTATGTTGATGATATCATGGGTCATGCGGATATCAGCCGGGGAGGGGGTAGGATCGCCAGACGGGTGATTGTGAACAAGAATGAGTGCGGTTGCTGAAAGTTCCAGCGCGCGACGCACGATTTCCCTTGGATAAACAGGTGTGTGATCGACTGTTCCGCGTTGTTGAACCTCATCAGCGATCAGCTGGTTTCTCTTGTCGAGAAACAGGATGCGAAACTCCTCCCGCTCTGCAAATGCCATCGCAGCACGACAGTATTCAAGGACGCTTATCCAGGATGAAAGCACCTGCCTTTTGGCAACGGCACCACGGGTCATGCGCTGGGTTCCAGCCGCAATGATGCGCAGATCAAGGGCTGTTCCTTCGCCCACGCCCTCAACCTCGCGCAAGCGTTCCTCGGGTGCCGCCAATACCTCAGCAAAAGATCCAAAACGGGCAATCAGGCGTTTGGCGATGGGTTTTACGTCCCGGCGGGGGAGGGAGCGGAACAGTAACAACTCCAGCAATTCGTAATCCGGTAGCGGGTCGGCACCACCGACACGAAAGCGGGTTCGCAAACGATCCCGGTGGCCGACAAGATCGTCCAGTTCAGACATTGCGGATCGCTGCCGGATTATCCCAGCCGCGGGGGGACAGTGTAAAAATCTCGCAGCCTGTATCCGTAACGCCGACTGTATGCTCGAACTGGGCAGACAGGGATCGGTCACGTGTCACGGCTGTCCAGCCATCCGAGAGGATTTTGACATGGGGACGGCCCAGATTGATCATTGGCTCGACAGTGAAAATCATACCCGATCGAAGCTCTGGTCCCTCGCCAACACGTCCGTAATGCAAGACGTTTGGTTCATCGTGGAACAGGCGGCCTACACCGTGGCCGCAAAAATCGCGCACAACTGAACAGCGCTCTTTTTCGGCATGCTGCTGGATGGCCGCGCCGATATCGCCGAGATGCGCGCCTGACCTGATGGCCACAAGGCCAAGCATCAATGATTCATAGGTGACTTCCACAAGCCTTTCAGCCCGGCGCGGCACATCACCGACCATGTACATCCGGCTCGAATCACCATGCCAGCCATCAACAATCAGGGTGATGTCGATGTTGACGATGTCGCCGTCCCGCAGTGGTTTGTCGTCAGGAATGCCATGGCAGACGACATGGTTGATGGATGTGCAGCAGGAGCGCGTGTAGCCACGGTATTGCAAGGTGGCAGGATAGGCGCCATTGTCCATTGCAAATTCAAAAGCCGTCTGATCAATCTTTTCCGTGGTAACGCCCGGTTTCACGAGACCAACCATGACATCAAGTGCTTCCGCGGTCAGTCGCCCCGCCAGGTGCATTGATGCAAAAGCCTCAGGGCCATATAGCCTGATCTGGCCCGGTTTGCGTCTGTCCTGGTCGTGTTTGTCAGTCAGGGTCATGAAAAACGGTGATCATCGTCAAATGTGGAATCTGTCATCTATCGGCGATAGCGGGTTTGTCTTCGAGGCATGTCAGGCTATAGCCGAGGTTTGCGGTTCATCCAACCCCGTGTTTGCAAGGGTTGTTGATGCGCTGCCAGGTCAGAGGATATGGTTTGAGCGATACCGGACATCTTAACAAGGCATATGGCACATTTCAGGCAAAGGGGCTTGTTGCCAGCATCCTGCAAATATCCCGAAGGGCAACGGATTCATGGTTGAGCCGTCGCACGGCATTTGTGTTGCGCCGCATTGCCATTTTCAGGCTAGGCGGCGATCCGGTTGACACGGAAGTGCTCGGTGCGCGGATGAGGCTTTGGCCATATCGCAATGTCTGCGAGAAGCGCATCCTGTTCACACCGCAATTCTTTGATCCGGTTGAGCTTGAGTCCCTTAAGTCACGGTTGAAAGAGAATTTTGTGTTTCTGGATATCGGGGCCAATATAGGAGGCTACTCGGTTTTTGTCGCTGCCCATGCCGGACCTACTGCGCGCGTGCTGGCTGTAGAACCCCAGCCGGACATCTACGCACGCCTCGTCTATAATCTCCGCCTCAACCCTTTCTCCACAGTCAAAGCCGTTGCCTGTGCGGTGGCGGACAAGGAAGGCGAGTTGACGCTGTTTGTCGATCCCGAAAACAGCGGTGAATCGAGCGTCAAGATCATGACTGGCGTGACAATGGCTGGCAGCATCAAGGTGCCCTCCAAGCGCTTGCTGACCATGCTGGAGGAGGAGGGCTTCACCCATGTTGATGCTGCCAAACTCGATACCGAAGGGGCGGAAGATCTGATCCTCGATACGTTTTTCAAGGAAGCGCCTGAAAGCCTCTGGCCGCGCCTTCTCATAATGGAGCGTGGCAATGCCCGTTGGCATGTTGACCTGCCTGCCCTGCTGGCGGAGCATGGGTACAAGGTTGTCGGTGAAACCCGTAATAATGTTATTTATGAGCGTTGAGGGATGATCGAAACTTGTCTTCGGCAAGCACCTCGAAATTAGCGGCGCGCTACATGCAATACACAGATCTCCTCGTCCTTCGAGGCTCCGCTTCGCTGCGCATCTCAGGATAAGGAGATTGTGATCGGCAACAGACTTATCATCATCACCCCTCTAAACAAGAAAAGCCACCATTTCTGGTGGCTTTTCCATTGTTCATGACGAGAAAACCGTCAGCGAATTGCAGGCCCTCGATCAACGCATGATCCGGAGACTTTGCTGCGGGTTTCCCCTATGCTGAAACAATGAGACACTGGATCACCTCCTTCCGTTGTTGACGACAAGTATCAAAGTACCGGGATTCGCTGTTTTGGCGAGTGCTATTTTGGCCATCTGTTATTGTGTCACACCTTGGCATAGGCCTTGCGGACAACCGTTTCAGTAGCACCCCTTGAGCGGATCATCAGGAAGCGCCCTGTTGCCTCCGCCCCGATGGTCCATATGCCTTCGATTTCCGTCGCATCCTCGTTCAGTGTGCCGATGTAGGAGACCACATGATCCCAGCCGCTCTGGCCGTCATAGTTCTTGGTGAAATGCACCACCTTGTCGCGGCAGCTTCCTTCAAGGGAAGCAAACAGCGTGAGCGGAGCGCCAGTTTCACCAACGGCAGATTCATGGGTGGAACCGCTGATGAAGCTGCCCCCATCAATCACCGTGGCTACAAAATACACCGGCTCCTTGTAGGCCTGATAGGAATAGAGCCCGTGCCAGACGCCCGTGAGGTTTTGTTCCATCTTGCTCATGATAACGTGCCCTCAAAAGCTATTCTGCGATCCACCCGAATCTCGTCTTTGGTTATTGCGCATCCATAGACGATTGTTTCGACGCCTGCAGCAGCAGCCAGCGCAAAAGCCTTGGCGTAGGCAGGATCGAGATCTTCGGCCAATGAAAACCGGTCCGCCTGCATCTGAACAACAAACACCATGACTGCCCGATGACCCGTTGCAACCATATGAGCAAGCTCCGCCAGATGCTTTGCCCCACGCGAGGTTATCGAGTCCGGAAACTCTGCCAGTCCCGCCTCGCGCATGAGGTGGCAGTTCTTTACCTCGACATAGCAATCAGGACGGTCTGGCGCGGTCAATAGCATGTCAACACGGCTGTTGGTGCCGTAAGCGACTTCGCGGCGCAGCGAGGCATAGCCGGAGAGTTCGCTGACGGTGCCATCCAGAATCGCTTCTTCCGCCAGCCGGTTGGGATGTGCGGTGTTGATGCCCACAAGCTGGGATCCTCCAGGCAGATCCGCTTCAATCAACTCCCAGGACCATGCCAGTTTTGCCTTGGGATTGACAGCCGGAGCCAGCCAGACCACGGAACCAGGCGTTTTCAGGCCCAGCATCGCGCCGGGATTGGCGCAATGGGCTGTGATGAGCGTGCCGTCCTCGAGTATTATATCCGCCAGAAAACGCTTGTAGCGCTGTACAAGGTGTCCCCGGACAAGGGGAGCGCGAAACCGCATTGAAAATTCCTTGATAAGGTTGCGCCAGAATGTCCGTTCATAGCGAACCACATGCTCTTGGAAAAGCGGGAACAACCGCTTAAGAAGCGGAATGTCCGTCTCTTCCCAACCCGTTATTACCGCCGCCATCCTTGTCATCGGGGATGAAATCCTGTCCGGGAGGACAAAGGACAAGAACATTGGTTATATCGCGGAATATCTGACAAATATCGGCATTGACCTGAAACAGGTGCGTGTGGTGCCTGATGACGAGGCTGACATCATTGACGCGCTGAACACCTTGCGGATGCGCTTCACGTATGTGTTCACGACAGGCGGCATAGGGCCTACCCATGATGACATCACTGCGGATTGTGTGGCGAAGGCCTTTGGTGTGAGCATCGATCATGATCCACGGGCTGTTGCGATGTTGCGCGAGCGCTACAAGCCCGAGGAACTGAACGAGGCTCGCATGCGCATGGCGCGTATTCCCGCTGGCGCTGATCTCGTGGAAAACCCTATTTCGCGCGCACCTGGATTCAAGCTCGGCAATGTCATCGTTATGGCTGGTGTGCCGTCCATCATGCAGGCCATGCTGGACCATGCAGCCCCCATGCTGACCACGGGTGTGCGGATGATTGCCGAAAGTATCGATGCCAATGGCATGCCGGAAGGCATTTATGCAGTAGCTCTTGGTGCGGTTGCGGTTGCCAATCCAGCTGTCAGCATCGGCTCCTATCCGTCGTTCATCAATGGGGGCTTTCGCAACCAGATCGTGGTGCGGGGAAAGG
The DNA here is from genome assembly GCA_031372765.1 of Hyphomicrobiales bacterium. Taxonomy (GTDB): domain Bacteria; phylum Pseudomonadota; class Alphaproteobacteria; order Rhizobiales; family Beijerinckiaceae; genus JADCCX01. The sequence goes on from JANMLW010000047.1 coordinate 21,956, forward strand.
ATCAGATGGCGGTTTCCTCAGCTGTTGCTGCCGTTACAGCCGCCATTTCAACCCTCAAGAGTGACAATGTCCCGGCCTGAGTGCCGTCTGTTCTGGAGCAACACGCATGGCCGGCCCTTCCCCTGACAAGGCATTTCCCGTTTCTTGGGACCAGTTTCACCGTGATACCCGCGCCTTGACCTGGCGTCTGGCGGATAAGGGACCGTTCAAATCCATTGTCTGCATCACGCGCGGTGGGTTGGTGCCCGCCGCCATCGTTGCGCGTGAACTGGAAATCAAGATCATCGAAACAGTCTGCATCGCCAGTTACCACAGCTACACGGGGCAGGGTGAACTGAAGGTGCTCAAGGGTATCGACAGTGTCATTTCCGGCACCAATGGCGGCGAGGGCGTGCTGGTAGTGGATGATCTGGTCGATACTGGAAAAACCGCAAGGGTTGTGCGTGACATGCTGCCAAAGGCTCATTTTGCCACGATTTACGCCAAGCCTGCAGGACGCCCGCTGGTTGATACCTTTGTCACCGAGGTGAGCCAGGACACATGGATCTATTTTCCTTGGGACATGGGCTTCACTTTCCAGCCACCCATTCGCGAGGGTTCTACCGGGTAAGTCCCTGAACGGGGCCAAGAATTAACTGTTCGCATGCTGGGCCGCCAGCCATGTGGCGATTTGACCGCGAACCGATACCGCTTGCCTTTGCCAAATCTTTTCCTATCTGCCATGTAGCGATAAACAGAGGCACTCGATTTGAACGCACATGATTCATCACTGGTCAGCGTTGTAAAACGCGACTGGAACGCATTGCTGGCTCCCTACCGTTCAGCAGATGCCCGCCGCAGCATTTTTGTAATCGCTGTTACGATCATTCCATTGATTGCTTTTTGGATCGCAGCCTATTTCGCGTTGTCGGTCAGCTACTGGCTGTCGCTACCGCTCTGTTTTATCACAGCCGGTTTTGTGGTGCGCGTTTTCCTTATCCAGCATGATTGCGGACATGGCGCATTTTTTGAAACACGCGAATTCAATGACATGGTCGGGCGAATCATGGGGGTTATCACATTGACGCCCTATCAGGTCTGGCGGCACAGCCATGCCAAACACCATGCTACATCGGGTAATCTCGACAGACGCGGGTTTGGCGACATAGACACACTGACGGTGCGGGAATACCGGGCCATGGGCAAATGGGAGCGGATAGCATATCGGGTTTACCGTTTCCCGCTCGTGATGTTTGTTATTGGCCCTGTTTTTGTGTTTGTTCTGAAGCAGCGCCTGCCATTTGGATTCATGCGGTCTGGAGCAAAGTTCTGGGTCAGTGCCATGGGTACAAACGTATCCATAGCAGCGATGTTTGGCTTGATGATCTGGCTGGTGGGTTGGAAGGCTTTTCTGATCGTCCACGTGACGGTTATCATGATGACAGGCACGATCGGCGTCTGGCTGTTTTACGTGCAGCATCAGTTCGAGGATACATACTGGGCAGAAGGCAAAGACTGGACTGCTGAAGAAGCGGCGCTTTATGGAAGTTCACATTATGACCTGCCGCATGTCTTCGGCTGGATCACCGCCAACATTGGCGTACACCACGTGCACCACCTCTACAGCCGCATCCCCTTCTACAAGTTGCAGAAAGTGCTGCGTGACTATCCCGAACTCGCCAACATCCGCCGTCTGACGTTCATCGAAAGCCTGTCGTGCATCAAGCTGCGCTTCTGGGACGAGGAAAACCGTCGGCTGGTCACGGCGCAGGAGGCGATGGCCCGCTGAGCCCATTGCCTAAACGGCTTTGATGACATGATGCGCGATGGCATTGGCGTAGTAGGCGATCAGCACGCTTTCATCCGGATTGGCGCGGTATAGGCCTTCCTCTTCCAGCACCAGATGTCGCAGTGTTAGCATCCTGAGCCCTGCACCCACGGCATAGTCCATATCACCGCGCGGCAGATGCACATGCACGCCGATGGTGCGCAGCCTGTCCATCAGATCGCCGGCCCTCGCCTTGATCTCGATTTCGGACAAAGCCTCGCCGGGGGCTTGGCTGAAAAACGTTGCGATGAGACAGACCGGCAGCACCGGCACGACTTTAGCCACAGCTTCCATCAGATCACTGGCGAGTGTGCCAACACTGGCAAAGCGCTGGTCATCAGGCAGCTTGCGAAAATCAACTTTCTGGCGAGCCGTCCAGTCCCGCAGCGAAACCGGCGTGCCGAATGATACGCAGGCATAGCCATTGCGATACCACCGGCCTGAGGAGGCAAGGCGTGCTGCTTTGCCCAGATAGCGCAGAAAGCCCCAGCCACGGACCTTCTTGCTCTTGCCGCCCGCTTCACGCTCGATGCCTGCCGTCAGGTTGCGGTCTTCCAGCACACGGTCATAGTTGAGGCCAACCGGCACAAAAACGATATCGCGCTCGGCTGCCGGATCGAAATTGGCCACGAGATAGGACAGCAGCCCCAGTTT
>JANMLW010000051.1:0-6472 GCA_031372765.1 Hyphomicrobiales bacterium
TCGCAGCTAACGGGATCGTTTTCCCATTTGCCAACTCTCTGTGTGTTGGTGCCCTCACAACGAAGGCATCATGCGGCGATCAATCGCGAGGACAGGTATGAGCACGAAAAAAGCTGGTCAGCAGCGCCTTGGTTTTAAGACAGGCGAATTCATCATTTATCCCGCCCATGGTCTGGGCAAGATCGTCTCCATCGAAGAACAGGAAATCGCCGGTTTCAAACTTGAGCTTTTCGTCGTCTCTTTCATGAAAGAAAAGATGACATTGCGTGTCCCGACCGCCAAGATAACCCAGGTTGGCATGCGTAAGCTGTCGGACGCTGATACCATTACCCGGTCTCTGGAAGTGCTTACCGGTCGCGCCCGCATCAAGCGGACGATGTGGAGCCGCCGCGCCCAGGAATACGAGGCCAAGATCAATTCCGGTGATATCATTGCCGTTTCGGAAGTGGTGCGTGATCTCTACCGTTCGGAAGCGCAACCTGAGCAGTCCTACTCCGAGCGTCAGCTCTATGAGGCCGCTCTTGAGCGTCTGATGAGCGAGATAGCCGCTGTTGACGAGATTACCGATACCGAGGCTCTGAAAAAGATCGAGACGAGCCTGTCCAAGAACCCGCGTCGCGCCAAGGCTGCTACTGATGCTGCGGGCGAAGACGAGGAAGCTGAGGCCGATGAGGCCGAAGCGGCCTGATTTCATAAATTCCTGCTCCACAGGAACATGCAAAAGCCCGGCGGAAACGCCGGGTTTTTTGTTGTCGTTTGTCTTCGATTATTTTCGATTGCCCTGAATTGCCTGAACGGCACGCCCCTTGCGATGGTTGCAGCAAGGAGAACCATCCATGAGTATTCTGCGCACATTCGGCACAAACCTGTACGGCAAGGCAACCTGTCTTGTCCGAAAACAGGACGGTAACGTCGCCCTGCTGTTTGGACTGGCTCTCATGCCCATGATGGCAGTCACGGGGGTTGCCATTGATTACAGCCGGGCCTCCGATGCGCGGACATCGCTGCAACTGGCTATCGATTCAACCGTTCTGGCCGTGGCCAAGCGCGCGCCGCTGCTGTCCGATGCGCAACTGCGTACCGAGGCAGAAACTCATTTCCGCGCAGTGCTGCGCGAGCGGCATGATCTCGCGACACTGCCGATAACGGTCACCCGCAAGGACAAGAAGGTGCAGGTTGCGGCTGCCGGTGTCTTGCCGACATCGTTCATGAAATTGTTTGGTGTGGCGAGGATGGATGTGGGCTCTGCCGCTGAAGCGAGCGTGGGCCAACGCAAGGTGGAACTGGCGCTGGTGCTCGATAACACTGGCTCGATGGGTCGCCTATCCAAGATGGATGAATTGAAAAAGGCCACACGTAACCTGATCAACGTGGCGGAAGCAGCCGCCCCTGCTGGCAGTGGCATGATCAGGATCGCGCTGGTGCCCTTCGATACCGAGGTGAATGTTGATCCCAATGCCTATCGCTATCAAAGCTGGCTCGCCTTCAAGGAAGATGCGGGCCACAGCAGTTTTAACGATATTCGCAGCCGCATGGCTACAAAGGCCACTTGGGGCGGTTGCCTGACGGACCGTGGCATCGGCTTTGAAGCCAACGACAAGCGCGTGGACATGACCCGGCCTGAATCCTTTCATCCCGCTGTCAATTGCTCCAGCGGATCGCTGGCCCGTATGCAGCCTTTGACCGATAACTGGAACGCCCTTCGCACAGCGGCAGACAGCATGAAACCTTCGGGCTGCACCAACATCACCATCGGAGCGCGCTACGGCATCGCGGCGCTGTCCCCGTCAGAGCCCATTGGCGGCGGCGTGGCCTTTGGTGCATCGGATGTGGACAAGTACATGGTCATCCTGACAGACGGTGACAACACCCGAAACCGCTTCCTCAATGGCTGCGGCGGACCGGACGGCACGGCAGGTATCGATACCAGCACCAAGGCAATGTGCGATGACATCAAGCGCAAGTCGTCCCGCAAGGATGCCTACGGCAAGCCGATTGCGGATGTGAAGGTGTTCACCGTGCGCGTGATGGAAGGCAACGCCGCCCTGCTGCGCAACTGCGCCACAGATGCCACCATGTACAAGGAAGTCAGCGATGCCTCACAGATTGACGCTGTGTTCAAGGACATCATCCGCGAGATCACGGCACTGCGGTTGACGATGTGAGGGGGATACGCAGAGTCCAAAGCGATACGCTGCGCACTGATCTCCTCATCCTGAGGTGCGCAGCGCAGCGAAGCCTCGAAGGACGCACAATCTGTGTGCAATGACTGCGGTTTACGAAAATGTCTGTGCGGACATAGTGCGTCCTTCGAAACGCCGCTTGCGCGGCTCCTCAGGATGAGGAGATTTGTGATCACGCAAAATCCAGCGGCAGCTCTGTCACAGCCTTGATCTCCTCCATCACGAAACTGGCCGAGATGTCGCTCATCTCAAGCCGGGCGATCAGCTTCTTGTAGAGCCTGTCATAGGCCGCCACATCGGGCACGCGGGCCTGCAGGATGTAGTCGATCTCGCCTGCGGTGCGGTAGGCGCCGATGATTTCGGGGATGTCCATGACAGCCTTGCGCAGCTGCTCCGTGGCATCTGGCGTGTGGCGGCTGGTGCGCACGATGATGAAGACCGGGAGTGCCAGGTTGACCTTGGCGGGATCGATGAGCGCTACGCGACTGCGGATGTAGCCATCCTCCTCCAGGCGAGCGACACGCCGCCAGCAGGTGTTGCGGGAAATGCCTACGCTATCCGCCAGAACATCAAGGCTCTGGCTCGTGTCGCGCTGCAAGGCAGTGAGCAGACGTTTGTCAATGATATCAAGCATAGGTATGAATATCTCATGGATAGGGATTAAATCAACATTTTATCCCGTTATTGGGTTGAATGGTCCAAATTGAGGGGATGAATGCTCACCCGATTTGCAGGAATAACAATGCAGAGGAGACATTTGCAATGATCGAGCGCACAAAGCAGCTGTTTATCGCCCATCCGGAAGCCTTGAACGAGAGTTACGGCCAGCATTTCAGACATGCCATGCGCTATTCCGGGCGGATGTTTGCCGCGTCATTCTGTGCGTTCACTCATGCGCTGTTTCCCTTCCTGTTCGAGAAGACAGCGTCGAATATGGTCAAGAAGATGTATGCTGACATGACCAGCCGGGGTGCGACGGCACCGGTCCTTCCCCATGTCGAAGTGGCCGCCGCAGCAGCCCTTGAGACATCACGCTGATTCTAGAATTTTTGTTTTACGAGGCTTGGCTGCGACAATTACCTCGAAAGGAGGGAAGTCGCTCTCACCACCACTTGTGGAAATGGTGCGCAGGGCCGTGGCCATGGCCGATCTTGAGGCGGTGCGACTGTGCAATAGCCTCTGTAATGTAGGTTTTGGCTTGCAGGCACGCTTCAGGCAAAGGCAACCCTTTCGCCAATCCGGCCGCAATGGCCGATGACAGGGTGCAGCCTGTGCCATGCACGTTCTGTGTTTTGATCCGGGCTGTTGCCAGGCGCTTTGTCCCCTCAGCCGATACCAGCAGATCCACGCTTTCCGGTCCATCGCCATGTCCGCCCTTGATCAGAACGGCGCGGGCGCCGTCCTTCAACAACAGCCGGGCCTGTACTTCCATCTCAGCTTCGTTTGCCGCCATGGGCAAGCCGGTGAGGGCAGAGGCCTCATGCAGGTTGGGCGTGATGATTGTTGCCAGAGGAAACAGCCAACGGCGCAACGCTCCTGTGGCGGAAGGTGTCAGCAGTGCATCACCCGAGGTTGCAACCATGACAGGATCAAGCACAACCGGAGTGCCTGCTGTTTGTTTCAAACCGTTGGCCACGGCGCGGATGGTGGTGGCGCGGGACAGCATGCCGATCTTGATGGCGTTTACAGAAAGATCATCCAGCACCGATTGCAACTGGCGCGCAATGAATACGGCGGGGACATCCTGAATGCCCTGTACGCCTAGCGTGTTCTGTGCCGTCAACGCAGTGATGACGCTGGCACCATAAACACCCATAGCCGAGAAGGTCTTGAGATCAGCCTGAATGCCCGCACCACCGCCGGAATCAGACCCTGCGATGGTGAGTGCGATGGCGGTCATTGGTACTGATATCCCTTGGATCGGCAGTATGATCTTGCCGCCGCTCAAATGCGAACGGTGCGCGCCCAACCTTTTCATTCATGTTCAAAGAGATTGCATGTCTGAAGAGATTGGAGCGGGAGAAGGGGTTCGAACCCTCGACCCCGACCTTGGCAAGGTCGTGCTCTACCACTGAGCTACTCCCGCGTCCGTAAGAGGCGGAACGAAGTCCGCCAATTGGTAAGTTCGCTATGCCAAAGGATAGTCGTGCTGGCAAGCCCTTGCGGCAAAAAACTTGGCTATCCATAGGAGGTGACAATCGCGGCGCTCTTAGAGTATCCGCAGACCGGTCAGGAATCCGGTGATATCGTCGGTGACATATTCGATGAAGGGAGGCGTATGCTGCCGCCTTTCCCACTCGTCACGCAGGTCGTTGATGCCAGGCTTTGCCACGATCAGTACTGTTTTCATCCCTGCATCATGGGGGGCTTTGAGGTTTTTCACCAGATCCTCGAACATGGCCGCGCGCTTGGGTTCCACGCCGTGCTTGTCAAAAAACTTCTGAAAGGCAATTGGCTCTGGCTTGGGGATGTAATCCGCCGCCTTGATGTCGAATACATCCTCGAAATGGTGCAGGATGCCCAGGGCATTTGCAGTGTCTTCAGCATGCTTGCGTGAGCCGTTGGTCAGGATCAGTTTGCGCCCAGGCAGTCGCCCGATGGCAATAGACAGGGGCTCGTTGAAAACCAGCGAGGAACGATCAATGTTGTGGACGAAATCCATGAAGTGATCTGGGTCAGCATCGCCCAGATCAAGCAGGGCTTTCAATGTCGTGCCATGTTTGTGATAGAAATGCTTTTGCAGGCCGCGTGCGCCCATGCCGTCCAGGCCATAGAGGTTCATCAGGTAATTGGTGATACGGTCATCGATCTGTGGCCACAGCGCGCTGTCAGGCGGATAGAGCGTGTTGTCGAGATCGAACACCCATGTATCGACATGCGCGAAAGCGGAACCGACGCTGGTCCAGCTGGATTCGGTTTTGGCAGCTGCTGACATCAGGCGCATATCATGGGTTGTCATCGTGTTGTGCCTGAAGGCTTGAAGCCTGCAGGACACAACAGCATGATCGGGTTAACGGCGGATGATCGTGCCCGCGCCGTGATCGGTGAGGAGTTCCAGCAACACGGCGTGCGGCACCTTGCCATCCAGGATGACGACCGCTTCCACGCCACGTTCAAGTGCGTAGATGCAAGTCTCGATCTTGGGGATCATGCCGCTGTGAACTGTGCCATCGGCGATGAGTTCACGGCATTGTTCCACTGTCAGTTCAGGAATCAAGTTCTTGTTTTTGTCGAGTACGCCAGGAACGTCAGTCAGCAACAGCAACCGTTTGGCCTTCATAGCGCCGGCTATGGCCCCGGCAAAAGTGTCGGCATTGACATTGTATGTCGCCCCATCCTCGCCCAGAGCCACGGGCGCCAGGACAGGAATGATCTCTGCACTGAGCAGGGAGTCCAGCACCTCGCGGTTGACGACCTTGGGTTCACCAACGAAACCAAGGTCGATCTCGCGCTCTATAAGCGAATCAGGGTCCTTGATGGTCCGGCGAACCTTTTCGGCAACCACCATGTTACCATCCTTGCCGGAGAGGCCCACGGCCTTGCCGCCTTCTGCGCCAATCCAGCCGACGATCTGCTTGTTGATGGAGCCGGCCAATACCATCTCGACGATCTCGACCGTCGCCTGATCGGTTACGCGCAGGCCTGCTTGAAACTCGCTCTTGATGCCCAGTTTTTCAAGCATCCTGCCGATCTGCGGCCCCCCGCCATGCACGACGATCGGCTTCACGCCAGCAAGCTCCAGCAACACGATGTCTTCGGCAAAGTCCTCAGCCGCCGCGCGGTCGCCCATGGCATGACCGCCGTATTTCACCACGACGATGGTCTGGTCATATTTCTGTAGATGGGGAAGTGCCTGCACCAGCGTTTCCGCCTGTGTATGCACATCGGGAAGTGTGATTGCCATCGGGGAGCTGCCACATAGGTATGAAAGAATGTCGTAAGCGCTATAGCGTATGCATTCTGTTGCAGAAAGACGAAACCGTCACTGTTCGCTGCAAATTATCGGGAAGCGTTTATCCCTTGGGAAACTTCAATCCCATTTCGCGGTAACGCTCGGGGTCACTCTCCCAGTTTTCGCGCACCTTGACGAAGAGAAAGAGATGCACCTTGCATTCCGCGGCTTCCGCAATGTCCTTGCGGGCGGACATGCCGATGGATTTTATGGTGGAGCCGCCATCACCCAACACGATCTTGCGCTGGCCTTCGCGCTCCACATAGATCGTCTGGCTGATCTTGACCGAGCCATCCTTGCGCACTTCCCAAGCCTCGGTTTCAACCGTGGAGCGATA
>JANMLW010000118.1:0-12940 GCA_031372765.1 Hyphomicrobiales bacterium
CTGACCCTTTTCTGGCGCAGGCGCTCGCCCACGCACTGAACACGCCAACCTTGCGGATTTATCACGGCACGGATGTGCGCGGTGTTGAGATCGGTGGTGCGGCCAAGAACGTGCTTGCCATCGCAGCAGGCATCGTGGCGGGCAGGGGCCTTGGCGAAAGCGCACGTGCGGCGCTCATTGCCCGTGGTTTTGCAGAGTTGCGCCGGTTTGGCGAGGCTTACGGTGCAAAGCCCGAAACCCTGATGGGGCTGTCTGGGCTGGGGGATCTGTTGTTGACCGCCTCCTCGCTTCAATCGCGTAATTTCGCGCTTGGTCAGCGTCTTGGTAGCGGCATGACCCTTGCTGAAGCGATGAGCAGCGGCAAATTGTCAGAGGGCGCATATACCGCCTCCGCCTTGATGGAACTTGCCAAGGCGCGCAACATCGATATGCCGATTGCAGGCATGGTAGATGCCTTGCTCAATGGCTGGGTGACGGTGGATGGAGCGCTTGAAGCGCTGCTGAATCGGCCGCAAAGGGCGGAGTAGAAGGTTTTTAAGCAGGAATTGTGATGGCACACTGGCTCTATAAATCCGAACCTTTCAAATGGTCCTGGGACATGCAGGTCCAGGCCGGTAAAAAAGGCACTTTTTGGGACGGTGTGCGTAACCATTCTGCCAAGCTCAACATGATGGCCATGAAAATGGGTGATCAAGGCTTTTTCTATCACTCGAATGAGGGATTGGAGATCGTCGGCATCGTCGAGGTTATCAAGTCGGCATATCCCGATCCTGCCGCTGAGCCGGGTGAGCCGTGGGTGCTGGTTGACCTGAAGGCCGTGCAGGCCTTTCCAAACCCGGTGTCGCTCAAGCAGGTGAAAGCAGCGCCCGCTTTGGCTGGAATGAGCCTTGTTACGTCCATGCGCCTGTCGGTTCAGCCCGTGTCCGATGCGGAATGGGCGCTGGTTTGCAAGATGGGCGGTCTGTAGCCGTCTTCAGAAGCCATGCAATTATGCATGATGACTTTGTAAAATTACCGCAGTTATCACATAAATGTTAGCCACATGACCATTTTGTAATGCGGCATTCACTGTTCGTGAACCCTCGTATCCTATATACCCGTTCATCTGACATTCATCATGTGCGGCAGGATCAAGGCTTAACCCTTGGTCCGAAGAGGCAAATGGCGCGCTGATGGAACAAGGATCTGGAGAGTTGGTTTCGTGGTTGCGGAACCGGCTGATCAGAGATCTGTCAGTGTCCATAGATACGCATAGCCTTGATTAAAAACCTTCGGTTACCGGTCCAGTTCCCAACAGTGCAGTCACTTATGTGATTGTGGAAGCAATTTGTCATGTCCATCTTTGCCAAAGCCAATCCGCTTGACCTTGAAAAAACAGTGCCAGCTGCTGTGACGGCTCAACGCGCGCTGTCGCGGGATTTGCGCCTCGATTTCTTTCGTGGTGTCGCACTGCTCCTGATTTTTATCGACCATGTCTCTGGCAACCGCTTTGCGGCTCTGACCTTGCAGAGCTTTGGCTTCGCTGATGCCGCCGAAGTTTTCGTCTTCATCGCAGGCATGGCTGCTGTCTATGCCTATCGCAAGAAGTTCCTCAACGACGGTTTTATGTCGGGCACCCGTGCCGTTTTCGCACGCATCCGCACGCTTTATCTCGCCCACCTTATGATGCTCACCGGCTTTGCCCTTATGGCTGGTCTGTCGCTGACGGGCTTCACCAGCTACGATCTCGTACATAAGCTGGGTTTGAAGCCTTTGCTCGAAACGCCGCTTGAAGCTGCACTTCTGGCGCCAGTTTTGGGCTACTTGCCCAACTATCTCGATATCCTGCCACTTTATGTGTTGTTGCTGGCCGCCTTACCCGTGATGTTGACGGCAAACCGCATCCACGTTTTGCTGCCCTTGACGTTGGCTGGTATGGTTTACACGATGGCCCATATCACCGGAATCAACATGCCGAACTTTGGCAATGGTTTTGGCTGGTTCCTGAACCCCTTTGCCTGGCTGCTGCTGTTTGTTTCTGGGGCGACTGTTGCCCAGTTGCGCATCAACGGTTTCTGGCAAACCGTGCCACGTGCCTTTGTAGGGCTGGTTACGCTTGCTGCTGCTGCATTTGTTGTGCTGGCCTTCCTGCATTCCGCTCCCTGGCGGGTCGTCATGGCTTGGGAACACTATTTCGTTCTCACCCTCGACTTCACGCCCGACAAAGCGCTGTTGACTTGGCATCGTCTGCTGGATGTTCTGGCGAAGGTCTGGCTTGTGGCTGTGCTGGTGCCGATGTCGGCAGCCTGCTTTAGTCTGGGTCTAGGCGGAGCCATCAGCCGCATCGGGAGACACTCCCTGCCTGTGTTTATTGCAGGAACATTCTTGTCAGTTTTCGGCTCGATCATCGTTCACGAGGCTGAGCACCATGCGCTGGCTGATATTGGTGTGACATTTGGCGGCGTGACAATTCTGCTCGCCATGGGGTGGATCATCGAGAATGGACGCAAGACCGTGACGATGATCTCGACCCGCCATTCTGATCATATAACCAACGCCAATCAGTCGCAATCCCGCTGATTATCTAAGGCGTCGCGAGCAAAGGTTGCGCTACAGGGCCTGCTACCATTTCAGCCAGCAGATTGCCCACGCAACTGTGCATTTCGTCGGTCATGTGCAGACCATCGCCGTCAGTCATATCAGACATCGGTACCTGATGTTTTTCGGCCAGTTGCTTCATGGCCGCAAAACGCCGGAAATGGAACACACGGCCGCGCGGTCCTTTGCCTGCCTCTTCACTAATCATGTCCTGCATCGGCAAGGCATCAGGATCATGCAACACAACGGGGGCATACTGCAGATCAAGCAGGATGACAGGAATACCCCGCGTGGTTAGGCTGCGCAGACCCGCCTGAATTTCTTCCCGTCGGCCGTCAAGTCCCTTGTAACGCAGTACATCATTGACGCCGAGCTGCCAGATGACCAGTGAAGGCTTGAGGGCCAGAACATCGGTTTCAAACCGGGCAATCGTGTCCTGCATCGTTTCACCCCCCTTGCCTTTGTTGATCACCTTTATATCGGCGTCAGGCCAGAGGCGGGACAAGGATATCTGCATGGCTGCAGGATAGAGCTTGTTTTTGGCGTTGCGGCTAATGCCTTCCGTACTTGAGGAACCAACGGCGACAATGGTCATCCGTGCGGATTCAAACTTTGCAGAACCGTCATAAGCGGCAACACGGGCTGAGCGGCACATCGAATCATCAAGAGGCGCGGCAAGGGCCGAATGAGCGGCGCACAGGGAAGCTGACAGCATGAAAGCCGTCATCAGCTTGCCAGTCAATGCGAAATCCCCAAAAACCCGCTTCATAACCCCTCAAAAAGGCCGCATCCACGGCGACCTCTATTGGACAGTGTTCCCTGCCTCGCTATTACGAAAGCTATGATCGTTGGGAATACATGAATGTCAACTGAACGCCTGAAGCGTGAGGCAGCTGCGGCAGCCTTGACGCTTGTCGAAAATAACATGCGTCTGGGTCTCGGCACAGGCTCCACGGCAAAGCATTTTGTAGAGTTGCTGGCGGAGCGGGTTCAGCAAGGATTGCGCATCATCTGCGTGCCAACTTCCGAGGTTACAGCGGCGCAAGCCTTGTCCCTCGGGGTACCGCTGACAACACTGGACGAGACGCCTGAGCTTGATCTGACCATAGATGGCGCTGACGAGATCGATCCCGCTCTCAACCTGATCAAGGGCGGCGGGGCGGCCCTTTTACGTGAGAAGATTGTGGCGGCAGCCAGCAAACGCATGGTTGTCATAGCCGATGAGGGCAAAAAGGTTGCCCGGCTGGGACGCTTTCCTTTGCCGATCGAGGTAAATCTGTTCGGGCTTGTTGCCACAAAGCGCATGGTGGAGGCGGTGTGCGGTGCGGTGCAGGTCACCTTGCGCAGGAAAGCCGACGGTACGCCATTGATCACCGATGGTGGCCATGTCATTCTTGACGCGCATATGGGGGGCATTGAAAATGCCATGACACTGGATGATGCTCTCAGGCGCATTCCGGGTGTTGTCGAGCACGGACTTTTCATCGGCTTGTGCGAGAGAGCGTATCTTGCCTCACCAAACGGGGTTGCCGTACTGGTGAGGACAGCGTAACGGTCCTTTCGAATATATGAATTACTTTGAAGGCGGAAATGACCATGACATTCTTTCGGTCGATCCTGTTAGCTACAGTGTTGATTTTTGGGCATTCTTTGGCCCAGGCGCAGCAGGCAGCTCCTGCACCGGCTGCTCCTTTAGCGGCACCATTGACCGAATCGCATGTGGCGGTTGCCCGTGAAGTCGTCGTCGGGTCGGGTCTTGCGCGCACATTTCAGGGCATGGTTCCCCAGATCGCCGATCAGATACGCGGCAGCTACACCCGTACGCGTCCTGAAATCGTCAAGGACATGGAAGAATCGCTGAAAGCGATGATCGAGGATCTGAGCAAACAGACTGAGCAGATCACCGTTTCAGCGGCCCGACTTTACGCTAACCGCCTTACGGAAGCCGAACTGAAGGAAATCGCCGCTTTTTTCAAATCTGGGGCCGGTCAGAAGTATGTGAATTTTCAAGCACAGATCCTGAACGATCTTTTTACAGAAATGCAGGTGTTCTCACAAACACTGGGCAATGTGATGGTTGATCGTTTGCGCGAAGACCTGCGCAAGAAGGGTCACACGATCTGAACGTCACGGTATCTGAGGCATGATCATGCCGACAGCGGACAGGAAAGCGACAATTCTGCTTATCGTCGCTTCGTTTTTTCTGGGCGTTGCTTTGCCGGTTCTGATGACACCCGCTACAAAATCCTCTCCCCTTATGCTGGGTTGTGCAGCGTTTTTCGCTATCCTGGCTTTTGGGTTTAATCACGGCAAAGCCGCCTTGGTGGATCATGTCCTTGCCAAAAGTGGAAAATCCAACATCCGGCTATTCAGTTTTACGCTTCTCTACATGGCCGTGTCGGTGTTTTGGGCACACAGTCCGGCATCGTCGGCTGACCAGTTTCTGCAGTTTGTGCTGCCGGTTGTTTTCACGCTCCTTCTGCTCCTGTTTTTTGTGTCGGAAGCACCTGCCAACCGCGTATTGACATGGATATTAGCCGCCTGCACAACAGCCTTGATCATTCTCTACGATCTCAAGACCGGCATGAAACTGCGCGAACTGATAGGCGGGCGCATTTTCAATTACAGCTATAACCGCAGCATCGTGACGCTGGTTGTGCTGCTGTTGCCATTGCTGGCTCTGGTTATGGAGAGTCGCAGATGGTCTCTCGGGCTATTGTTGCTGCCGGTGTTGTTTGCGGCCGGGGCAGGTGAAAGCGAGACCGCAATTCTCGGCATCATCATTGGTACCCTCGTTTTGCCTCTGGCGTGGTTTGCGCCTGTGTTGGTGCGCAAGGCGGGCCTCCTCATTACGCTTGTCATGATCGCGGTATCGCCTTTCATCGGCACATTGGCCAAACAGGTGCTGGGAGCGACGCTGCACAAGGTTCTGGCCAATGCCCACTCGGACGACCGCGTGAACATCTGGCTCAGTTTTGAAGCGGCAACGCAACAGAAGTGGCTTTTTGGCAATGGCTTTGGCTCAAGCCTGAATCTCCAGAATGCAGCTGTGGCCAAGCTGGTTCCGCCTGATCTGGTAACGCTGCTTGGCGCCAGCCACCCCCACAACGCGTTCTTGCAGGTCTGGGTAGAGCTTGGCCTTGTTGGCGCTGTTCTGTTTGCGGCCATGGCCGCAATGCTGTTTGCGGGCGTTGGCCGCATGATGCCGCGTCTGCAACCGTTTGCGCTCACCTGCATCGCTGTCGTTTCCGGCATTTCCCTCGTCAGCCATGGGGCCTGGCAGGCATGGTGGGTGGCGGCGATCGGTGCCGCAATCGTGAGCTTCATGGCGCTCGATCACGCATTGCGTCAGAAACAGTGAGCCCCTACCTCAGATCAACCGTCTGCCCCGAAAGAGTATCTGATGCCTCAATATGATTGCGATCTGTTTGTGATTGGGGCCGGGTCCGGTGGTGTTCGTGCCGCCCGAATTGCAGCAGGGCACGGCGCCAAAGTGATGCTGGCGGAGGAGTTCCGCATGGGTGGCACCTGTGTCATCCGCGGATGCGTTCCCAAGAAATTGCTGGTTTATGCCTCGCGCTTTCACGACAGTTTCGAGGATGCTGCCGGTTTTGGCTGGAGCGTGCCGGAAGCCTCCTTTGACTGGCCAACACTGGTGCGCGCCAAGGAGCAAGAAATCACCCGACTGGAAAGCATTTATGCTCAGACTCAGGAGAAAGCGGGTGTCACCATCATCAGGAGCCGTGCCGTGCTGGAGGACGCACAGACAGTGCGTATCGTTGATGACAACCGCCTGATACGCGCCAGACATATTCTGATAGCGACCGGTGCGAGGCCCAACCTGCCGGATGATCTGCCGGGTGTCGAGCATGCCATAACGTCCAACGAGGCGTTCGACCTTCCAACATTCCCCAAGCGGATTGTCATCGCTGGTGCTGGATATATCGCGGTCGAGTTTGCTGGTCTGTTCGCCGGTTTGGGCAGCGAGGTCACCTTGATCTACCGGGGCGAAAATATCCTGCGCGGCTTTGACAATGACATGCGCAATGGCTTGCGTGATGCCTACGAAAAGCGGGGCATCCGATTCATTTTCAACGATGTTTTCTCGCGTATTGAGAGGAATGGCGAAGGGCTGGTTGCCCATACCGCTGGTGGTCTGGCCCTCGACACAGATCAGGTTATGTTTGCCATAGGCCGCACGCCCAATGTGGAAAGCCTTGGCCTCGAAAAAGCGGGCGTGAGGCTGGGGAGGAGCAACGAGATCCTTGTCGATGCCTCGTCGCAAACCAATATCCCGCACATCCATGCCGTAGGGGATGTCACCAACCGCGTGACGCTTACACCCGTTGCCATCCGCGAGGGACATGCATTTGCGGACAGCGTATTTGGCAACAAGCCGTGGACAGTCGATCACGGCACCATTGCCACGGCGGTATTTTCGACGCCCGAGATCGGTACTGTTGGCCTGAGTGAAGAGCAGGCAAAGGCAACCTTTGCCGCCGTTGACATCTACAAGGCCAGCTTCCGTCCGATGAAGGCCACTGTGTCCGGTCGTGACGTGCGCATGATCATGAAGATTGTCGTTGATGGCGACACGGACCGTGTACTCGGTGTGCATATTCTGGGAGAAGACGCTGGCGAGATGGCGCAGTTACTGGGCATCGTCATCAGGATGAAGGCGAAAAAATCTGACTTCGACAACACAATGGCCCTGCATCCCTCCGCCGCAGAGGAACTTGTGACGATGCGGACGCCCAGTGAACGCTGGCGCAAACAGGGTTAAATCCGCAGTCTTTTCCACATCCTACCGTCAATGGCCGCCAGTCCAAGGCCGATGAACGCCATGCCGATAAGGTGTTGCATCTTCAGTGCCTCGCCCAGCACGACAATTCCAAGCAGGATGGCGCTCACGGGAATCAGGAATGTTACAAGCATCAAGCTCGTTGCTCCCGCGCTTGATAGGATCTGAAAGAAGAGAATATAGGCCAGTGCCGTCGAGAATATGCCCATGGCGACAATGCTGGCCAATGGAATAGCGCCGGGCATCGGTCCATTCCACGGTTGGCTTATTAAGCCCGTTATCACCGACATCATGAGCGTGCTCGCGGTCAGCTGTCCCAGCGCCGTTTGCATGGGCGTTATGCCCATCGTCTTGAAGCGACGGCCATAAAGGCTGGAGAAGGCATAGACGATAGCAGCTGCCAGACAGGCAAGCTGCCCCAGTGCTCCGGCACCGATGCCAGATAGCACATCCAGCCCGATCATGATGGAAACGCCTGCAAAACCCAGGATAACGCCGACAATTTTTTGTGGGGTGGCACGCTCATCGCCAGTGAACACATGCAGGACGATCACAGTGAACAACGGCGTCGTTGCATTGAGGATGGAGGCCAATCCAGCCGCAACACTTGCAGGCATCTGGCTCTGTCCCCAAAAGATCAGGCTGAACGGAATGACGTTGTTGAGGAGACCCATACCAAAAAAGGCGATCAAGACCGATCTGTCTTTCGGGATTGCAATGCCCATCGCCTTCACGATAACCAGCAGGGTGAATGCGGCAATGGTCACCCGCAGCCATACCAGCACCAGCGGTGTCACGCCATTACCTGCACCAGCGGGCCAGCCCTTCAGGGCAATGGCCGCTAGCATGTAAGTTCCGCCCCACAGCAAAGACAGCAACAGAAGACGGGTCCAGTCTTTGGCATTCATGATGATCGATCCGTTGGTTTCGATTGCTGTTTAGCGCTTGCTGCGCTCACCAGACACCCGAATCCTGCGGATGGTCTGCATCAATGCTCCAAGGCATCGTCCAGCACCCGCACAACATGCACAGCTTCACGCTGTGCGCCGTCATGGATCTGATGGCGGCAGCTCGTGCCATCCGCCACGATGACATCAGTGGCACCGGCATTACGGATAGTGGGAAGCAGCGTTATCTCCGCCATGGCCATCGACACGTCGATATGACTGGCGGCATAGCCGAAAGCCCCGGCCATACCGCAACAGCTGGCGTCAATCACCGAAACCTCAAGTCCGGGCACAGCTTTGAGGCAGGCCTCGACAGCGCCCATCACGCCAGCGGCTTTCTGGTGGCAATGCCCATGCAGATGCGCTCGGCGTCCACCCTGATCCCTGAAGGCAAGCGTGGTCATACCCACAGCCATATCAGCCGCCAGCAGTTCCTCGATCAGCAATGCTGCATCGGCAATGGGCTGAGCCTTAGCCTTGGGCAGCAACGACAGGAACTCGTCGCGCAGGGTCAGCAGACAGGATGGCTCAAGGCCTACGATACGGGCCCCTCTCGCCACGAAAGGCGCAAGCGTCTCTACTGTGCGACGGGCTTCCTCGCGTGCCTGTTTCACCTGTCCACCTGAAAGAAACGTACGTCCACAGCACAGCGGTCTTGTGCCTGAAGCAGGCGCCACGCGGTGCATGCGGTATCCGGCGGCGCTCAGAACGCGGGCAGCGGCTTCAAGATTCTCGCCTTCAAAATAGCGGTTGAAGGTATCACCAAACAGGATCACGTCCTTGCCATCACCCTTCACGTCATCCGAGGTGGAAATGCCGCCTTGTTCCTGCCATGGCCTTTGCCAGACGGGCAGACTGCGCCTGGCGGAAAAACCCATAAGTCTTTCAGAGAGTTGCGCCAATCCGGGGATTCGATCTCTCAGGTTCATCATCCAGCGCATGCGGGACGCCAAAGGGGCATAGTGCGGCAGGTAGGCCACAAGCCTGTCCTCCAACGTCAGGCCATTGCGGGCCGTATAATGATGCAGGAACTCCACCTTCATCTTGGCCATGTCAACGCCGGTGGGGCACTCGCGCTTGCAGGCCTTGCAGCCCACGCACAAGTCCATCGCTTCCTTCATCTCGGGAGAGGTGAAAGCATCCTTGCCCAGTTGCCCGCTCATGGCGAGACGTAGCGCATTGGCTCGCCCGCGCGTCACATGGATCTCGTCCTTCGTCGCCCGATAGGACGGGCACATCGCGCCGCCTGACAGTTTGCGACAGGAGCCGTTGTTGTTGCACATCTCGACCGCCTGACCGAAGCCCCCCTCCGCTGACCAGTCGAGCACGGCGGGCCCGGGGAGGGTAGTCTGGTAGTCTGGTCCAAAGCGCATGAGCGAGCGGTCGTCGAACTTGAGTGGCGAGACGATCTTGCCGGGGTTTAACCGGTTTTCGGGATCAAACGCCTGTTTCACCTCTTCGAATGCACGTGTCAGTCTGGCACCAAACAGCGGCTCGATGAACTCCGAACGTGAAATGCCATCGCCGTGTTCGCCCGAATAGGACCCCTCGAAGCGTTTGACGAGGGCGGCGGTTTCCTCGGCGATGCCCCGCATGGCTTTCACGCCGGCCTCGGTCTTCATGTTGAGGATAGGCCTGACATGCAGGCAACCAACGGAGGCATGGGCATACCATGTGCCCCGCGTTCCATGCCGGGTGAAAACATCGGTGACGGCAGCGGTATACTCCGCCAAGCGGTCCAGAGGCACCGCGCAATCCTCAATGAAGGACACGGGCTTGCCGTCGCCCTTCATCGACATCATGATGTTGAGGCAGGCTTCCCGCACCTCCCACACCTGTCGCTGGCGTGGCGGTTCCACCACATCCACCACGGCACTGTGGAAGCCGTGGTCTGCCATGCACTGATCAAGACGCATCAGTTCGTATTTCAACGCGGTGAAATCATCGCCCGCAAACTCGACCAGCAGCAGGCAATCAGGCGTGCCCCGCGTGATATCAGCCAAGGTGTGGCGAAACAGCGGGATATCCGCACCAAGCACCAGCACATTATTGTCCACCAGTTCCACTGCGACAGGGCCAAGTTCCACGATGTGCCGTGTGGTTTCCATAGCCGCGGTGAAACTCGGGAAATGGCAGACACCCATGACGCGGTGTGCAGGCAGACGGGAGAGTTTCAGCGTGACAGCCGTGAAGGCTGCCAAGGTACCTTCCGATCCCACCATCAGATGCGCAAGGTTTGGATCGGGCACAATCAGCTCGTCGAGATTATAGCCACCAACCCGCCGTTGCACTTTGGGATAGCGGGCCATGATTTCCGCTCGCTCACGTTTTGCGATCCTTAGCAACGCGCTGGCCAGCGTCTGGTTGCCGGTCGCGGGGCCAGCCGCAAAATGCACGGTTTCGCCCGAGGCCAGCAAGGCATCCACCGCCAGCACATTATCCACCATCTTGCCGTAGCGGATAGACCGCGCACCGCAGGAGTTGTTGGCTGTCATGCCACCAATGGTGCAGCGGCTGGCTGTAGAAGGTTCGACCGGAAAGAACAAACCATCCGTTTTTAGTCGCGCATTCAGGTGCTCCAGCACGACACCGGGCTGGACAGTCACTGTCTGTGCCGCCGGATCATACGCCAGGACCTGATTGAAGGCGCGGCTGCAATCCAGCACCAATCCGTTGCCGATGGGTTGTCCATTCTGCGATGTGCCACCGCCCCGCATGATGACGGCTGCCCCCCGCCCTCGTGTCACATCCAGCGCAGCAGCGACGTCTTGCGCCCCTTTGGGGAAAACCACGCCCTGAGGCATCATCTGATAGATCGAGGCATCGGTGGCATAACGACCGCGCGTAAATGCATCAAACCGCACTTCACCCGATATGGTTTTTTTCAACCGCCGCTCAAGGTCAATGTCCCGCGCGATTTGCATGCATTCCTCATCATCAGTGCTACTTGTCTATGGAGCGGTTATAATACAAAATACAATAATGAAAACGAGCGGTGATGCCACTGCCTGAAACGATCACAGGAGAATTCCCATGGCCCATGCCGGTCGACATTTCTTGCAAATTCCGGGGCCTACCAATACGCCGCTGGCTGTTCTGGCTGCAATTGCCAAACCGACTATCGATCATCGCGGGCCGGATTTTCAGAAGCTCGGCAAGGAGGTGTTGACCAAAATCCGTCCGCTCTTTGGCACTACCAATCCCGTGGTCATCTTCCCGGCCAGCGGTACGGGTGCATGGGAAGCGGCGCTGGTGAATACACTCAAGCCGGGTGATTCCGTTCTCATGTATCGGACAGGCTGGTTTGCCACGCTTTGGCATAAACTGGCGGAGAAACTGGGGCTCCATGCCGAGATTATTGACAGCGATTGGCGATCCGGAGCCGATGCGGCATTTATTGAAACGCGTCTGCGTGAAGACAAGCAACACGTCATAAAAGCGGTCTGCGTGGTTCATAATGAAACCTCCACCGGTTGCGTCACGGACATTGCTGCCGTTCGCCGCGCCATTGATGCGGCCAAACACCCCGCATTGCTGATGGTCGATACGATCTCTGGACTTGGCTCCATGGAATACAGGCACGACGAATGGGGTGTGGACGTAACCATATCGGGCTCGCAGAAAGGCCTGATGTTGCCGCCCGGCCTGTCGTTCAATGCAGTATCGGACAAGGCCCTTGCTGTTGCCAGGACCGGAGGTTCTCCCCGTTCCTATTGGGACTGGGCTGAGATGATCATCAGCAATGCAACCGGGTTTTTCCCTACCACACCCTCAACCAACCTTTTGCAGGGATTGAAGGTGGCGCTCGACATGATGAACGAGGAAGGCATGCAGAATATCTTTGCCCGCCACGACCGCGCTGCTGAGGCCACACGCCGGGCGGTGAAGCATTGGGGTTTTGAGATCGTTTGCCAAAAACACACAGATTGTTCGAGCGCGCTGACAGCGGTCTTCCTGCCTGCCGGTCATTCGGCCGATGCCTTGCGCAAGACAATCCTGCAATCCTCCAACATGTCGCTGGGCAATGGGCTTGGCATTCTGGCCGACAAGGTCTTCCGCATCGGCCATCTGGGTGACTTTCACGACCTGATGGTCACGGGAACGCTTTCGGGCGTTGAGATGGGATTTGCGGCGGCGGGTATTCCGCATCGCGCCGGTGGCGTGCAGGTCGCGATGCAATACCTTCAGGGTAACAAGGGGCCAACGCTCGGAGTAGTAGGGCGTGTTGTCAGATAATTTGGTCGACTGTTGCGATATGGGCGAAGCGATCTGAAAGTGCCACAAGGGCAGCGTCATGCAAGGACCTTGCAACGATGACGCCATCGCCCGTGGGATGCGGCAGATCCCGCGTTGCACAGGCATCCGCTGCCACGATTGAGAGATAACCCTCGTCCAGCCCGGCCCGCACAGTCGAGGACACGCACATGTGGGTCATGAAACCGGCCACGATCAATGTGCCATCCATGCCTTGCAGATGATCGGCAAGGTCCGTGCCTGAAAACGAATTCGGGCGTGGTTTCTCGATGATAATCTCGCCCTCAACCGGTGCCAGCATATCTATGAATGCGCCACGGTGCTGCGCACGGTCGAACATCCCTCCGGCTGCGCCTTTGTG
>JANMLW010000188.1:0-3431 GCA_031372765.1 Hyphomicrobiales bacterium
ATTCCCTGCCATTCCTAAACTGCTGTGAATTCGCTCCAATTGTGGGCCACGGCATGGGCAATTCCTCCATTTCCCCCTATTATGCAGGGTATGGAGGAATTGTATGCCCCTCAATATCAAAGACGAGACAACCCACATCAAGGCGAAGCAACTGGCTGCGCTCACGGGGGAGAACCTGACCTCGGTTGTGCGGCAAGCGCTTGATGAGCGCATGGCGACTGTTCTCAGACAAAAGCAATCCTCTGCCATGGCTAGAAGTGCTGAGAAGCTTATGGAATTGGGCCGGTTATGCGCAGCTCACATGCCGCCCGGTCTTCACTCCTCTGATCATGTCGATCTTCATGGTCAAAACGGCAAGCCCCAATGATTGTCGATGCGTCGGCACTCCTCGCCATTCTTTTGCAGGAGTCTGAGGCCGGATGATGGGGGGATAATAGCTAATGTCGCTGAGAGCCAACCCCAACCTCCCGATTGTCTGAATCGGTTCAAACGGTTACGCCCCTGTCATGCAGTTTTTCAATCATGACGGCGTTGAACTCGCGTACCGGGATGTTGCTCCGACTGGCGAGGACCGGGGTGAACCGATCCTGCTGATCCATGGTTTTGCCTCCAATCATGCGGTCAACTGGGTCAACACGCTGTGGGTGAAGACGCTGACCCATGCGGGCCGCCGCGTGATCTTGCTGGATAACCGTGGCCATGGTGAAAGCGCCAAGCTCTATACGGCGCTTGAGTACGCGACCGAGCGCATGGCGGGCGACGCAGCGGCGCTGCTCGATCATCTTGATATCAAGCGGGCCGATGTGATGGGCTATTCCATGGGGGCGCGCATCACCGCCTTTCTGTCGCTTGGTCGTCCCAATCTGGTGAGAAGCGCCGTCTTGGGTGGTCTGGGTCATCGTTTGATCGAGGGGGCAGGGCTGCCCGCTGGCATCGCCGATGCGCTGGAAGCGCCGTCACTGGCGGATGTCACTGATCCGATGGGGCGGATGTTCCGTGCCTTTGCTGATTCAACCGGCAGTGACCGGCGTGCTCTTGCCGCTTGCATAAGAGGTGCGCGCCAGACACTGAAAGCAGCGGGAGCTGCGATGATCAAAATCCCGGTGCTTGTCTGTGTCGGCACTGATGACCCCATTGCCGGTGATCCACATGCTTTGGCGGCCTTGTTTCCAAACGGCAGGGCGTTCGATATTCCGGGGCGCGACCATAACCTGGCGGTCGGTGACAAGGCCTACAAGCAAGCCGTTCTGGCTTTTCTGGATCAGCAATCATGACGCCTGAACGACTGGAACTGGAAACTGCGGCAGGATTGATCCTTGTTGGCGATGTCTACGGTGCCACGGGTCTGCCCGTTTTGCTGCTTCACGGTGGCGGCCAGACGCGCCACAGCTGGCATGCAACAGCGTTGACGCTGGCAAAATCCGGCTTTCGGGCTATTCCGTTTGATCAGCGTGGCCATGGGGACAGCGGTCGGCCTGTGGATAAAGGCTACTCCTTCTTTGATTTTGCGGCAGATAGCCATTCTCTCGCGGTGCAACTGGCCAGCCAGTTTGGCGGCAAGCCGGTGGTGGTCGGCGCATCGCTTGGCGGTTTGTCATCATTGATTGGCTCTGCACTCGAAGCGGACAATCCCTATGCCGGAGTTGTGCTGGTGGACGTTACACCGCGCATGGACCCCAAGGGCGTTGCTGCCGTGCAGGGGTTCATGCGCGGTAATGCGTCCGCTGGTTTTGCCACGGTTGAGGAAGCGGCTGCCTCCATCGCCGCCTATCTGCCTCATCGGCCAAAACCCCGATCTCTTTCCGGCCTGCGCAAGAACCTGCGCCAAAAGGCCGACGGTCGTTATTACTGGCATTGGGACCCAGCGTTTCTGGATGGTCCGAGGCCAATCGAGATGGATCGCCTTGGGGTTGAAAGAGCTGCCCTGCATGCTGCGGAAATGCTCACTGTGCCATCCCTGTTGGTGCGGGGGCGCGACAGTGAGCTTGTTCAGCAGGAGCAAGCCGAAGAGTATCTGCGACTCGCCAGGGGGTCTGAGTTCGTAGATGTCAAAGATGCCCGTCATATGGTGGCCGGCGACAGCAATGGCGCTTTCACGACGGCAGTGCTCGATTTCCTCGAACGTCACCACCATTAGGGCTCTGGTCACATTCGTGTCGTAGTCTGCGCGGTAAACCATCCGCTGGTTGGAGAAACAGCACGATGTTTGGTGCCAGAACACGCGTTGCAGAGGAAGTGTCCCCTCTGACAGACAGCAAGTCGCAGACAAACAATGACATTCCGCCTGTGATTGGACTGGCGCTTGGGGGTGGTGCGGCACGGGGTTGGGCGCACATCGGCATTCTTGCGCAGCTTGATGAAGCAGGTATTCGCCCACAGGTGATCGCCGGTACGTCCATCGGCGCTGTGGTGGGCGGCTCATGGGCTGCGGGTAAACTCTCCGAGCTGGAGGTTTTTGCCCGAGGGCTGACCAAGCGGTCCATGCTGGGCCTTATGGACCTGCATCTGATGGGCTCCGGCCTGCTGACGGGGGATCGTCTGCGAAAACAGCTGGACGAACGCTTCAAGGACATGCGCGTCGAGGAATTGCCCGTGCGGTTCGCGGCTGTTGCCACCGAAATTCGCCATGGACACGAGGTATGGCTGACCCGTGGCCCCATCGCCGATGCCATGCGCGCCAGTTATGCGCTGCCGGGTATTTTTGTGCCGGTGCATATCGCCGGTCGCTGGTTGATGGATGGTGCCTTGTGCAATCCTGTCCCGGTGTCCGTGGCGCGGGCCCTGGGTGCGGAGGTGATCATCGCGGTCAATCTGCATACCGATGTGCTTGGCCGCTCGGGCGTCATCCACGAACACGGCGTCAATAATCCGAAACTGGCTGCCCTTCCCACTGTCGAGCAGGATGAAGCCTATCGCGGATTGCTGGCCCCCGTTTATGGTGCTGCCAACATGATGCGGCGCACCTTTGGTGGTGCGCCCGCCGCAGCGCCAAAGCCGTCAGATTCGGCACCGGGAATCATGAGTGTCATGCTGGATGCCTTCAACATCACGCAGGACCGCATCGCACGCTCACGTTTGGCTGGTGACCCGCCTGATATCACCATAACGCCCAAACTTGGGAATCTGGGTCTGTCGGAATTTCACCGCGCAGAGGAGGCCATTGCCGCCGGTCGGGCTGCAACACTCAAGGTGCTGGATGATATCAAGGATATCCAGAAAGCGCTGACCGTCCGCAGGGGCTGAGATCAGATTTCCAGTTTCAGCTGGCCATCTGGATATAGTCCCGCATTGACCGGCTTTCCGCCTCGGTTTCCGCGATGCGCTGCTTCACCACATCGCCGATCGAGATAATGCCCGTGAGTTGGCCATTCTTGACAACAGGCATATGGCGGAACCGACCACGGGTCATCTCCTCCATCACATCCGTGATC
>JANMLW010000207.1:0-11395 GCA_031372765.1 Hyphomicrobiales bacterium
TCACGTTCACGATCGCGCCCACCACGACGGCGGCGGCGGCGGCCTCGGCGGCCACCGTTTTCGGAATCAGGATCTGCCGATGCGGCTTCTTCAGACACGTCATCATTTTTGTCTTCCGATACAGCCTCTTCGACCTCGTCCTCAAAATCTTCGGCTGGAATGTCCTCGTCGATTTCCTCGATAACGGATATCGACTCATCAACGCGCAAGCCGCCTTCGGGTGCCGGTTCGCCCCGCTCCAGCAGGTAGTAGTTGGTGCCGTGCATGCTATCGTCAGCAAGGATGGCGATTGTTATGCTGAAACGCTTCTCGATCTCGCGCAAGGTAAGGCGCTTCTGGTTTAGGATATAGAGCGCAACTTCCGTGCGTGTCTTGATGTTGATGTGGAACTGCGCATTCTTGAGCAGCGCTTCCTCGATACCGCGCAGAATGAGCAGGGCAACAGAAGAAACAGAGCGCAGGAAGCCCGATCCGCCACAATGCGGGCAGGGCATCGTCGAGCTTTCGAGCACGCCAGTGCGCATGCGCTGACGGGACATTTCCATCAAGCCGAAAGGCGAAATGCGACCAACCTGGATGCGGGCCCGGTCGTTCTTGAGGCAATCCTTCAGCCGCTTCTCAACCGTACGGTTATTGCGGTGTTCTTCCATGTCGATGAAGTCAATGACGACCAGTCCGGCCAGATCACGCAGGCGCAACTGCCGGGCAACCTCTTCGGCGGCCTCAAGGTTCGTCTTGACCGCTGTATCCTCGATATTGTGCTCACGGGTCGAACGGCCCGAGTTCACGTCGATGGAGACAAGCGCTTCCGTCGGGTTGATAACGATATAGCCGCCCGATTTCAGCGTAACGCTCGTGCTGAACATCGCATCCAATTGGCTTTCAATGCCGTGTTTGGCGAAAAGTGGCTGCGACTCGCGGTAGGCCTTGATGGCCTTCACCTGCGAAGGCATCAGCATCTTCATGAAGTCGCGGGCTTCCTTGTAGCCTGCTTCACCGGATACGAGAACTTCGTCCACTTCCTTGCCGAAGAGATCACGCAAGGAGCGTTTGATCAGCGAGCCTTCCTCATGCACCAGCATGGGGGCAACGGACTGCAATGTCGTTTCACGCACCTGTTCCCAAACGCGCAGGAGATATTCAAAATCGCGCTTGATCTCAGGCTTGGTGCGGCTTGCGCCCGCCGTGCGCAGGATAACGCCCATGCCATCCGGCACTTCCAGATCGCTCGAAAGCTCCTTCAGGCGCTTGCGGTCAGCTGAATTGGTGATCTTGCGGCTGATGCCGCCGCCGCGCGCTGTGTTGGGCATCAATACGGAGTAGCGACCGGCCAGCGAAAGATAAGTCGTGAGTGCAGCGCCCTTGTTGCCACGCTCTTCCTTCACCACCTGAATCAGCAGGATTTGCCGACGCTTGATGACTTCCTGAATCTTGTATTGCTTGCGCGGGCGAAAGCTGCGGCGCTGCTCACGCATGTCTTCCATGGCATCGTTACCGCCAATTTGCTCGACATGCTGCTCTTCGACCTCCGCTTCTGCGGTTTCGCTGTCAGCATCCTCGCCAACTTCAGCAGTCTTTGCAGTGTCACTTTCTTCATCGTCATGAGGATTAACAGCGGAGTGAGCTGACACTTCGGCGGCATCGGCGTGCTCTGCACTGTCTTCGGATGTCTCTCCAGAAGCGTTCTCGGATACCGTTTCGCCATTCTGGGCTGAGCGTGATTGACCGCCACGGCGGCGGCGTGGACGCTTGCGGCTACCCTTCTGATCATCCTCGTCGGATTCTTCCTGCTCGGCAAAGCGTGCTTCTTCCTCAAGCAGGGCCTGACGGTCAGCAACCGGAATCTGATAATAATCCGGATGAATTTCACTGAAAGCGAGGAAGCCGTGACGATTGCCGCCATACTCTACAAAGGCGGCCTGCAACGACGGTTCAACCCGTGTCACTTTGGCCAAATAGATGTTGCCTCTCAACTGTTTGCGAGAGGAACTTTCAAAATCGAATTCGTCAATGCGGTTTCCGCGTTGCACCACTACCCGGGTTTCTTCCGGGTGGGATGCGTCTACAAGCATTCTGTTGATAGCCATTTTGGTCACTCATGTGCGCCGGAGGCAAACCTGATTCGGCGGAGGGAACAAGCTCCCGCAGCCACAGGTAAGGGTCTCGGCAATGTGTTGAAGAAAGAAGGGAAGACGCGCCACGATCAGACCGTTCTGTCTGAAATCCGCGCAGTCCAGTTGAAAAAAGGGTATTGATGCTCGCCAATGAGCCGGAGTCATGTGCTCTCGATGCAAATTGCGTCATCGTCTGTCCCGATCCAGATCGCACAATACGATCCAACGCCGGTCACTTTGTACGGGAGAGTTTGGGAAACTCCAGCTGTCAGTAACCACCAGCCATGGCCCTCAAATCAACGATTCGAGGCGATAAGGCAAAAGCGTCCTAATCTCTGTAACGTGTCGAAGACAGTTTTGGCAAGCTGGCAAATTACCAATCATGCTGTCCTAAGCCGTCATTAACCACGTATTGTTACAACCATTTCATCACCTTGGTTGCGGAAGGCATTTTGCCAGGCCGTTCTGTTCGGAGATGCGCGGTTTGCATCATAAAATGAATAGATTTGCGCTAGGAACGCTCCGTTTCGGGCTTGCATGTCTATTGATGCTTGTCATGGCCGCCCCAACTGAAGCGATGCCGCGTCGCAAGAAAGAGCAATCAAACGTCTCCCATGAGCCAAACGGGCCTGTGGTGACCCAGATTGGGGTTGTCCAGCACGAGGGCAAGACGCATCTTTTTGTCGATATGTCCCATGAAGTGCCAGCGACAGTTGGGGCCATGCTGGAACCGCAGCGCCTGCTGCTGGATTTTCCCGCTGCACGCTTTCACGCGCCTTCACCGGATTTGACCAGCAAGGACGGTCTTGTCCGACAGATACGGTTTGGTGCCTTCATGCGCGGGCAGGGGCGCATCATTCTTGATCTGGGCAAGCCGGCTTTTGTGGAGGAACAGCGGTTTGTACCATTGGAAGGCGGAGGATTTCGCCTTGCCATCCGCCTCCAGGAGACATCACAGGCAGCCTTCGCCACACTCGCCCGCCCTGTTTCAGACGATATCATCACAGGAACAACCCCTGCGCGGGCACAAGGTGCAGCCGACTTGCCGGTTGTTGTTCTGGATCCTGGCCATGGCGGCATTGATCCGGGCGCATCAGGCCCCGATGGTGAACTTGAAAAAACAATAGTGCTGCAATTCGCACTTGCCATGAAGGAGCGGCTGGAAAGGGGTGGCAAGGCAAAGGTCGTGATGACACGCACAACCGATGTTTTCGTGCCGTTGCGTGACAGGGTGAGGGCCGCACGGCAAGCCAAGGCCGCGCTGTTTGTGTCCCTGCATGCGGATGCCTTACCCGATGAAGGGGATGTGCGCGGGGCCAGCGTCTATGTGCTGTCGGAACGTGCCACCGATGAACGATCCGAGAAGCTCGCAGCCAAGGAAAATTTGGCTGACATGGCGGCAGGTCTCGATATCAAGGATGATCAGGACGAGGTAACTGACATCCTGTTTGACCTTGCGCGGCGTGAATCGCGTGCCTTTTCCAATCAGTTTGCCCGGACCTTGATAACAACGCTTCCCAAAGCCACCCGCTTGCACAAAAAACCACTGAGAGGTGCCAGCTTTCGCGTCTTGCGGGCGCCTGATGTGCCCTCGGTCTTGCTTGAACTGGGCTATCTGACGGCATCAGATGAAGCCAGAATGATGATGACTGAGGAATGGCGACGTGCAACCGCTGACGCAGCCAGTGAAGCCATCGAGCGATTTCTGGCCGAGCGTGTCAACAGAGACAGGGACAGGCCTTGAAACCCGCCGACGGTATAAATGCGCTTTTGCCGCAGGAAGGCCACACTCCTCTGAAAAGGGGTAAGGATCGTCCTGTTAATGCTTGGCCTCTTTTGTATTTTTGCATATACGGGCCTTGTTCTGCTGATTTGCTTTTGTTGCTGATCAGTACCCCTTACCAGCGGAGTCCGGGCCCATGCGCCTGATCTTCAGATTTTTTGCCTTTGCCTTTGGCGCTGCAACCTTTGTTGGTTTGCTGGCAGCCGCGGTTTTTGGTTACGTTATCTGGAAGTACTCGCAGGATTTGCCGGAGCACGCACAACTTCAGAATTACGAACCGCCGGTTATGACACGGGTTCATGCAGGCGATGGTGGGTTGCTGGCTGAATATGCCAAGGAACGACGTCTTTATCTGCCCATACAGGCCATGCCACGCCTGTTGGTCAGCGCTTTCCTGTCATCTGAAGACAAGAATTTCTACAAGCACAACGGTATTGATCCCGAGGGTATTGCGCGCGCTGTCGTATCGAATTTTCGCAACCGCGGAGCACGCCAGCAGGGTGCTTCCACCATTACGCAGCAGGTTGCCAAGAACTTCCTGCTCGATGGGACCCAGTCCTACGAGCGTAAAATCCGCGAAGCACTGATTGCGCTGCGGATCGAGGCCAGCTTTTCAAAGGACAAGATTCTCGAACTTTACATGAACGAGATTTATCTGGGTTTGGGCAACTACGGCGTTGCAGCGACCGCCTTGAACTATTTTGGCAAATCCGTCCATGAGTTGACCCTTGCCGAAGCAGCATACATGGCCGCTCTTCCCAAAGGCCCCAACAACTACCATCCCATTGAAAAGCGTGAGCAGGCACTGATCCGCCGCAACTGGGTTATCGAGCGCATGGTTGACAACGGCTTTGTTACCCGCCCGGATGCTGACAAGGCCAAGGCGGAGCCGCTTGTGGTCAATCTGCGTGGCGTATCGGCAAACTTTCTCAATGCCGGCTATTTTGCCGAGGAAGTGCGACGCGAATTGGCGGAGCGGTATGGCTCCAAGAAGTTGTATGAAGGTGGCTTGTCCGTGAGGACAACGCTTGACCCCCGCTTGCAGGTGATGGCGCGCAAGGCCCTGATGGATGGACTGGTGCGTTTTGACGAAGCGCGTGGCTGGCGCGGCACTGACAAGAAGGTGCCTCCGTCTGGAGACTGGGGCGCGGCACTGGCAGCCGAACCACTGTATAATGACGTGCAGCCGTGGCGTGTTGCCGTGGTTCTGGATGTCAGTGATCAACAGATACGTATTGGCATACAGCCGCGCAAACTGCCCGGTGGGCAGATCGAGCGTGAAAGGGTTGTTGGCTTCATCGTGCCTGACGGCGCGCGCTGGACCCGGAAACGCCTGTCACAGCTCGTGACAGCAGGGGACGTGATTTACGCCGAGCCAACGGATCGTCAGGGCCAATTCCGGTTGCGGCAGTTCCCTGAAATATCGGGTGCCATTACGGTGCTTGATCCCCACACAGGGCGCATACTGGCCATGGTGGGCGGGTTTTCCTTCGATCAATCGGAATTCAACCGCGCCACGCAGGCTATTCGCCAGCCAGGATCCTCCTTCAAGCCGTTTGTCTATGCGACGGCCCTCGACAACGGCTACACGCCATCGTCGATCATTGTTGATGAACCGATCGAGATTGATCAGGGTGGCACGCTCGGCGTCTGGAAACCCGAAAACTATGGCGGCGATACCGCGGGTCCACGCACTTTGCGCTATGGCATTGAGCAATCGAAGAACCTGATGACAATTCGCCTGGCCAGAGACGTGGGCATGCCGCTCATTGCCGAGTATTCCAAGCGCTTTGGTATTTACGATGATTTATTGCCTGTGCTTGCAATGTCTCTTGGCGCCGGTGAAACAACAGTCCTGAGGTTGACCGCAGCCTATGGTATGCTGGCCAATGGCGGACGACGCATCAAGCCAACATTGATCGACCGTATACAGGATCGTTACGGCGCGACCATCTTCAAGCACGATGAGCGCGTCTGCAACGCCTGTCAGTCTGACCGTTGGTCGAGTCAGGATGAGCCAAAACTTGACGACAAGCGTGAGCGCGTGATTGATCCTATGTCGGCCTATCAGATTACCTCGATGATGGAAGGTGTCGTGCAGCGCGGCACGGGAACAGCCGTCAAGGGCGTAGGCAAGACATTGGCTGGAAAAACCGGCACAACCAATGAATCAAAGGACGTTTGGTTCGTCGGTTACTCTGCTGATCTGGCCGTGGGTGTCTTCATGGGCTTTGACAAACCAAAGTCCCTTGGCGATTCTGCGACGGCCGGTCAGTACGCTGCACCTGTCTTCCGCGATTTCATGACGGCAGCGTTGAAGGACAAGCCCGATGTGAAGTTCCGTGTGCCTTCGCAAATGAAACTGGTTCGTGTCAGCCGTGGTACGGGCGTGCGTGTCGGTCCGGGTGAGGACGCAATCCTTGAAGCGTTCAAGCCGGGCACCGGCCCGCCTGACACGTTCGTCAATCCCAACGCGTCCGCCACACGCCGGGGCGGGGATACAGACCGTGCCGTTTCATCAGGTACAGGCGGTCTTTACTGACAGCTTTATCCAGACGGGATTTACAGGGCATGCCATGCGCTGTAGACCCCGTCCATCGGCCTCGGCCAAACTCAAATTCATTGCACTTATGGTGTTTCATGCGCGCAGAGCATCAATCGCTTGTCGATTCGATCAAGCAGTCAGTCGGACTGCTAAGGAGGCATCTTTGACTGGGATGCTGCAACGAGACGCCTGGCTGAAGTAAACGCACTGGCTGAAAGTGCCGATATCTGGAACGATCCCGCCAATGCCCAAAAGGTCATGCGCGAGCGTACTGACCTTGAATCTCGACTGAGTGGCATTGGAAGGCTTGAACGTGAACTGGACGACGCCTCTACCCTGATCGAACTGGGGGATGCAGAGGGCGACGAGGACACAGTCAAGGAAGGTGAGGCTATGCTGCGCGCGCTCGACAAGGATGCGCAGAAACAGCAGGTTGAGGCGCTTCTTTCAGGTGAAGCAGACTCGAACGACACTTTCCTTGAGGTGCATTCCGGTGCTGGTGGAACCGAAAGCCAGGACTGGACCAATATGCTTTATCGTATGTACACGCGCTGGTGTGAGCGGCGTGGCTTCAAGGTAGAGGTTGTGGACATTGCCGACGGTGAAGAGGCGGGCATCAAGGGCGCGACGATTCAGGTCAAAGGGCGCAATGCCTATGGCTGGCTGAAGACCGAGAGTGGCGTACACCGCCTGGTGCGGATATCACCGTTCGATTCGAACGCGCGGCGGCATACCAGCTTTGCCAGTGTCACGGTTTATCCCGTGGTGGATGATTCAATCGTGATTGACATCAATCCTGCCGATGTCGAGACGCAGACCATGCGGTCGGGAGGTGCTGGCGGCCAGCACGTCAACAAGGTGGAATCAGCTGTGCGCCTGATTCACAAGCCAACGAATTTGCAGGTTGTCTCGGAAGGCCAGCGCTCACAGCACCAGAACCGTGAAACCGCGTGGAAAATGCTGCGGGCGAAACTCTACGAAATCGAGTTGCGCAAGCGTGAGGAAGCCGCCATGGCCGAACAGGCCGCCAAGACTGATGTTGGCTGGGGACACCAGATCCGTTCCTATGTCCTGCAACCCTATCAGTTGGTGAAGGACCTGCGGACTGGCGTCACATCAGGAACGCCCGGTGATGTGCTGGACGGTGACCTTGATGAATTCATGGAAGCCGCCCTGGCGCAGAAGATCAGCGGCAATGTTTCAGACGTTGACGATATCGATTAGATTCCGCCGTGCTTCTGGCCAGCCCGCATGAAGCGCAGTGGGTCAGCGGCGTCCCCATCGATGCGTGTCTCATAGTGCAGATGTGGCCCTGTTGAGCGGCCCGTTGAACCAACCCGGCCTATGATCTCACCTTTGTTGACCGTATCGCCAGCATCAACCTCTATGGTTGAAAGGTGGGCGTAGCGCGTCGTGACGCCGTGGCCATGGTCAATCTCCACCATGTTGCCGTAGCCTCCCATGCGCCCGGCATCAATGACCTTGCCGCCCCCAGTAGCCCGCACTGCGGCCCCTGTCAGGGCGCGGAAATCAATGCCGGTATGCATTGCCATGGACCGGGTGAAGGGGTCGGTGCGTGCGCCAAAGCCGCTGGTTGTCTCGTGTTCGGTGGATAAGGGGCGATCAATGGGAAGGGCTATCACAACCTTGCGAATACGCTGGGCCTGCTGAATGGCAAACTGCGCTTGTGACAGCTTGTACTCGAAGTTTCCGATGGTCTTTGATGTCAAGGGCACCATGGGGCCACCTTGTGCAGAGGATTTGCCGTCTGTGATAAAGCGGTTTGAAGGCAGTCCGGTCTCAGCAACAATTCTTGACCAACGTTCGGCGTTAGCTCTTGCTCGCTTTTCCATCGCTTCAAGCGCAGCGACTTGTTGCTTGTCTACACGGTCAGCGTAATCGCGGGCTGATGCGATGGCAACCGAGGCAAGCCCTACCGAGGCAAGCTCACCCGACACGAGCCCGCTTGACACGAGCCCGTTTGACACGAGCCTGCCTGACATGGGTTGATCAAGAAGCTGGCTGTGGTTGAGACGATTGGCAGGGCCGCCAACAGCGCGCGGATCGGGTTGCGGCAGGTTGCGCAATTCAAAGGGTTCAAATGAAGGTGAGGGCTTGCGATCACGGTTTCCACCGGACGGTGCTAAGCTGTTTATGGCTCCCGTCGTTATGGAATCGGCTTGGTGCATGCCAGGTCGCGCAACAGGACGGGTTCCTGCATGTCCGGATTGCTCGGCAAGTGAAGCAACAACCGCATGGCGTGTTTCCAGTTGGGCCTGACGCGAGAGCAACTCGTGCAACTTTCCATCCAGCGAATTCTGGTCAATCACCTGGCGGGATGTCACCTTGTCGATCTGGTTGCGCAGAGCGGCAAGACGGTCCTCATAGGCATATTGCATTTCCGCCTGCTGGTTCATCAGGCGGTTCAGCATTTCATCCTTGAAGACGATATAAACTGTTGCCACGAAATACCAGGTGAGCAGAAGAACAGCGATAGAGCCACCAACCATCGTCGCCAAGGGCCGCAGATGAATGATGCGCGGCATGGGGCCCTTGCCAATGACAAGAGACAGTGTCGCATCAGAATTGGCAAACGGGGAGGGGGTAGGCCGGTGAAAGGACGCCATTGACAAACCTGTACGCGACACACAGCGCGTCTATGGCATCGATTTAAACATCAGTAAGGTTAATACTTTGCAAAACACAATCATAGGTTGCTTTAAAAATCCTGCAATCTAAGATTGAAATGCCTTATTTTATGACCTGTATGTCTCTGTTGCCCGTCTCAGCCTTGATCCAGATGACGCGGGGCGATGGATTGAGCCGTTTCTGAACGGGTGTTCCGTAAGTCAATTTTACCGCAGTACCCCTGTGACGGGCCGAGGGCTCGCCGATGATCTGGAAAGAGGGCGGTGAATAGGGACTTCGGGTGGGTACACGGTCATTATAACCTCTATGATGAGGGTAACCGTAGCGTTGCACGGGGGATTGCATGACAATCCGGCCCGAAGGAAGCTCTGACAGCACAGAGTGCGGATCAACAGGATTGCCGGACAGCATCTCCAACGGGCGACGCCCGTCGTATGCGTGGTAATGATGGGGGTATGGTCGCGTTACCGTCTCACTATCGATTCCGAGCGTCTGGCGTAAAGGCCGTTGCGCGGGAAGGGGCACTGTCAGCGCCCGTGCAGTTGTTTCTGTTTGAGGGGACAGGATGCGTGGCGCATCAGGCGCGTAGCCACCTGATGCTACTCCCCGATAGACCGGTCGATGCGGGCGCATTTGCACGCCCTGTCCCAAGTGTCCGGTGTAAAAACCTTGACCGTGGTTTTGTCCAGCATATGCAGGTTCGCACAGCCCAAATCCGGCAAAAATAGAGAGAACGGTGGCACGCAAAATAGGGTGCTGCATGACGCAACTCCTGATGCAAGGCGGCCTCCTCGCTGACGCTTTCTTAACAGATTGCGCGCGGCGGTAAAGAGATGATCCTTAAGTGACTGGTCGTGCAGCAAGATGCCGATTAAAGATACATCAGCACGCGCCTCCGGCGCGACTAATACTTTCGTATAATAGACCATTTCATATCTGTTAATGATCAGGCTTTGTCTTTCTAAGTTGAGATAGTTCAGAATCCTGTCATTCTAAGTTTGACAGTGTGATGGCGTAAACTGGGCCTCCTTCAGGAAAAGCCCCAATGTTGAACATAAATTAAGGGAGTGGGGCAATGAGCTCTATAGCGACTTCGAGCGCCGTTGAGGAACGCTCGCGGCCGATGACCAAGGAAGAAAAGAAGGTTATTCTCGCTTCTTCGCTGGGTACGGTCTTTGAATGGTACGATTTTTATCTGTACGGTGCACTTGCCGTCATTATCGGGGCGCAGTTCTTTTCTGCCTTTGACGAGTCCACCCGCGCCATCTTCGCTCTGCTGGCCTTTGCGGCGGGATTCTTCGTTCGCCCCTTCGGCGCGCTTTTCTTTGGACGGCTGGGTGACCTTATCGGTCGCAAGCACACCTTCCTGATCACGATCGTTCTCATGGGTGCGTCGACATTTATTGTTGGCCTTCTTCCATCGTATAACCAGATCGGCTGGATTGCCCCGGTTATCCTGATTGCATTGCGTATGGTGCAGGGACTGGCACTGGGCGGTGAGTATGGTGGTGCTGCTGTTTACGTGGCTGAGCATGCTCCTCCAGGCCGTCGTGGCTTCTACACTTCGTTCATTCAGACAACGGCTACTCTTGGTCTGCTGCTCTCGCTGATGGTGATCCTTGCCTTGCGCCTTTACATGGGTGAGGCTGGCTTTGCCCGTGGTGAAGGTTATCCAATCGCTGGTTGGCGCATTCCGTTCCTTCTTTCCATCTTCCTGCTGGCTATCTCGGTCTGGATTCGTCTCCAGATGAATGAGTCACCAGCGTTCCTGAAGATGAAGTCAGAAGGTACACAGTCCAAGGCTCCTTTGTCGGAAGCCTTTGGTCAGTGGAGCAATATGAAGGTCGTGATCTTCGCTTTGCTCGGTCTTGTCGCAGGACAGGCTGTCGTCTGGTACACGGGTCAGTTCTACGCGCTGTTCTTCCTGCAAGCCATTTTGAAGGTTGATCTGTTTACAGCCAACGTCCTGATTGCTTGGTCCCTGATCATTGGTACAGGCGGCTTCATCGTGTTTGGTTCGCTGTCAGACAGGATCGGCCGCAAGCCTATCATTCTGGCTGGTTGCCTGATTGCTGCGCTTACCTACTTCCCGCTGTTCAAGGCACTGACCGAGGCCGCCAATCCGGACCTGGCCCAAGCGCAAGCCAAGAACAAGGTAGTCATCACCGCTGACCCGAACGAATGTTCGTTCCAGTTCAACCCGACGGGCACCGCCAAGTTCACCAGTTCGTGCGACATCGCCAAGCAGGTGCTGGCCGCCGGATCGGTCAGCTATGACAATGTCGCCGCAGCTGCCGGCACGGT
>JANMLW010000215.1:0-5745 GCA_031372765.1 Hyphomicrobiales bacterium
AACAGCGGTCCTGTCGAAGTAGGTTTCGAGTTCGCCCCGCCGTTTCTTGTAGGTGCCTGTCAGCATCACTCATATCCCAGGAAATCGAAGATCTCGCGATCCTTCATGGGTTGAGCATCGAGATCGTCTGTACCGGCCCACAATTTCTCTGCAAGTTGCATATACTCGGCCTTCACGGCGATCAATTCAGGCGTGTCATCCATTTCAAACAGCGTCGATTTCTTCAGGCGGCTGCGGCGGATGGCATCCAGATCCTTGAAATGCGCCAGACGCTTCAGGCCCGTTGCGGCATTGAAACGGTCAATCTCGTCCGTGTCAGCACTGCGGTTGGCGATGACGCCGCCGACACGCACCTGATAATTCTTCGATTTTGCCTTGATGGCAGCAACGATGCGGTTCATCGCGAAGATGGAATCGAAGTCATTGGCTGTGACGATCACGGCCCGCTCAGCATGTTGAAGGGGGGCCGCAAAGCCGCCGCAGACCACATCGCCCAGGACGTCGAAAATCACGACATCGGTGTCTTCCAGAAGATGATGCTCTTTCAGTAATTTCACAGTCTGCCCAACGACATAGCCACCGCAGCCCGTACCAGCGGGCGGTCCGCCAGCCTCAACACACATCACACCATTGTAGCCCTCGAACACGAAGTCCTCGACGCGCAATTCCTCGGAGTGAAAATTGACGGTTTCAAGCACGTCAATGACCGTCGGGATGAGTTTCTTGGTCAGGGTAAAAGTGGAATCGTGCTTGGGATCGCAGCCGATTTGCAAGACGCGCTTACCCAGTTTCGAGAAGGCGACCGAGAGATTGGAAGACGTCGTGCTCTTGCCGATGCCCCCCTTGCCGTAGACGGCAAAAACCTTGGCCGTATCGATCTGCGTGGCCGGATCAAGATGGACCTGTACGCTGCCATCTCCATCGCCGGTGCCGCCGCCAGGAGGTTGTCCTGGTCGGAGCGCTTTCCGGAAGCCGGGGTGTTCGAAAAGAACTGTCACGCTGCAATCTCCATACCCATTGGTGAAAGTCCGACTCCTTCGAGCCGATCTTCAAGATGTTCTTCCGCCTCACGCAACGCATCCAGCGTTGCCTGATCAGGATTCCAGTAGTTGCGCTGATGGGCCTCAAGCAGACGGGTAGCCACCTTGGCCGCCGCTGTAGGATTGAGGCTTGCCAGACGCTCGCGCATTTCGGGGTCCAGCATGTAGGTCTGGGTCAGTTGCTGATAGACCCACGGATCGACCTGCCCCGTGGTTGCGGACCAGCCGACGGTGTTGCGTACATGCTCCTCGATCTGGCGCACGCCCTCGTAGCCATGCTTGAGCATGCCTTCATACCATTTGGGGTTGAGCATGCGTGTGCGTGTCTCGATGGCGACCTGTTCGCCAAGGGTGCGCACCGCGCCTTCGCCCCGTGTCTGATCGCCGATATAGACAGGCACTTTCTTGCCGCCCGCTCGTGTCGCAGCCCGGCTGATGCCACCAAGGGTATCAAAATACTGGTCGAGCGAGGTCACGCCGACTTCAACAGATTCAAGGTTCTGGTAGGTGAGTTCAACCCGTGCCAGCATGGACTTGAGCAGGGCTGTCTGCTGAACGGGATGTCCGGCACGTCCATAAGCGAAGCACTTGCGGCGTGTGTAGGTCTCGGCCAGTTCGTCTTCTTCATCCCATTTGCTGTTTTCAACCAGATGGTTGACGTTGGAGCCATAGGCACCGTCAGCATTGCTGAAGACGCGCAAGGCCGCCGTTTCCAGATCACAGCCGTGTTCAGCCTGATAGCTCAGTGCATTCCTGCGGATGAAATTGAGTTCGAGCGGCTCATCTGCCGATGCTGCAAGGAAGGAAGCCTCGGCAAGCAATTTGGTTTGCAGGGGCAGAAGATCGCGGAAAATGCCCGAGAGCGTCATGACGACATCGACGCGTGGGCGACCAAGCTCGGCCAGCGGAATGAGCGTTGCACCAACGAGACGGCCATAGCCATCAAAGCGGGGCTCCACACCCATAAGGGCTAGCGCCTGCCCGATGGGACCACCCTCGCTCTTGACGTTGTCGGCACCCCACAAAACCATGGCAATGCTCTGGGGGAATGGATTGCCATCGGACATATGCCGCTGAATGATACGGTTGGACTGCCTCACACCATCAACCATGGCGAAGGCACTGGGAATACGGAAGGGATCAAAGCCGTGCAGGTTGCGACCGGTTGGCAGAACCTCCGGTGTGCGCAAAACATCGCCGCCCTGTGCCGGTGCGATAAACCGCCCGTCGAGTGCCCTCAGGATAGCGGCTATTTCATAATCTTTCGACAGAAGGACGTTGATGTCTGCCAGCTTGCGGAAAGCCTCGACATCACGGTTATTGACCATGAGATTGCCAACACGGGCCGCCGTTTCGGGCGCATCCCCGTTGACCAGCGCTTCAACAGCCGCACGCTCGGGCTTGAGACCATGCGATGCATCCGCCATGGCAAGCAGCATGTCGATGCGCTCAGCGCTGGAGAGTGGTTCACCCACAACATGCAATCCGTGGGGGATAAGGGTGTATTCCAGTTCCAGAACAGCAGCGCCCAACTCTCGGATGCGGGCATCTGACCGTCCATCCCACACTGGCTCAGCCGGTACGAGATCGACGCTGACAGCCTGTGCCTGGATAAGCGGTGCCAGATCATCACGCTCGGACTGTGCGTCAGGGGGCAGGGCACGCCAACGCTCGATGGATGATTTCAGATCCAGCAGGCCGCGATAAAGACCAGCATGAGCGATGGGCGGCGTCATGTAGCTGACCAAGGTTGCAGCCGAACGACGCTTGGCGATGGTGCCTTCTGACGGGTTGTTCGAGGCATAAAGATAGATGTTGGGCATGTCGCCGATCATGCGGTCCGGCCAGGAAGAGCCGGACATGCCGACTTGCTTGCCTGGCATGAACTCCAGTGCGCCATGGGTGCCAAAATGAAGTACGGCACCGGCCCCGAAATCCTCACGCATCCAGCGGTAGAAGGCCGAGAAGGCATGGGTGGGTGCAAAACCCTTTTCGAACAGCAGGCGCATGGGGTCGCCCTCGTAGCCAAACGCAGGCTGAATGCCGACAAATACATTGCCAAAGCGCTCGCCAAGCACGAAAATTGATGATCCATCACTTTGCTGGCGACCGGGTGCAGGACCCCATTGTCCCTCGATTTCCGAGAGCCAGCGCTCGCGCCGCACATGGTCATTGACCGGGATGCGCGCGTGCACATTGGCATGGGCACCATAACGGTCGGCGTTGCCAACGACAATCCGCTCGCGCAGGGCATCGACGCTGATTGGCATATCCACGGCATAACCCGCCAGCTTCATGGCCTTCAATGTATGGAAAAGTGAATCGAACACTGCGAGATAAGCAGCAGTGCCAGTATTGCCGGCATTTGGCGGAAAGTTGAAGATCACGATGCCAACCTTGCGCTGGGCCCGTTCGACACGGCGCAACTGGATCAGCTTATCAAGGCGAGCTGCCATCATCTCGGCACGGTCGATGCAGACATGCATGGAGCGTGTCTGATCAGCCGACTGAAAAGTGCAGCGACGCTCGCAGCCTGTGCAGGCGCTGCCATCGGTATCAGCACGGCCACCAAAAACGGTTGGGTTCGTGGCGCCGTCCAGTTCAGGGATGGCCACCATGATGGTGCCCTCGACAGGCAACAGGCCGCGATCCGAAGCGCCCCACTGTTGCAGTGTCTGGAATTCAACCGGATGGGCGGCGATATAGGGCACATCAAGCCTGGTGAGGATTTCTTCGGCGGCTTTCGAGTCGTTGTAGGCTGGTCCGCCCACCAGTGAAAATCCGGTCAGTGAAACAAGCGCATCAATTGTTGCCCTGCCATTGCTTGTGAAAAACTGCTCGATGGCGGGTCTTGCATCAAGGCCGCAGGCAAAGGCAGTGACAACGCGAAAACCCTTGGCTTCCAGCGTGGCAATGACGCCGTCATAATGACCGGTATTTCCAGCAAGCAGATAGGACCGCATGACCAGCAGGCCAACCGTGCCGCGTTCACCCGAACGGCGCGGCAGACGATCCAGGCTTTCCGCAAGGCGTCCCTGCATCACGGGATGATATACACCGGTTTCGGGATATTCCACAGGCGGCGCTGCCTTGACCATGGTTCTGAGGTGTTTGCGGGGACCGTCGGCATAGCGGCTGATCAGGAAACGCACCATGTTGACGACATTGTCTTCTGATCCGGCCAGCCAGTATTGCATGGTCAGGAAATAGGCCCGCACATCCTGCGCGGCACCCGGAATGAAACGCAAAATCTTGGGCAGACGACGCAGCATCTTCATCTGCTTGGCACCAGCACCACCCTTGGTGTTGCCGCGCAATTTCTTGAGCATGGTGGTGATGCCGCTCTCAGGGCCGCCCATCTTGTAGCTGCCAAGACGCGTCAGCTTGGTAACCTCGGCAGCTGACATGCAGACAACCATGGCATCACAGGAATCCCGGCGGGCCTGAAGGGCAGGAAGCACAGCCTGAATCTGCTCATCAAGAAACAGCATTGTGGCGATGATGATGTCGGCAGACGCTATATCTGACAGGCAATTTTGCAGCGCCTGGCTGCTTGAACCCCATTCAGCCGCAGCATGGACCGTGAGCGATAGTCCGGGAATATCCTTCCGTAGGGGCATTTTTGCACGTTCGATCGCACCGGTCAGGTGATCGTCCATCGTGACAATGACAATCCTGATGGGTGTCATGTCAGCGGCCGAAGTGCGATTTGGCATCATAAAGTGTCTCCACAGTGATGATATTTATGCCGCGCTCACCGGCATAACGTTCCGTGTTTCGTCGTGCTTTTCCACGTACGAAGAAGGGTATTTTCCGAAGCTCTTTTTCCGCGTCAGCTGACCAGTTGGTATCCTGACCGGTGTTTTGGCTGACGGGCATAACGACTGGTGCATCCGGCAGGCGCGGCTCTGCCAGAGGCACTGTTGCAGTTGTCGCTGCGTGCTCAGAATGAGGATTGGCTTCTTGCTGCGGCTTGGGAGCACCGTGGCCGGGCCCCAGATGCGAGGGAGATACGCCGTCATGAAACTCGAAATCATCCCGGAACATCGATAGCAGATGCTCTTCAAGGCCCATCATGAGCGGATGGATCCAGGTATCAAAAATGACGTCAGCGCCATCAAAGCCCATTTGTGGCGAATATCGGGCCGGGAAATCCTGCACATGTACGGGGGCTGAAATGACGGCGCAGGGTATGCCAAAGCGCTTGGCGATATGGCGCTCCATCTGCGTACCCAGCACCAGCTCGGGCTGCAATTCGGCTACCTTGGCTTCCACTTCCAGATAATCGTCCGTGATCAGGGCTTCAATATTATAGCGCTGTGCGGCTTCGCGCACATCACGGGCGAATTCGCGGCTATAGGTGCCAAGACCAACCACGACAAAGCCAAGCTCCTCGGAGGCAATCCGTGCAGCCGCTATGGCGTGGGTGGCATCACCGAAAATGAAAACGCGCTTGCCGGTAAGATATGTCGAATCGACGGAGCGCGAATACCAGGGCAAACGCGATGGTTCGCCCTCAAGCATCGGCGCAGGATCAACGCCAGCAAGGCGCGCCACTTCCGTCACGAAATCGCGGGTAGCACCGACGCCGATCGGCACGCTGGCTACGATCGGTTGCCCGAAGGTACGCTTTAGCCACTGAGCTGCCTGTCCGGCGATTTCGGGATAAAGCACTACATTGAAATCAGCATTGCCAAGGCGCGCG
>JANMLW010000079.1:0-18368 GCA_031372765.1 Hyphomicrobiales bacterium
GCGCATGCGGCGCTTGCGGACGAGTTTAACGAGGCTGACATGCCCGGCATGCAAGGCGCCCATGGTGGGCACAAGGGCCACACGCTCACCTGCCGCATGCCAGATGTCCACCTGCTTGCGCAATGCAGCAACAGTTTCAGCGATGAATATACCTTGGTTTGATCGCATGCTTCCCGCCAAACTTTTGCACCAAGATTGCGGCAATGCCGCATATAGTGCGTTGCAGCAAGCACTTGACTTTTTCTCTCTAAAAAAATAAGAACAAAAATAGAACAAATCTCCATGTGGACAAGACAAAGCGTCAATCGCGCTGACGCCAATCCATCGTTAAGATGACTCAGACTCAAAGATCAGGAGGCCTGATATGGCTGGTAGCGTGAACAAGGTTATTCTCGTGGGCAATCTGGGTGCGGACCCGGAAGTGAAGCGTATGAGCAGCGGTGAGCCGGTGGTGAACCTGAGCATTGCCACATCCGAAAGCTGGAAGGACAAACAGTCCGGTGAGCGCAAGGAAAAGACTGAATGGCACCGCGTCGTCATCTTCAACGAGAACATTGCCAAGGTGGCCGAGCAATACCTGAAAAAGGGCTCTAAAGTGTATCTTGAGGGCCAGTTGCAGACGCGCAAATGGCAGGACAAAACGGGTGCGGACCGCTACTCAACCGAAATCGTCATCCAGCGCTACCGGGGGGAAATGACCCTGCTCGATGGCCGCAACGAGGGTGGCGGCGAGCGCGCCAACATGGAAGACCGTTCCAGCGGCGGCAGTGACTTTGGCCG
Source organism: Hyphomicrobiales bacterium (assembly GCA_031372765.1). Classification (GTDB taxonomy): domain Bacteria; phylum Pseudomonadota; class Alphaproteobacteria; order Rhizobiales; family Beijerinckiaceae; genus JADCCX01. The sequence goes on from JANMLW010000079.1 coordinate 781, forward strand.
CTCTGCTCCCATGGAGCGCCGACCATCCGGTGATGGTTCATCGGGAGGTCGCATGTCTGGAGGTGGCATGTCTGGAGGGGGCATGTCTGGAGGTCACGGCCCCGATGATGATATTCCGTTCTGATCTGTCAGAAGTCGATCACATCCGATTGTGCCCGCACAACTTCGGGCGCAATCGATGTATCGGGCGCATAGACACCAGCGCCTGAATCGCGGAAACGGTTGACGATGGGATAGCGCCTTTCGCGGCCAAAGGCCTTTGTCGTCACCTTGACACCGGGCGCTGACTGGCGACGCTTGAACTCCGCGATGTAAAGCAGGCGTTCGATCTTGCGGACAACTTCGGGGTCAAAGCCTTCAGCGACGATATCCGAGACGCGCATCTCGCGCTCGACCAACCGGACCAGAATACCGTCCAGAACATCGTAGGGCGGCAGTGAATCCTGATCCTTCTGGTTCTCGCGCAATTCGGCCGAGGGCGGCTTGACCAGAATATTCTCAGGGATAACGACGCCATCCGGGCCATGCACCCAGGCCGGTTTCCAGCGGTTGCGCAAGGTGCAAAGCCTAAAAACCTCCATCTTGTAAAGGTCCTTGATCGGGTTGAAGCCCCCGTTCATGTCGCCGTAAAGCGTGCAATAGCCCACTGACATCTCACTCTTGTTGCCCGTGGTGACGACCATGGGCCCGAACTTGTTGGAAATGGACATGAGGATGGTGCCGCGCGCGCGGCTTTGCAGGTTTTCCTCGGTCAGATCACGCTGACGCCCTTGAAACAGGGGGGCAAGCGTGGCTTCAAGCCCCTCTACCGCTCCCTTGATAGAGACGATATCATAGCGGACACCCGTTGCTTCCGCCACGCCATGCGCATCGGCAAGGCTCTCTTTCGTGGTAAAGAGATAAGGCAGCATGACGCAGTGCACGCGGTCAGCGCCAAGGGCATCAACCGCCATGATGGTACAGATGGCTGAATCGACACCACCGGAAAGCCCCAGCACTACGCCAGGAAAGCGGTTCTTGTCGACATAATCGCGCAAGCCCAGCACGCAGGCCTCGTAATCGGCCTCGTCACCATCCTCCACCTTTGCGACAGGGCCATCCTTGCAGACCCAGCTACCCTTGCTGCGCGTCCAGGTTGTCAGCGCAACAGTCTCGACGAAGGCCGGCAGCTGGAAAGCCAGGCTGCGGTCAGCGTTCAAACCCATGGAGCCCCCATCGAACACCAGTTCGTCCTGCCCGCCGACCTGATTGACATAGATGAGCGGCAATCCGCTCTCCGTCACACGGGCCACAATGGTGTTCAATCGTTCCTCCAGTCGCCCCCGCCGATAGGGCGAGCCATTGGGAACGATGAGGATTTCCGCACCCGTCTCGGAAAGGCACTCCACCACGTCCTCGCCCCAGATATCCTCGCAAATGGGTATGCCGATGCGCACGCCGTTAATGGAGACAGAACCTGGCATGGGGCCAGCGTCAAACACGCGCTTTTCATCAAATACGCCGTAGTTTGGCAGATCGTTCTTGAATCGGACGGCGGCAATCCGGCCATGCTGCAAGACGCAAACAGCATTGTAAACTTCCACACCGTCCTTCTGCATATCCTTGGCACCGGATGGTCTTGGCCCGATCAGCCACGGTGTGCCGATGATCATGGCAGGTCCGCCATCTGCGGTTTCGCGGGCGAGCTCATCGATGGCGGCACGGCAGGAATCAAGAAATGCCGGTTTCAACACAAGATCTTCGGGCGGGTAGGCCGAGAGAAAAAGCTCTGTCAGAACCACCATATCCGCACCCAACCGGGCGGCTTCCGCACGGGCAACGCGGGCCTTGGCGGCGTTTCCAGAAATATCACCCATGATCGGATTGAGCTGGGCAATGGCAATCTTCAATGTGTCAGTCATGCATCATGATTTAGCGAGACGGCAGTCAGTTGGAAAGGTCTGCTTCAGGCATAGCGTCAATGCGTTCAAGCAATCTCTGACAGGCTTTTCACATCCCGGTCAGGCTGCGCATCAAAATACTCGTCAGGCTGGCCGGTGCGGTTGACCCAGATTGTCTGGAGTCCGAAGGCAGCACCGCCTGCAATATCCCATCGATTGGACGAGACAAGACAAACATCCCGTGGCTCCAGATCAAGCCTCTTGCACAAGTGTGCATAAACGGCGGGAACTGTCTTGAACTGGCCAACATCGTCCACGGAGACAACCATATCGACCAGAGGGAGGACGGCGGAGGCACTGGCGGCACTTTCCGCCATTTCCTGCGTGCCATTGGTGAAGATTGCCAGAACATGCCCCATGCGGCGCAATTTGATCAGTGCGGGACAGACATCCGGGTAAGCCTCAAGCCGCCAGTAAGCATCAAGCAACCGAGGGCGAACTGCCTTGTCCACCGCAGGAAACCGCGCCAGCGCGAAATCCAGCGCTTCTTCGGTCAAGGACCAGAAATCGCGGTGCCTGCCCATCAGGGTGCGCACCCAGGAGTATTCAAGCTGTTTTGCCCGCCACAGGGCTGACAGCGGGTCCGCATCCTCGCCCACCACTTCGCGGTATCGTCCAATGGCGGCATGCACATCAAACAGCGTGCCATAGGCATCAAAAGCATAGGCGCGGGCGGGCATTCTGAACTTTCCCTGCAAGCGATAATCAGCTTGCCATTAGGGGATGTTTGCCATCGATTGTCAAAAGTGATTGCTGACATGAGAAAGCCTCATGCCTTGACAGGTTGACGTTTGCGCAAGGCAGGCATCGTATAGTGCAAGAGTACCAATCAACATATGGGGCAACAAATGGCCAGCTGGTCACAGACATGGACGTTCTTTGAGGGTAAATGGCATGAAGGGAATGTGCCAATCATGGGCGTACGCAGCCATGGTGCCTGGCTGGCCTCCACCGTGTTTGATGGCGCCCGCCTGTTTGAAGAGACAGCACCCGATCTTGATCTGCATTGCGCGCGGATAAACCGTTCCGCAAAAGCGATTGGCCTCAATCCAACCATGACACCAGAAGCCATTCAGGCACTGGTGAAGGATGGCTTGAAAAAATTCGGCTCCAGCAAGGCGCTCTATGTCAAGCCGATGTACTGGGGCGAGGGTGAAGGTCCATCGACCATCATCGCCGATCCTGATGACATCGGCTTTGCGCTTTGCCTGTTTGAAGCTGACATGCCGGTGCCGGGTGGCTTTTCCGTCACCTCAACCCGGTTTTGCCGACCGACGTTCACATCCATGCCGACAGACTCGAAGGCAGGTTGTCTCTACCCCAACAATGCCCGGGCCCTGAAGGAAGCCAAGGCCAAGGGCTTTGACAATGCGCTGGTGTGCGATGCGCTGGGCAATGTGGCGGAAACCGCCACTTCCAATGTCTTCATGGCCAAGGACGGCGTGGTGAAGACACCTGTCATCAACGGCACGTTCCTCAATGGCATCACCCGCCAGCGTGTGATCAATCTGCTCAGGCAGGACGGCCATACTGTGGAGGAGACCACGCTGAGTTACAGCGATTTTCAGCAGGCGGATGAGATATTCATTTCAGGAAACTATTCCAAGGTCATGCCTGTGTTGAAGATCGATGACCGTAGCCTGCAGCCCGGACCTTTCTACAGCAAAGCCCGCAAACTCTATTGGGCATACGCCCATGCCACTGGGGGCCTGTGAACCATGTATGCGCGGGATGAGGCAAAAGAACACAGGACCGATGTGCTGCATCAGGCCATCCGGTCCATCCGGTTTGGCACATTGGTGGTGGCGGATGATACGGGCGTACCCTTCGCAGCGCATATTCCTTTTGTTCTGAAAGCCCATGGCGATACGACCAAACTCGAAACCCATGTGGCGCGCGGCAACGCCATCTGGAAGTTGCTGAAAGAGCCACGCCCGGCCCTGATCATGTTTCAGGGGCCCCAGGCCTATGTCAGACCCGGCTGGTATCCAGCAAAAAAAGAACACGGTAAAGTTGTGCCAACCTGGAGCTATGTGGCTGTGCATGCCCGCGGGCCAGCCAGCATGATGACGGATTCAGAAGCGCTGCTGCGTCATGTGCGGGAGTTGTCTGATCAACAGGAATCCGGACAAGCGCAGCCATGGTCCGTCGATGATGCGCCCGAAGGCTTTATAGCTGTCCTGTCCCGCGGGATTGTCGGCATTTCCATATCTATCAACAGCATTGATGGGGTCTGGAAGCTCAACCAACATCGCAGTCAACCTGACCGGTTGGGCATGATTGACGGTTTGTCAGAACGTGGCGAGCAAGCCTCCAGCCAGCTTGCGGACATGATGCGCGCCATAGAAACGTCAGAAGCCGATCCTCTCCATCGCGGTTAAAACCCGGTTACTTTGATGCTCCGGTTTTCATCGCCTTCATGCACGGCCTGTGAACACCTTTGTGCGAATATGTTGTGAAGAGGGGTCATTGTGCAGGAGATTTGCCGTGGCAAAGTTTGGTGGAATTCTACGAAGGTTTGCCCGCCAGGAGCGAGGCAATGTCCTTATGCTGTTTGGACTGACGTTGCCGCCCATGCTGGGTGCCGGCGGTCTGGCACTCGACTATTCACGCGCATCCAACGTGCGCAGCTACATGCAAGGTGAGGCGGATGCCGCAGCATTGGGTGGTGCGCGTGCAGCTGCACAGACAGTTTTGAAAAAGCTGCCCAACGACAAGGCAGCCCTTGCCGCAGCAGCCGTCTCCAATGCTCAGGCCCTGGCCAATGAGCGCTACGGCGCGAACAAGGTTTCGGGATTGAACGTGACAGGAACCTGGCTCAATGGCACTGACTTTGAGGTTGTGACATCCGGCAAGGTGAAAAATACCATGTCCCGGATGATTCCAGGTGTTGCGGCAGAGCTTGAGTTCAAGACAAGGGCCGTTGCCCGTGTACTGATCGTCAACAATCTGATCGCCTTCAAGCCAGCTGTGGCCAGCCTTGACTTTGAAGCCGGTGACTACAACCGCATCTACGTCTACTGCTTTGACAAGACCCGCAAGAATGATGCCGACAAGGGACGCCGGGTTGAAACGATGACCGCAATTTCAGACAACGGCGGCACAACCTACACCTATGAGATGCCGACGTGCACCGCAGCTGAAACGCTGTCTTACCGGCTCTACAACGTGCGGATGATGCGCACGACGCCAAGCAAATGGGATGCTGGAAGTGCTGAACGGTTTAATCATTACACGGATACCGAGCTGGATGTGAACGGTGTCGCGTCCTATGATTTCAAGAACGGTGATCGCAATAACTACGGCACAATCACCAATTTTGCTCTCAAACCTGATGATGGCCTGCTGGAAACCGTGCTGTGCAACACTCTTGCAGAGTGCAAGCCCAAATCGAAGGGCGGCATTCTGCCTGAAGGCAAAAACCGGACACCTGTAAAGGAAACCAAGGCCTGCACTGAAGGCAAGTTCATGTACTATGGCTGGGAAGACCGCCCGTATTACAAGGACGGAGCTCCTCCCGGCGTGGATGGCTGGACGGACCGGGACTACGATGACATTCGCCTGATTGTCGAATGCCCGCGCATACCGCCCGAACCTACGGCCGCGATCAAACTGATTGATTGATCGGCGCATTCCATAATCGCCTGAGAACATTCAGACCCTGCGTGATCCGATCAGATCACGCAGGGTTTCGATTGTTGAGCGGTCAACAATGCCATCAACGCGCTCTGGCCGAAAATGGCGCTGGAAGGCAGTCACCACACACTCCGTACCGGCATCAAAAACGCCTGTAACCGACACATCGTAGCCATAAAGTCCCAGCATGGCCTGAACAGCCTGAATGGGCTGACCTTCCTCCCCGCGCGAAAGGAAAAGTCCGCTGGCAATAGGGTATGGCTTGACCCAATGTCCGACACCCTCAGCGGCCAATCGATCCCAGGGGAACAACTCTCCCGGATCGCGCTTGCGGGCGGGTGCCATATCCGAATGGGCGATGACACGGTCCGACCGTATCATCCAGCGCGCCAGGATATCCTGGCATAGCGCCGTCAGGGCCGTGATTTGCCCTTCGGGAAACGCGGTATAGCCATGATCATGGCCCGGATTGACGATCTCGATGCCGATGGAGGCAGAGTTCATATCCGTCTCTCCCTGCCAGCTGCCTGCGCCCGCATGCCAGGCCCGGCGCTCTTCTGGCACCAGTTGCAGGATACGCCCGTCCTCGAAAACAAGATAATGCGCGGAAACCTGCGCCAGCGGATTGCAAAGCTGTCGAAGGGCCGAAGCGCCATCAACCATACCAGTGTAGTGCAGCACAAGGCTATCGGGCAGTCTGCCGTCTTTCCGCTCCCCGTGATTGGGGGACGGAAAGACCTTGGTGACACAGGAACTGTCAGCTTTCAAACAGGGCATGGCCTGTCATGCCCGCGGATTGGCGGGACTGCAACACGCCCTATTCGTCATATCCACGGTTTCGGCGACCCGCAGGGGCAGTTGTCGAGCCGACAATACCACCGACTGCCGCACCCGCTGCCGCACCAACGCCGATGCCAAGAGTTGTGCCCGTCAATACGCCACCTGCAACACCACCTACGGCGCCACCAATGGCAGCTCCTGTCAATGTCCGGTCTGTGCGGGTATTACCACAGGCCACAGTACCGCCTGCAAGAGCCAGAATGGCTCCGATCATGAGAATTTTACGCATCACTTGAACTCCACGAATGGCCCCCAAGCCTGATCGTGAGTTTTGATGTAAAATCCTAATATCCCGTCAACTCTACTCAGACAAAAAAGCCCGATCAGGGTGATGACACCATGTCGGGCCTTTTAGATGAGGGGTCTTGTCAGCGTGGCGAGCAGTAGAGTTCGCCGTAAGCATCGCGGCGAAGGTACGGCGCACGGCCGGGGCACTGCGGCTGCGAGGGTGTGGATGCGGCACCAACAATGGCACCACCGGCAGCACCGATAGCACCGCCCGCGAGCGCCCCGCCAACACGACCTGTTGCCAGACCACCAATGGCCGCACCAGCGACGCCGCCAATCAAAGCGCCGCCGACAGCGCGTTCACCGGGCGTGTTGCATGCAGCAAGACCGCCGACCATCAGTGTCACGACAGTAACCGCAAAAAATTTCTTCATGTAAACCTCCTCGTTAAAGCCCAGCGATTGAACATATAGCGATGTGAATGAAACGTGAAGCGAAAAAGGCGGTTCTGTGCAGGAGGTGATTTCCTTGATTGATCAACAACATCGCAAATTCATGTTGGTATCCGTTCTTGATCCGTGATTTGCCAAATCCTGACGGATGCAAATTGGAAATTCCAGTGTCACGCGAAACGATTGGTTGGTTGCTGGGCTTCTTGGGTGTTGTCATTTTTGGGGCATCGCTCCCGACAACGCGACTTGCAGTGGCTGACCTTACCCCCTGGTTTGTAACAATGGGCAGAGCGGCAATCGCTGGAATCCTCGCGCTGTGCGTCGTGGTTAGCTTAAGCAAAAGAATACCGAAAAGAGCTCTTTGGCTTGATTTCATGGTTGTTACGATATGTCTGGTGATCGGATTCCCCGTTTTGACTGCATTTGCCATGCAGACAGTTCCAGCAAGCCATGGCGGGGTTGTGCTGGGTATCCTGCCTTTGGCAACTGCGGCTTTTAGCGCTTTAGTGACAGACGAGAGACCATCGTTTCTCTACTGGATTTGCGCTGTAACTGGTGCATGCTTGGTTGTTGTCTTTGCACTTCGCGATTCTGACATGGTACTTACGCTTGGGGATGCATATCTGTTTCTTGCCATACTTGTCTGCGGATTCGGCTATGTTTATTCAGCGCGCCTGACCCAGCACATGCCTGGCTGGGAGGTTATCAGCTGGGCGGTTATCCTTGCCTTGCCAATCAGTGCTCCCGCTGCACTTTGGTTACTGCCCAGTGATCACAACGGTGTGAGACCTTCCGCTTGGTTTGGACTCGCTTATGTTGCCATCATGAGCCAGTATATTGGCTTCTTTGCCTGGAATACCGGGATGGCCATGGGCGGCGTGGCGCGTATCAGCCAGGTTCAACTGTTGCAAACCTTCGTGACCTTGCTGATTTCGGCCTACTTTCTGGGTGAAAAAGTCGATGTCACGACATTCCTTTTTGCAACCGCGGTGGTGGGTGTCGTGCTTCTGGGAAAAATCACGACAATCAAGCAGACTTGACCCCCAAACGCATCGCGCCTACGCGAAAAGCGTCAGTCGGCTGGACGGCCGCTGGGGTAACCCAGAGGAAAGTCCGGGCTCCATGGAGACACGGTGGCGGCTAACGGCCGCCGGGGGCGACCTCAGGGACAGTGCCACAGAGACATACCGCCTTTCTTGAAAGGTAAGGGTGAAAAGGTGCGGTAAGAGCGCACCGCAGGACCGGCAACGGAACTGGCAAGGCAAACCCCACCGGGAGCAAAACCGAATAGGGACGGCGCGTCTATCTTCGGATGGGCAGGCCTTGGCTTCAGGCTGTCGTCCGGGTTGGTTGCATCAGGTGGCATGCAAATGTCACCGCAGATGAATGGCCGTCGCGTCGGGGAAACCCGGCCATACAGAACCCGGCTTACAGGCCGACTGACGATTTTTCCAAGGACGGGGTTTCAGCCGCGCTCGTCGGCAATCACCTTGCCATCATTGGGCAATTGGCCCGGCTTGACGAGTTCAACAGTGCCCTTGAGCTTGAGAACCGTGGCCAAGGTTTCGCTGACGCGTCCAGCCAGTGTTGAATCTGCGCCTTGTGCCTCGGCTTTCAAGATCATCATATCCTGCTCGTTGGCGCGTGCGATCACCAAGCGCAGGCGTCCAAGCTCGGGGTGACGCTTGCCGACCATATCCACCTGGGCAGGATCAACGAACATGCCCTTGACCTTGGTGCGCTGATCGGCACGTCCCATCCACCCCGCCAGACGACGGTTGGTGCGCCCGCAGGGCGAGGGACCATCCAGAAACTTCGACAGGTCACCGGTGCCAAGCCTGACAAGCGGATACTCCTCGTTGAGGCGTGTCACCACGATTTCACCCACCTCGCCGTCCTGCACCGGATCATTGGTGCCGGGCTTGACGATTTCAACAATCATGCCCTCATTGACGACGAGGCCCTGTCGGGCAGAGGTTTCGTAGGCAATGATGCCCAGATCAGCCGTGGCATAGCTCTGGTAGGCATCGACGCCACGCGCCGTGATTTCGGCCTGCAATGAGGGTGGAAAGGCCGCACCCGAGACCATGGCCTTCTTGATACAGGAGAGGTCGGCTTTCATCTCCTGAGCCTTGTCGAGCACTATCTTCAGGAAATCCGGCGTGCCGCAATATGCACTGGGTCGATAGAGCAGTATGGCTTGCATCTGCTGCTCGATATTGCCGGGGCCCGCCGGGATAACCGCACAGCCCAGCGCCTGCGCCCCTGAATCCATGATGAAACCACCCGGCGTGAAGTGATAGCTGAAAGTATTCAGTACCACATCTCCCTTGACGAAACCTGCTGCAGCCAGCGCACGCGCGGCCCCCCACCAATCCATATAGATGCCTTCAGGATCAGCAATCGGTCCCGGAGAAATAAGCAACCGGGCCAGTTGACCCGGCTTCACAGTGGTCAGTCCCGCAAAAGGAGGTGCAACCTGTTGCATGGCCATCAGATCGGATTTGCGCAGGACCGGCACGCAGGCAAGCGCTGCACGGTCCTTCAGGTCCTTGATTGCAATGCCCTTGAGCTGCTTGCGCAGGGCTGGTGCCTTGCCTTTGGCAAACTCCAGCAAGGCACGAAGGTCCCTGAACTGGGATTTCTCGCGCTGATCAGGATTGGCCGTTTCGCGTTTGTCATAAAAGGACATGGTTCACCTGTGGTGAGGAGAGGCAAAGATTAGAGCAGCAATCAAACTGCGGCCAGATTGCGCGAGATACGCTCGATTCTCTCGGCAAGGACGGTCACAGTGTCAGCAATCTCCCGATCGTGATCGGATTGGCTCTGCTCAAAACCCGCGACCGTTTCACGAATGATCTGAATATCTGCTTCGGCTGCCGCCAGTTTCTTTTTCATTTCGGTCACTTCGTCGGTGACGGTGATAGCCGCCATGACAGCCAGACGCATGTCGCCAATCTCGCCAAAAGAAGTGCGCATTTCCTGCACGCGTCCATCAAAGTAGGCGGCCAGTCCTTCCAGATGCTCTTCCTGCCCGTCATCGCAGGCCATGCGGTAAGCCTTGCCATCGATGGTGACTGTTACTTGCGCCATGACTCAGGTTCCATTCCCAGACAGGTCTTGCCCAAGTGCTTCACGCACCAGACCAATGGCTGAATCCAGCCTTCCGGCCACATCCTGCTGGGCTGATTCAAGTAAACGACCCCGCGCCAGCGCCTGATCAAGCAATTCTGCCAGTTTGGCCCGGTCGCCCCGCATCAACTCAAGCTCGGTAGCACGCGCCGCATCCGCCCGTTCCGCACTCATGCGCCGCGTCGCGGCTGCATCCAGCAGGTCAATTGCAGAACCCAGGCGCTGCAAGGCGCTAGCCAGAGGCAGGGATGTTTCGCTCATGACGGGTTCACCATTGGCAGTCCGTTTGTCCGATTGGCAATGACCGTTGCGAATCCAAGGATCGGTGCGCGTCCAATGATCGTTTCGAGTCAACGCCTTATCATCACAACTTTAGCCAGTGTGGCAACACTCCGTCAACGCGCAGTGTGCGTTTCGATGCTTATGCTGTTGATGATGCCAAAATGGTCTTTCCCCTCAGGACAATGGACAAACGTCACAGGAAAAGCCAAATCCTGCAGGATCAGTCTTGCGCTGGCAAAGGACAGGGGCTTCGATGATGTCGATTGACAATACCAGACCCTTGTCACGCAGGGTGGCTATCATCACGGGGGCATCCTCCGGACTTGGTGCGCATTTTGCCGGATTGCTGGCAACAGACCAGATCGGCACGCTCGTGCTGGCCGCGCGCCGCACGGATAAACTCAATACCGTAGCCGAGGAATGCATGCAGCGGGGCGCAGGCCGCGTCATCGTTTTGCCGCTGGATGTGGCGGATGCCCAAAGCATAACGGATGCATTTGCCACTGTGCTTAAAGGCGAGCGACGGCTGGATATTCTGGTGAATAACGCTGGCATTGCCGAGACGGCAGCAGCTCTCGATACCACGCTGGAGGATTACGACCGCATCATGGATGTGAATCTGCGCGGTGTCTGGGCCTGCGCGCTGGCAGCTGCCCGCATCATGAAAATCCATGGCGGCGGCGATATCGTCAACATCGCCTCCATCCTTGGATTACGCGTCACCAACAATCTGGCTGCCTATGCCATCTCTAAAGCGGGCGTCGTGCAGATGACAAAAGCGCTGGCGCTTGAGTGGGCGCGTTACGATATCCGCGTCAACGCCCTTGCGCCGGGCTATGTCGAGACCGAGATCAACGACCAGTTTTTTGCCACGGATGCAGGCGAAAAGCTGATGAAGCGCATACCCATGCGCCGTGTAGGGCAGCTCGACGAGCTTGATGCACCCTTCCGCTTGCTGGCGCACGGGGCATCGCGCTATCTCACGGGCACGATTCTGACCGTGGACGGCGGACATTCCATAAACGCGCTGTAGTTTTCCGGCGTTGCCCCTTGTTTCGGCTTGCACATGCGCCTCTGTGCTTTATCATCATACCATTGAGATAATCACAGAATGAGGACACGAGACCATGGCGCGCAAACCGACCAAGGCACAGATTGCCAGACTGCGTTCCCGCGCCTGGTTCGATAATCCCGATAATGTCGACATGACTGCGCTTTACCTTGAGCGCACCATGAACTTCGGGCTGTCGCTGGAGGAACTGCAATCTGGCCGTCCGATCATCGGCATCGCGCAATCAGGGTCGGACATAGCGCCCTGCAACAGGCACCACCTCGAACTGTCATCCCGGATCCGCGATGGAATCCGCGAGATGGGGGGCATACCCTTCGAGTTTCCGCTGCACCCCATTCAGGAAACCTGCAAGCGCCCGACCGCCAGCCTTGACCGCAACCTGCAATATCTCAGCCTTGTCGAGGTGCTTTACGGCTACCCGCTTGATGCCGTGGTACTGACCACCGGCTGCGACAAAACCACACCGGCACAGATCATGGCGGCGGCCACCATGGACATTCCCGCCATCGCTCTCTCGGGCGGACCCATGCTCAATGGCTGGTTCAATGGCGAGCGCACAGGCTCGGGCACCATTGTCTGGAAAGCCCGGCAGATGATGGCGGCGGGCGAGATCGAATACAAGCAGTTTCTGGCCCTTGTCGGCTCATCCGCCCCTTCCGCCGGACATTGCAACACCATGGGCACGGCCTCCACCATGAACAGCCTGGCGGAAGCGCTGGGTATGTCGCTCACCGGTTGTGCGGCCATCCCCGCTCCTTACCGGGACCGCTACGAGATGGCCTACAGCACTGGCCGTCGTATCGTTGAAATGGTCTGGGAAGATCTGCGCCCCTCAAAGGTGCTGACCCGCGCTGCCTTCGAGAACGCCATCGTTGTCAACTCGGCCATTGGCGGCTCCACCAATGCGCCCATTCACCTCAATGCCATTGCCCGCCACATCGGCGTGAAGCTCGACAATGACGACTGGGAAAAGTACGGCCACGATGTTCCCTTGCTGGTGAACCTGCAACCTGCGGGCGAATATCTGGGTGAGGAATACTACCGTGCGGGAGGCGTGCCAGCCGTCGTTGCCGAACTGATCAAGCACAAGCGCATCGACAAGACGGCACTGACAGTGAACGGCAAGACGCTGCATGACAACTGCGTTGGCAAGTTCACCAATGATCCCAAGGTCATCTTTCCCTACGACAAGCCAATGAAAAAGCAGGCCGGGTTTCTCAACATCAAGGGCAACCTGTTTGACAGCGCCATCATGAAAACCGGCGTGATTTCGGATGAATTCCGCAGGCGGTATCTGGAAAACCCCAAGGATATGAACGCCTTTGAAGGCACAGCCGTGGTGTTTGACGGACCGGAGGATTATCACCGCCGGATCGATGATCCCAAGCTGGAAATCGACGACAACACCATGCTGTTCATGCGCGGCACAGGACCCATCGGCTACCCTGGAGCTGCCGAAGTTGTCAACATGCGGCCGCCGGACTATCTGATCAAGAAGGGCATCACTGCCCTGCCCTGCATCGGTGATGGTCGCCAATCCGGCACATCGGGCTCGCCGTCGATTCTCAATGCTTCTCCGGAAGCCGCAACCGGCGGTGGATTGGCCATTTTGAAAACCGGCGACCGTGTGCGGATAGATCTTGCCAAACGCACGGCGAACATCCTGATTTCGGAGGCTGAACTGGCGCAGCGCCGGGCAGACCTGAAGGCGGCAGGAGGTTATAAATATCCCGCCAGCCAGACCCCGTGGCAGGAAATCCAGCGCAAGATGGTGGATGAACTGTCCCATGGCATGGTGCTGAAACCGGCAGTCAAGTATCAGAAAATCCACAAGAAATTCGGTATTCCACGGGATAATCATTAAGGGCAGCGTGCCAGAACTAAAAGCAGCTTGAACCCGTCCATTCTTTCGGGGGGGAAGATCGTCCACCCTGTGCACAGTATTGATGATACACCGTGGTAAGGAATCAGTTCATGGGTACTGGCACAGGACAGCCGTTTTGAGAGGCGCGGGGTGAAAGCCCTGCGCTTCTGGGTGGGCTGATGGCATGGCTCAATCTTTGTGATTCAATTTTCTTGGCTCAATTTTCTTGGCTCAATCTTCTCTGGGCAATCCCAGCCTGTATACACCCTTGAAATCATCGGGATCAACCGCACGGCCCCGGCGGGTGATCACCAGACGACCCTCCTTGGCAAGGCGCACGGCGATACGGCGGATTGGCGGCATCAGGGGACCCCAGCCATCAGGATGCGGTCCCCCTACGGCGCGTGCGACATCGGATGGGCACAATGTCTTGTCCAGCCCACGTGCGGCAACATGATCAAGGATCGATTGTTCGAGAATTTCAGATGCAACAGCTTCGGGCATGCTGCGCGTTCGCCCTGTTCGTGCCTGTGGTCAAGGGTCTAGAGCGGCCTTTGGGGTATTTAGAGACTAAATGCCTGCGCCCCATCACCAGCTGAGCACTGTGCAAAGAAGAAACGGTGCCGGAGCAGAATCAAAAAACCGGTTTATCCTCTGCCGTAATGTGTTCTATTGCACATTTACAATCCAAAACGGAGGTAATGGTGCAAATCCCACAACTCCCATTCACCGTAACCGACTGGTCGAAGATCGAACCGACCCGTCACATCGGTGAACAGGGCGAAGCCATCTGGCGCACAATCAATATCGGCAACATCCGTATTCGTCAGGTGGACTATTCACCGGGTTACCGTGCTGATCACTGGTGTGATCGTGGACATATCCTCTATGTATTGGAAGGCTCGATTATCAGTGAACTCAAGGATGGTCGCCGTTTTACACTGTCAGCAGGCATGAGTTATCAGGTGTCAGACCATGGTGATTCGGCGCATCGGTCCATTGCTCCTGAAGGGGCCAGGCTCTTTATTGTGGACTGAAGGTTGGGAGGGCGCGGCATGACGCAAACCATTACCAAGGGTTACAAGATACTGCTGGCTGAAGCCGAAGCGCAGATCACCACATTCGACGTCGAGGCGGTGAAGGGATTGCTTGGGCGTGACGATGTCGTTCTGGTTGATATCCGCGACCCCCGCGAACTGGAGCGGGAGGGACGCATTCCCGGCGCATTCCACTGCACGCGGGGCATGCTGGAATTCTGGATCGATCCAGAAAGCCCCAATGCCAAACCGATCTTTCAGGAAGACAGGACATTCGTGTTCTTTTGTGCCGGTGGCTGGCGATCGGCCCTGGCCGCCAAAACCGCCCATGATATGGGATTGAAGCCTGTGGCGCATATGGCCGGTGGCTTTGGTGCCTGGAAAAAAGCAGGCGGAGCTGTGGATGAGTGACGTTTCTACCCCCGAGAAACGCCCCTTTCGGCGCTGGCATGATGAAACAGGGCCAATTGTCTTCATTGTCGTGCGGCTGAACACCGATGGCGGCGATATACGGCGCAATTCCCTGCGCTCGCTGGGGGCCATGGCAGTGGCGGAGCACGGCATCAAACTGGGCACCTGCACCTTGAACATGGCGACACTGGATGGTGCGGCCGGGGACCAGCGCACACTGGCGCTGTTTCGCGATCATCCGGAGGCCTGGCGCGCCTCGACCACTGATCCGCAGCGCCCGGCCCTGGCCATGCCAGCCTTTGCCAACTGGGTGAAGAGCTTTCCTGGCCAGCCTGTGCTTGTGGCCTCACCCCTGTCGCAGACGGCAGTCTGGCTGGACTACTATCTCAGGCGTTTCACGACGCACAGCGTCTATCACGGGCCCTACAAGACCGACCCTCTGTTTTTCGGGCCCGGCATGGACCTGTCTACCTTTGTCATGGGTGTAACAGGGCGGCATTATCGCGAAAGCGTCGACTTTCTGGTGCCGGCAGAATGGCGCGGTAACCGCGAGGAAACCCATATCGTGCGGCAGGATGTGGAAATGCACGCCGATCTCTTGATCAGCATGCTCAAGCTGCGCAATGGCGCGTGATTGGTTCGATCAGTTTTCGTCATTGGCACTGATCACCGCATTGTGAAAACCTGCCCATAAGAGAAATGATCAGGAACCGTTCAGGAGCCAAGAATGTCCGCTGTCACCATCCGTCCCGCTGTTGCCACCGATGAGATCGCCTGGCGCAGGCTCTGGGCGGGATATATTGCCTTTTACCGTGGTACTGTCTCAGAGGAGATTACGGCAGCCACGTGGCAGCGCCTGCTTGATCCTGCCAGTGCAATGCACGCCCTTGTGGCTGAGCAGAACGGCATGGTTATTGGCATGACCAATTTTGTCTTTCATGAATCAACCTGGGACACCCGGCCCATCTGTTATCTTCAGGATCTTTATGTCGATCCTGATGCACGCGGTGGCGGGGCCGCCAAAAAACTCATTCTGGCCTGCGAGGAGGCGGCTAAAGCCAAAGGCGCTTTCCGGGTTTACTGGCAGACGCAGGAGTATAATGCGCCCGCCCGCTCGCTCTACGACACCATCACGCCGCGTTCGTCTTTCATCGTCTACCGCAAGAATATCTGAGGCAATCTCATGAAACTCGTGATTGGCAACAAGAACTATTCCTCGTGGTCGCTGCGCCCATGGATCGCCATGAAGCAGATCGGTCTCAGCTTCGAGGAAATCATCATTCCCATGGCGCTGCCCAGCACCAAGGCGGAAATGCTGCAATATGCCCCCACGGGTCAGGTACCCATCCTGATCGACGGGGACATCACGGTGTTCGAGACCATCGCTATTCTGGAGTATCTCAACGACAGATATCCTGATGCCGGTTTGTGGCCAAAGGACATAGTGGCCCGCGCCCATGCCCGTGCCGTAGCGGCTGAAATGCATGCCGGATTTGGGGCACTGCGCCGTGATTGCCCCATGAACATCCGTCGTGTGGTCAGGAAACACATCGTCAGCCCGGAGGCTCAGAAGCATGTCGCCCGCATTGATGCGATATGGACGGACGCCCGCTCCCGTTTCGGCGGGAATGGCGGTTTCCTGTTTGGCAGCTTCACCAACGCCGATGCGATGTTTGCCCCCATCGTCAACCGCTTCCATGTCTATGATCTGCCACGCTCCGTTGTGGCGCAAAAATACATGGATGCGATGATGGGTTTGCCCGCCTGGCAGGACTGGGAAAAGGCCTCCCGCGCCGAGGCATGGGTGATTGCTGACAGCGAAGTGGCGTAGCCGCCACCGCTCTTGCCTCTTCCCTTCCGCCATCAGGCACGGCATAACCATGCGCAATAAAATTTCGCGGTGGGGATCAGAACGTGCCTTTCATCAAATCAAAAATAGACACCGCTTCGGCTGAATTTGTCGCCAACAAGGCGGCCTGGACAGCGCTAACAACAGAATTGCAGGAACGTCGTGCAACAGCGGCGGCGGGCGGCAACGAGAAAGCCCGCGCCCGCCACACGGCACGCGGGAAACTGCTTCCCCGTGAGCGCGTCATGCGCCTGCTTGATCCCGGCTCGCCCTTTCTGGAAATCGGCAATCTCGCTGCCTACGGCATGTATGACGGTGATATTCACGGCGCTGGCATGATCGCGGGCATTGGCCGGGTCGAAGGCCGCGAGGTGATGATCGTCTGCAACGATGCCACGATCAAGGGCGGCACGTACTTTCCCATGACCGTGAAGAAGCACCTTCGCGCGCAGGAAATCGCCAGGGAGAACCGCCTGCCCTGCGTCTATCTCGTCGACAGCGGCGGGGCGAACCTGCCCCATCAAACCGAGGTTTTCCCTGACCGTGAGCATTTTGGCCGCATCTTCTATAATCAGGCTAATCTATCCGCCCTCGCCATTCCGCAGATCGCCGTGGTGATGGGGAGCTGCACGGCAGGCGGCGCTTATGTGCCCGCCATGTCCGATGAAACCGTGATTGTGCGCCGTCAGGGCACGATCTTTCTGGCGGGGCCGCCCCTGGTGAAAGCAGCAACCGGCGAAGTGGTGTCGGCGGAAGATCTGGGCGGCGGAGATGTCCATACCCGCACTTCAGGCGTGGCAGTTCATCTGGCGGCGGATGATGTGCATGCCTTGGCCATTGCGCGC
>JANMLW010000292.1:0-10185 GCA_031372765.1 Hyphomicrobiales bacterium
GCTCGGGTGTCGGATAAAATTCAAGTGCTTCGGATGGCGGCGTCAAAGCATTTTGTACACTTGTTGCACCTAGCTGAATTACATCGGCTACGTCATTCCATATTGTCGTCCATGAGTCATCGTCATATTCATCGTCATCAAAATCGTACCCACCGTAGTCGCTGTCGTCATCGTCATCCCACCATTTGGTCCGTTTGGATGGTTTGCGTTGTTGTTGTGCTTGCCGTTCTATGTTACGACTTTTCTTGGAAAGCGTCGCAACGCCAGGTATCCCAGCTGCGGCCCCATAGTTGGTAAAGCTGATCAGAATCATTGCTTTGTACGATAGTGACGCTTGGCCTTTTCTACAAGGGCGCGGGCAAATTCCGCAGGAGCGATTTCAGGCCGCTTGGCAACACCCAGCATGTTGAGAACAACGGAGGGTTTGCCATCATTGGGGCGGGCCAGTTTCAGCACGTCAAGCAGTGTCTTGGCATTGCGCAAATTGGCCAGATCGGGCGAGCAGACAAGCACCACTTCGTCGGCCGCAGTCAGAATGCGCCGTGTCCAGGCATTCCAGGTGTGGGGCACATCGTAGACAGTGATGGGCGTTGTGGATCGCAGAATGTCGGCCACGCCGTCAAAATCGGTTTCCAGGAAATCGTAGCACCGCTCCAGCGTGGCTGGTGCAGCGAGAAGGTTCAGGTTCTCGGCGCATTTTGAAACCAGCCGGTCGACCATGTTGACGTCCAGACGATCAGGCGCAAAGACGGCCTCGGCAATGCCCTGTGGCGGATCCTGGTTGAAATCCAGTGCTGCCGTGCCAAAAGGCAGGTCCATGTCCACGAGTGTGGTTGCAATACCCATCTGTGTTGCGATGAGGAAAGCCAGATTGTGGGAGATGGTGGAGGATCCCACGCCGCCCTTGGCACCAACCACGCAGACCGTGCGTCCCAGAGGACCCGCATCAACATTGGCATAAATGCCCGAAAGCGCAGAAATGATGTCCAGCACGTCTACCGGTGCAATGAGATACTCGCTGACACCCCGCTTCAGCAACTCGCGGTATAAAAGCACATCATTGGTGTGGCCGATGATGACAACCCGTGTTCCCGAATCACAATACTGGGCAAGTTCATCAAGACGCAGCAGCAGGCCATTACGGTCATTGTTCGCTTCAATGATGATCACATTGGGGGTGGCCGCACCACGATAGGCTTCAAGGCAGGCGGCAACGCCGCCATCCTGAACCTTCAGCATGACCTTGGCCATGCGCCTGTCGGATTGCGTGGCGTGAATGATCTGCTTCAGTTCCTGGCTTTCGCAGAAAGCCTGTATCGAAACACGTGGAAGCGGCGCGATATGCTCGCTTGACGCAGATGGCGCTACACTATCAGGAAAGCCTGTTGTCACTGGATGCCATCCTTGAGTTTGGTTCCACCCGGTTTCAGCTCATTGGAGGTTGACGTTCTCAAGCGCTCTATACCGGCAAGCCGCTTGTTGACATCAACCGGTCCATCCTGCCGTTGCCGGACAAGATCCCGCGGATCGGCAACCTGGGCAGCGAGGTTGCGCTGGTAAGTGCAGCCAAAGTTATGGGCTGGCACGTTCTGGGAATTGGCGGAGAACCGTGTCTGGACAACATCCTCGCTTTCATACCCGCACTTGCTGGGTGTCTGGGCCTGCAGCTTGGCATAGACTAGTTTGATCGGGGCAGAGCCCGGTTCACCGGGAGAGTAGTGCGCAATCTGCAACCGGCCACCGGCACCGCCGCCTGCCAGGGATTGCCGGATGCTGTTCAATCCGGCGCTGACACCATGGTTGTTGCCGCCCGTGGGCAGATACGCGATGAGCGGACCCTGACCATGCTCCATGTAGCTGCGGGCGAAATGCTTGACATCGTCCTGTTGCCTCAGACCAAGTCCACCGGACTGGTTGCCAACAAAGATATCCATGGTCTCATTGGCCTTGATCAGATGGATCGGATGCCGTTCCCGGTAGTCTGACGGAATGCTGGAGGTGACATCGCCGCGGCCAGCGCAGGCTGAAAGACCCAGAACAAGCACAAGAGCCGACACAAGGCGCAGGGGCCTGCCCGAGGCAACGGGTTGAAACGCAGATGCGCAAACGTCATTCGGTTCGATCATGAAAGGCTCACTCATGGATAAATCCGATCTTGCCGCGATAGGGGGCTGGCGGCATGGGACTGCCAGCCGAGCCATAAACCTTGTTCAGACGCCCCATCAGGATCGCACTGGGATCGGAAGCCTCCGTGAAGCCGTCATCCGGCCGCGACAGTGCCTTGGGATCGGAAGGCTTGGCGATATAGGGCGTAACGATGATCATCAGTTCCGTTTCCTCGCGGTAGAAATCCCGCGACCGGAAGAAGGGACCAAGCACCGGCACATTGATCAAACCGGGCAATCCGTTGATTGACTGGCGGGATACCTGCTGGATGAGACCCGCTGAAACAAGGGATCCGCCCGAAGGCAGTTCAATCGTCGTGTAGGCCTTGCGGGTACGGAAGGCGGGCGCATTGGATTTACCGATCGAAATCGAGTTCTCGGCGTCAATCTCGGTGACTTCGGTGGCGACACTCAACGATATGCGCCCTTCCGACAGCACCACGGGTGTAAAATTCAGCATCACGCCAACCGGCTTGTATTCCAGCGAAAGCCGGGTGGAACTGCCACCAAGCAGCAGGCTTCCCTGTGTGGTTTCTTCCGATTTCGGCACGGGTATTTCGCCACCAGCCACGAATTTTGCCGTTTCGCCCGAAACTGCCGTCAGTGTCGGCTCTGCCAGGGTGCGCAGGACACCATGGCGTTCAAGCATCTTCACATCGATCTGCTTGGCAACCTGTGTTCCAAGCTGTGCGCCGGCACTGAAGAAGTTGGGTGGCTGTACCAGTCCGCTGGAGAAGGCGTTTTCAACCGATCCCCCCAGTGTCTTGCCCCCCAGCTCCCAGTTGCCCTTGATGTTGACACCAAGCTGTTTGATGGCTGTGCGCTTAACTTCGGCCACGGTGACTTTCAGCATCACCTGATCCTTGCCCCGCACCGTAATCGAGTTGATGACCTTGCCTTCCACATTGCCAGCGGAGGTGGTTGACAGGCCGACAAAGCCCTTGGCTATATCCACGGCCTTTTGGGCTTCAAGTACCGTATCGACTGTGCCCGTCAGGACAATGGAATCCCCGATGCTGACGGCTTTCACATCGGCATGGGGGATGGCGGCCTTTATGGTCTTTTGCAGCAGACCCGGTTCACGCCCCACCTGCATTTCAAAAGCCGCGATCTGCTGGCCCTCGGAATCCAGCGCCATGATGGTGGTTGAGCCATTGGCTACACCAATGATGAAGAGCTTGCGTGCCGAGCGCACGACGGCGTTCGCAATGGCCGGATTGGCAACGAAAACCTCTTTCGCATCGCGGGGAAGATCGACCACGATAGAGCGACCCACACCCATTTCGATGCTTCTGGCCGAAGTGCCATCGCCGCTTCCAGCACGCATGCGGGGAGAACTGGTCCGCTCATACTGGACCGAATCCTGACTTTTGGCCCGTTGTGCAGAGGCTTGCTGGGCCCAGACTTGCCCGGTCAGCATGGGCGATGCCGCAACAACAGTTGCAAGGCAGACAAGCGATTGTTTTGCTGAAATCATGAGCGGTTTCATTTTTTACCCACTGTCTGGGAAACGCCGTAGCGAACGATGGTCATGCCGCTATCCTCCCTGATGGTCGGGGTTTCCACGATCTTGTTGTCAGCAAGGCTGCGCAAGACGAGTGACAGTTCACCCGTGCGCTGTGCCAGCGTGATCTGTTCGGCCTGCTTGGGATCAAGCTCAAGTGTGGCTGTTTCACCCACAACGACCTTTTCGCCGTTTCGCTCCTGCACGTTCTGTCCAATCGCCAGCACGCGGATATTGTTGAGAATGGTCTCGGAAACAAACACATCGGACTGGCGGGACTTTGTTGCATCGTCATCACGACCGGTGCGCAGGATATCCACACGGTCATTGGGCAAAACAAAGCCGCCAGCGGTTTTGGCCCCGCTTGAAACGATGTTGATGGCTACAGCCCGCATGCCTGTAGGCAGAATGGCTGACATGAATCCGGCATTGGCGCCCTTTATCATCTTGTCCCGACGCACAGGCTCCCCTTGCAGGGATGAGCCGCGCGAGATCGAGCCCGATATCTCCTCAATGCCAGCTGGCATGGCTTGCTTGGTAATCATGAATTCGGAGATCGCGGCCGTCGGCCAGCGCTGCCAGCGCAGATGCTCGGCGTTGACCTGGGAGCCAACCTGCAGTTCTGCGGCAGCAACGAGAACATCGGTCATCGGTACTGATTCAGGCGATATGGCTTCCTGAATAACCACTTGGGGAGTGCGCAGGCCAGACGTGAGCCAGACCGCAGAGAGGGCGGCAACACCGGCAACACCCAGAACCATCATTTTTGCAGGTTTCATAACCGAACGTCCCGCTCCTCACGCAAATGCGTCTTTGGAGCGATATGATCAGCTAAACGTCAAAGTATGGTTAACCGAACGTATAAATTTGAATTCACGGGGCGGGATTGTTCAGATCCAGGCCTTTTTTAGTTCCAAACCTTGTTCAGATCCGGCCTGCTTCAGATGAGTGCCTGCCAGGCAACGCTGTGTGGCAGAAGCAACAAGGCGGAAATTCCCAGGGCAATGCCGTAGGGGATGCCCGAACCCGGATTATGCAGTCTTTGAACCCATGCCATTTCAGCGAACTGATAGGGTAGCGGCTGGCTGCGCAATTTGAGCAGGCCCAAAGTAAGCAATCCACCCAGAACGGAGGAGATCGCAAAATACTCCCACAATTGACCAAATCCCAGCCAGACTGCAACCACTGCAACGAGCTTGGCATCGCCGCCGCCAATCCAGCCGAAGGAAAACAGCGTGAACGAAACCACCAGAACGAGAAGCCCGGCCAGAAGATGCCAGCCGATATCGGCCAGTGCCATATTGTTCAGTGCCGCAAAGACACCGAAAAGGGCAAGCACTGCCAGACACGTCCGGTTTGAAATACGCATCTCGAACAGATCAGAGAAGCAGGCATAGATAAAAAGCACCGGCAAAAGGCCCAGCACAATCAAGGACAAGAGCATTTCATCATCCTCGCTGACGTTCAGCTGCCGGCAAAACCGGCTGAAACGCGGGTGAATGCACCCTTCAACTCATTGGAAAGCTGTGTCAGGCTGGCAATGATGCCGATGCAAACAATGGCCGCGATAAGCCCATACTCGACTGCCGTGGCACCGCTGTCGTCCGCAATGAACATATGCAGTTGTTTCAATTTGCGCATCATGGCGAAACCGCACCACCTTTTTTCAGTTTTGCAATGCGCCATCCGTGTGATGAAGAATTGCAAAAATGAAAATACAGGCTGCCGGATGAATCCGGCAGCCTATAGTGATCAGATGATCACGTAGCGCCGACTTTCAGCGAGCTTCCGACGTTAGAGAATGTTGTCGAAAGGTTGTTCTTCAGGCCGCCGAGGGCAGCGATGATGCCAACACCAACGATTGCTGCAATCAGACCGTACTCGATGGCTGTTGCACCGGACTCGTCCTTGACGAAACGCGAAACGATAGACTTCATGGTATTTCTCCTTGCTCCACTGGTGGTTTACTGCCGATCCTTGGCAGACCGTTCAGAACCACCGTCAAACTACTCCCTGGTTATTGCGACAGAGTTAATTTGACAGGATGCAATACCTAGGACCGCGATATCCCTGATGCTGTGGTTAAAAAAGACATAGCGTGACCCTCACATTTCACGGGTTCGCACGCCTGATACCGGTTTTATATCATACGTGCCGGAAATGCTTGCTCAGCCGCAGTCCCTGGGCTTGATAGTTCGAGCCTATGCGTCCGCCGTAAAGCGTGTCAGGCTCTGACATCAGGCTCTCAAAAACCAGCCTGCCGATAGTCTGGCCATGCTCCAGCGTGAAAGGCACTTCAAAGGACCGTACCTCAAGAACCGCCCTTGCCCGCGATCCATGGGCTTTCTTGCTCCCAAAGCCCGGATCGAAGAAACCGGCATAGTGAACCCTGAAATCGCCCATGACAGGATCAAACGGCACCATTTCCGCCGCCACAGAGGAAGGGATGTGCACTGTTTCACGCGATGCCAGGATATAGAACTGTCCCGGATCGAGGATCAGTTCGCCGCTACCCCTCAGATGGATGGGCTCCCAATAATCGAGGATATCGTAGCGGCCGACAGAATCGACATCAATCACATCGGTATGGCGCTGTGCCCGATAGCCGATGACACCATGCGAGGATTGTCCGCGAAGATCTACCGAGAGCTTGAGGCCGTTATCGATATCCGCGTCGCCCTCAACCAATTCCTCGGAAAGATGCAGTTTTTTAAGATCACTATCGCAAACCGTGGTCTCGCCACGGCGAAAGCGCGCCTGATTGAGCCGTGAACCCGCGCGCACGACAACGCTGAAGGTGCGCGGAGATATCTCGGCATAGAGCGGCCCGCGATAACCGGCGGGTACACGGTCGAACTCGCTGCCCGCATCCGAGATGACCCGGCTGAACACATCCAGCCGCCCTGTGCTGCTCTTGGGGTTGGTGGTGCAGGAGATGTCTGCCGGGAGATTCAGCTCTTCCTGCAGTTTGACCAGATAGACACAGCCACGCTCCAGCACGGCACCTTCAGATATATCGATTTCATGAAGAGCGACGCTGGTAAGCCTGCGTTCGATTGTTGTGCCCTTACCCGGCAAAAAGCTGGCACGCAACCGGTATGCCTTTGTACCAAGGCGCAGATCAAGGCTGGCAGGCTGATACTGGTTCTCAAGAACCGGATGTGCCGCAACAATGGCACCCTGCGCCACCAGCGCGACGACATCCTGCCTTGGAAACAATCCGGTGTGCTTGCTGGCGGTCATTCTTCAAACCCTGATACAGTGACTTACTCGCTATGGCACAGCACGGCCCCTGCCAAGCGCTTGCAGCTCAATTATCTGATTCATCCACGCTGAATATGCGCCAGCCCAGTAATATACGCGATAGACAGGTCAATGCGCACAGGGCAGCAAACAGATAGGCAAGAGGGCCATACCACTGCGGAAACAGCATAAAAGCTGCAAAAAACAGGATTGTCTCACTGCCTTCCATCAGGCCGGTGGTGAAATAAAGAGTCTTGGCACCGCGCGCCTGCGTTTCCATGCGCCTTTTGGCAGCCATCGCCGCAAAAGCCAGAAAGGATGCACCATTGGCATAAAACGCCGCCAGCAACACGGCTGATGTCAAAGCATTCGTAGCGGGATCACGCAAGGCAAAGGCCAGCGGAACCGAACCATAAAAAATGAAATCACAGGTGATATCGAGAAATCCGCCCCGATCCGTCATGCGGTTGGCGCGGGCCACTGCGCCGTCCAATCCGTCAGCCAGTCGATTGGCCCCCAGCAGCACAAGTGCCGCCATATCCCATTGCCAGACGATTGCCGCAGCGCAGGCAAAGCCAAGCATGAGGCCGAGCAGGGTCATTTGATCAGCATGGATACCCTGTTGCGCCAATCGACGCCCCAGCTTGCCCAATGCGGGATCTATGATTCGGCGGGCAATGCCATCAAGCATAGTGGATTTCCTGGTGAGCAGCCCGCATCCATTGTCACTGTTGGCGATTGTAACGGGAGCTTCAGCATGGTTAGGCGCTGTCGTCAGAAAAACCAATAAAAGTTGCGTTATCGGCATGGACAAGAGGCTCGTTTTCGCGGAATCACAAAAGAATGTATCAGGCCATAACCCGTGACATCGCCGTTACCGTCGAACCCCAGTATATGTCGGATCGGTCGGAGCCCTCGAAACGACAGTTTTTCTGGGCCTATACGGTCGAGATCGAGAACCGCAGTGCCCAGACAGTCCAGCTCAAACGGCGGCACTGGATCATCACGGACGGCAGGGGCCAGAAACACGAGGTTTCCGGACCAGGCGTTGTTGGTGAAGAGCCGGTCATCGCGCCAGGTGAGCGTTTTCGCTATACTTCCGGATGCCCGCTGGACACACCCGATGGCTTTATGGTTGGCACCTATGAGATGATCGGGAATGCCGGCGAGCATTTTACGGTGGCCATTCCCGCCTTCTCGCTTGATATTCCAGCATCCCGCCGCATCCTGAACTGAGAAGCGTTTATCTCCATGCATCCCTCCTCCCAAACACTGGATATCCTGACCAAACTGGTGTCGTTCGATACCGAAACCAGCAAGAGCAATCTGCCACTCATGGATTATGTCGCGGATTATCTGCGGGCGCACGGCATCGCTTTCGTGATGGCTCCCAATGCCGCGGGTGACAAGGCCGCCCTTTATGCCACGATAGGCCCGATGGTTGACGGTGGCGTCGTGTTGTCTGCACATACCGACGTGGTGCCCGTGGCCGGCCAGAGCTGGAGCAGCGACCCATTCATTTTGCGCCGGCAGGGCACGCGGCACTTCGCGCGGGGCGCCTGCGACATGAAGGGCTTTGATGCCGTCTGTCTTGCAATGGCACCGGAATTGGCAAAAATGCCCCTGAAAGCCCCGGTGCATATCCTGCTCTCCTATGACGAGGAAACCACCTGTCTTGGCGTCATGGATATCATTGCGAGACTGGGTGGTGATCTTCCGCGACCAAGGGCTGTCATTGTCGGAGAGCCAACGTCGATGCAGGTAGCGGATGCCCACAAGAGCGTCGGCTCCTTCTTCACAACGGTGCATGGCTTCGAGGTGCATTCCTCCATGCCACGTGCGGGCGTCAATGCCATCAGTGGCGCGGCCCAGATCGTGGGCGAACTCAACGCCATCTTCGAGGAGATGGTGGTGAGGGGTGATCCGACAGGCCGGTTCAATCCGCCTTATACCTCTGTGCATGTCGGCACGATCAACGGCGGGACAGCGCGCAACATCACTGCCAAATCCTGTGTAATCAACTGGGAGTTCCGCGGGGTGCCGGGCCTTGACGACGAAGAAATCCCCGCTCGTATCCATCGCTTTGCGCAGGAGGTTGTCGTGCCACGACTGGCACAGTACGGGGGCAAGGCAGACGTCACAACAGTGATGGAAATCCTTGTGCCGGGTCTGGCTCCTGATCCCGGGTCCATTGCCGAGACACTGGCGATGCGCCTCACCAACTCCAACAGGACTGTGACTGTTCCCTATGGCAGCGAGGCAGGCCGATTCCAGAAGGCAGGCATCGCAACCGTGCTGTGTGGGCCGGGCGATATCGCACAGGCGCATCAGCCCGACGAGTATATCGAGGAAAGCGAGCTTGCCGCCTGTGAGGCCTTCGTGCGCAATCTTGGCCGCGAACTCTCTTCCTGATATATTGGCGCTGACATATTGGGGAGCGCTGCGGCACCGGAGCGGCTCGACATCAGGTGATTGCCGCACTAGGTGAGTGTCATTCCGCCTTTGGAGCTTTTCCAATGAACCGCATGACACCTCCTCCTAAAATACCGCCTCTGAAAGGTGATCCGCGTGAAGCGGCTTCCCGTGCTTTTCAGCTGCCCACTGATCATCCGCGTGTCTTGGGCGGCAAGGTTGGCGTTCTGGTGCTCAATCTGGGCACACCTGATGCGACGGACTACTGGTCCATGCGGCGCTACCTCTCGCAGTTTCTCTCGGACAAGCGTGTCATCGACTGGCCTGCCGCTGTCTGGCAGCCTATTCTTCAAGGCATCATCCTGTCCATTCGTCCCGGTCGCAAGGGCAAGGATTATGACACGGTATGGAACACCGAGCGCAATGAAGGCCCCTTGCTGACCATAACCCGCAGCCAGGCCGAAAAACTGGCAGAGGAACTGGCCCCCATTTCGGACAGGATTATCGTGGATTTTGCCATGCGCTACGGTAACCCGCCGACAGGTGAAGCTATCGAACGATTGCTCAGGCAAGGGTGTGACCGCATCCTGCTGCTGCCGATGTATCCGCAGTATTCCGCCGCTACCACAGGAACGGCAGCCGATGAGGCCTTCCGCAGACTGATGAAGATGGAGTGGCAACCTGCTGTGCGTGTGGCCCCTCCGTGGCATGATAATCCCGTCTACATCGATGCGCTGGCGGAAAGTGTTCGCGCGCATCTTGCGACACTGGATTTTGTGCCCGAGGTGCTGCTGGCCTCATTCCACGGTGTACCCTACCGCTATCTGCTCAAGGGTGACCCGTATCATTGCCAATGCGTCA
>JANMLW010000012.1:0-3225 GCA_031372765.1 Hyphomicrobiales bacterium
CCACGTCAACACGACGTGGTGACCCGTTTGCAAACGCCAGGTCCTGGCGTTGGACGAACTCCGGAAACAGCCGGAATACAAGAACACTGAATTTCTGCGTCTGAATTTCGATACGGAGGCAGACTTCAGGAAGACCTACAACGTGCCCGTCCGTTCTGTCATCATCCTGTTCAGAAATGGCAAGGAACTGGACCGCATAACCGCCAACGGTGACACGGCCGCGATCGAGGCCTTGCTGAAAAGGGCGCTGTGAACAGAACCCTCTCTCCTGAAACGGAGAGAGGGTTTACCCCCCGATCTTGCCCAAGGTCCGGCGCACCGCATCCTTCCAGCCCGCATAGCTCCTGTCGCGTACTCCAGCTTCCATGGTTGGCAAAAACCGCTTCTGGCGTTTCCAGCGCTTGGCAAACATCTCAGGCGGGCCATAGACGCCCGCTTTCCAGCCCGCGAGATAAGCAGCACCCAAAGCAGTGGTTTCCAGCACGACCGGGCGGTCAACCGGGGCTCCGAGCATGTCAGCCAGCCGCTGCATGGCCCAGTCGCTTGCGGTCATGCCGCCATCAACCCGCAGCACGGTGTCCGCTCCAGTCGCCTGTTTCCAGTCAGCCTGCATTGCCTCGATCAAATCCCGTGTCTGGTAACCCACGCTTTCGAGCGCGGCCTTGGCTATCTCGGCCGGGCCGGTGTTGCGTGTCAGGCCAAACAGGGCCCCCCGGCATTCCGCATCCCAGTAGGGCGCACCAAGGCCCACAAAAGCGGGCACCAGAATGACCTGCTGCTGGGGATCAGCTTTCTTGGCCAACGGCCCGGTTTCAGCAGCGGATTTGATGATCTTCAATCCGTCACGCAGCCATTGCACGGCGGCTCCCGCCACAAAGATCGAGCCTTCCAGCGCATAGGTGCGCTTGCCATTGAACTGATAGGCTATGGTGGTGAGCAAGCGGTGCTTCGATGGCACAGCCCTGGCGCCAATGTTGAGCAGGGCGAAACAGCCAGTGCCGTAGGTGGATTTCATCATGCCGGGCTGAAAGCAAGCCTGACCGATGGTGGCGGCTTGCTGATCACCTGCCACACCCAGAATGGGAATTTCCGCGCCGAACCATTCTGCATCCGCCATGCCATAATCTGCCGCGCAGTCCCTGACCTCGGGCAGAATGGTGGCAGGCACATTGATGATTTTCAGAAGCTCTGCGTCCCATTGCCCGGTATGGATATCCAGCAGCAATGTGCGCGAGGCATTGGTGGCGTCTGTGGCATGTACGCGGCCTTTGGTCAGCCGGTTGATGAGAAAACTGTCGACCGTGCCAAAGGCGATCTGACCCTTGTTGGCTCTGGCGCGCGCCCCTTTCACTGTGTCCAGAATCCAGGCGATCTTGGTGCCTGAGAAATAGGGATCAAGGCGCAGGCCTGTCTTCTTGGCGACGCTTTTCTCATGACCCGCTGCCTTGAGGCTCTGGCAGATATCCGCAGTGCGCCTGTCCTGCCAGACGATGGCGTTGTGGATTGCGGCTCCTGTCGCCCTATCCCATATCACGGTCGTCTCGCGCTGGTTGGTGATGCCGATTCCGGCTATATCCACGGCCTTCAGTCGGGCCTTCTTCAGAGCCGAACGGGCCGTGGCAAGAGTTGTGCGCCACAGATCCTCGGGGTCGTGTTCCACCCAGCCGGAAGCTGGAAAATGCTGGGGAAATTCCAGCTGCGCAGAGGCCACCACCGCCATATCCGGGCCAAAGATCAGGGTGCGTGTGGATGTGGTGCCCTGATCGATGGCCATGATATGGCATGGTTTTGATGCCGCTTTTTGTTTGGCCATTGCTTCTTCCCTTCAACCGATACTGTTTTGTCAACATTGCCCTTGTTCGCGCAATCAGGCAAACCGGCGCTATGTGGGAACTGATCGGGTTATTCTGGGCAGCGTTTCTGTCGGCTACGATCCTTCCCGGATCGTCCGAAGCCGCCTTGCTGGCGCTGATGACACTGGGATCATCCAGTCCTGTCATGCTGGTAACAGTGGCAACAATCGGCAACACACTTGGATCAGTCGTCAACTGGGTGCTGGGTCTGACTGTCGAGCGCTGGCGCAACCATCCGCGCTTCCCGGTAAAGCCCGTAGAGTTTGCCAGATATCAGGATTGGTATCAGAAATGGGGTGTCTGGTCGCTGCTGCTGGCCTGGGTGCCGGTGATCGGCGATCCTTTGACAGTGATGGCAGGTGTCATGCGCACGCCGCTGTGGCTTTTCATCGTGGTGACAGGTGCGGGTAAGCTGGCGCGGTATCTCGTGGTGGTCGGGGCGGTCAGGCTTTTGATGTGACACATCCTCCAGCATGAAGCCGGAGGATGTGCTTCGCCTCTGTAAAGCCGGGCGTTTCCCTCCCTGAGGTTGTCAGTGCGCCATGCCGATGGCTGCCATAGCTGCTTTCTGGCGGATGGATGGCCGCTGCGGATTGTGGGCAGATGCCACAATCTGGTATCGGGTATAGGCTTGGCTGCGGCTGCCCTCTGAACACGACTTCCATTTCACGTTGGCTTCCTCGTAGCTGAAGAAAGGGCCGTAGGTGCGGTGCGAACCTTCCTCGATCTCGTTGAAGTCAGCGTCCTTGTATTCGCCGCCGATAACCCAGAATTGCTTTGTCATGGTATTTCTCCTTGAATGTGAGGATTACTCGGCCGCAATACCCTTGCTTGCGGGAGCGTTTGTATTTCCAGTTTTCTTGGACGATTCGTGAAACTGCTCGGTCTCGGTCGAACCGGCCATGGCTGTCGTCGAGGATTTGCCACCGGAGATTGCCACAGAAACGGCATCGAAATATCCGGTGCCGACTTCGCGCTGGTGGCGAACAGCCGTGAAGCCATTGTCCTGTGCCGCAAACTCGCGCTGCTGCATTTCCGAGTAGGCTCCCATGCCGCGTGTTGAATAGCCCTTGGCGAGTTCGAACATCGACAGATTGAGCGAGTGGAAGCCAGCCAAGGTCACGAACTGGAACTTGTAGCCCATATCGCCGATCTTTTCCTGATAGCGCGTGGCTTCCTCGATGCTCATCTTCTTCAACCAGTTGAAGGAAGGCGAGCAATTGTAGGCCAGCATCTTGCCAGGGTGATGGCGGTGCATCTCCTCGGCAAATTCACGGGCTTCACCCAGATCGGGTTCCGAGGTTTCCCACCAGATCAGGTCCGCATAGGGCGCATAAGCGAGGCCGCGGCTGATGGCATGACCGACAGAATG
>JANMLW010000029.1:0-29079 GCA_031372765.1 Hyphomicrobiales bacterium
GAAGTCGAGCAGACTGCCGTTGGCAACGGTGATCTGGCCGCCAGCCGTAATGCCAAACCGTCCGCCCGCGTCCTGCCCGGCCACCATGGCATAGGTGAAGGTCGCACCCGCATCGGGATCAACGCCGGTGACGTTGCCGACAATCGTGCCGTTCGCGGCATGCTCGAACACAGTGCTGTTAGACAGGTTGGCGCTGGTTGGTGTTTCGTTGGCATTGATGACAGCGATGCGTAGCGCTTGTGTGTCAATGCCGCCAATCCCGTCAGAGACTTGAACGGTCACTTCATAAAAATTGTCACCATTGGCGTCGAGAGGTGCTTCAAAGTCCGGGCCAGCGCCAGCAAAGGTCAACACGCCTGTGCTCGAATTGATCAGGAAAAAACCAGAATCAGCACCACCCACTATGGAGAACAGGCTCGTTGCACCTGCATCGGCATCAACAGCAGTAACAACAGTGACAGCAGTGGTGTTCTCGCCGACAAAAACGACCGCACCGGGACCACCACCATCCGAAGTGATGACGGGTGCGTCGTTGGCGTCCGTTATCGAAACCGAAATCGCCTGACTGTCAGTGCCGCCCGATCCGTCCGAGATCTGCACGACAACGTCATAAATACCATCAGTGCCTGCATCATCGGGCACTTCAAAATCAGGGGCTGAAACGAACGTCAAAACCCCCGAGATGGGATTGATCACAAACTTTGCCTGATCCGCCCCTCCGATGATGGAATAAATCAGCGTCGAGGACGCATCCGGGTCTGATCCGATAACCGTTGTGACGGCCGTACTGTTTTCTGACGCCAGCAACCCTGCAAAGGGGCCTCCGCCATTCGAGATGATTGTTGGAGTTTCGTTCTGATTTGTGACAGCAACTCTGATGGTCTGAACGTCTGTCAGGCCGCCATCTGACACAACAACGACAACTTCATATATGTTGTCGCCGTTTGCGTCTCCGGGTGCTTCGAAGTCAGTTGGGTTCTTGAAGCGGAGTACACCTGTAGCTGAATCGATATCAAACAGTGTTTCGTCCGCACCACCGGAGATGATATAGACGAGCAATGATCCAACATCGGAATCTGTTGCTGTCACGGTCGTAACCGATACCCCGTTTTCGACGATGAACAGAGAGGCAATCGGGCCGCTGCCATCCGATGTGATGACAGGTGCCTCGTTCGCATTGACAACTGATACGGTAATGGTCTGCTGATCCGCCAGAATGCCATCGGTCACGGATACCACCAGCTCGTAAGTGTTATTTCCGTCAGCGTCGCCTGGCATCTCAAAATCTGGCGCGGACAGAAACCTGAGAACGCCGGTACTGGCATTTATGGTAAACTTTGCGGCGTCAGCCCCTCCGATGATCGAATAGACAAGCACGTCGCCCAGATCAGCATCAGAGGCGACTACCGTGGTAACCGGTGTTTCATTCTCGTTATCTATCAGGAATGCCGTCGTGCCACCGCCATCGGAGATAATCACCGGTGCATCATTGGTATCAAGCACGCGAATGACAAAAACCTGGTCTGTCGTCAGACCACCAGCGTCGGTAAGCCGCACTGTAATAATGTGAAAGGGCGCTGTCTTATATTCCAGAACGGCACCTGCTGACAGGCTGACCACGCCAGAGCTTGCATCAATAGCAAAACGCCCCGCCGCATCCCCAGCGGGGGCAAAACCATAAGTGATAATGTCGCCAAAATCAGGATCGATGCCTGAGACTATGCCAACGACGGTACCTGCGACTGCTGTCTCCAGGATGGAGTCTACCGATATGCTTGCATCTCTTGGTGCTTCATTGGTGTTGACGATTTCGATGTGGAATGTCTGGAGATCGAACAGGCTGCCATCGGAGGCGCGCACGATGACCTCGTAGCGGCCATCTCCGTCAGCATCGCCGGGTGCTTCAAAGTCTGGGGCCGTCAGGAATTGCAGGGCTCCCGATACAGCATCAATGCTGAAACGGGCAGCATCCGCTCCGCCCGCAAGGCTGTAGGTTATCGGCTGCCCCTCGGGATCCCGCGCTGAAACGGTCGTTACGCGCGATACGTTTTCAGGAAGTGTCACCACAACCAGTGCGCCGCTGCCATCCGTCACTATGACCGGCGCTTCGTTGCTGTTGGCAATTTCCAGCATAAATGTCTTGTCCAGGTACAATCCGTCCTGATCCGTGACGCGAACAACGATGGCTTCCTGAGAACCGCCCTCGGCATCAAAGCCGGGTCCAGCTGCAACCGTGATATCTCCGGTCACACTGTCAATCACAAGGCGACCATTGGCGTCGCCCTGAGGCGCAAACGTAAACCGCAGTATGGAGCCCGCATCAGGATCGACGGCGGAAACGCGACCCACGACAGTGCCTGCGGCTGAGTCCTCGGCAATCAGACTGCCGCTCAGGGCAAGACTTACCGGGACTTCGTTTGCATTCGCGATGCTGACAGAAAGAATCTGTTCGTCCCGTGCTCCCAGTTCATCAATGACAGCTATTGTTACGCTGTAGATATTATTCTGCGAAGCGCTGTCGGGTGTTTCAAAATCCGGGGCGTTGATGAAATAGAGCTCTCCGGTGTTGCTGTTTATAGCAAATTTCCCCGCGTCCTGTCCGCCTGCAATGGCATAGTAGAGTTTCTGATTGTCAATGTCCCTGGCTTCAATGCGTGCTGCATCAAGGGTGTTTTCGTTCAGGAATATGTCAACGCGGTCGCTGCCACTGTATGATGTGATTATCGGCTTTGGATTGTCCGCTTCAACAGGAGGTGCCTCAGCGGGATCATTGCTTTCTGTTTCACCGCCCGTGCCGCCGGAGGCTACTTCCTGCTGCTCGTTGGTGCGCCTGGCAAACCGGCCGGCTGAGCTTGCGAGGGAACCAGTCTCGATTTCAGTGTCAACGGATCCGCGTCGTGCTGGCGTGGGCGTCAGGCTGGCCGGAGGCAAGCTCGGCATCTGCACAACAGGAATGCCATTGGAAGGCGCTGCGGGATCCTGCTTCTCGACCTTCAGTGCTGATGAGACAACAAGTTGCGGGAGTTGGTCTGCCAGCTGAACGTCGCCGACGCGCGCAATCACACTGGAAGGATCAATTTCCTGGTCCAGAAAACGTAAACGTGGTGCCTCTGCGCCCAGCATGCGGACTGCAAGGCCCGGAAAAATGATCTTGCTGCCATCATCAAAGATAGCAACCAGATCGACGTCCAGAATGGCAAGTTTGGCATCAGAGAAAGGAAATTTGAAAACAACGTCCCTGGACTGTCCGGTTTCAGCAATGACAACAGCGCCGGATGCAGGCTTCAATACCTCAAGCGAAAGGCCTCCGCCTGATCGTGGCTGGATCGTTTCTGCAATTGCCTGGTTTTCATCCATACCGTCGGGACTCGCTACGCAACGTCATTCTGGTTTCTCGCAAGACATTATTTTGCACATGCGCCGTTAATTTCGCGATAACAGCAGATTATCAGGGCGTATTTTTACCTGGGTCGAAGCAGAAAGACCGATGCATGGACGGTATGGATTGATCTGACCTGGAAAGTTGGTTCGTACGGAGAAACCTTTGCAAAGAATTTTGGCAGTAGACATGTAGATGATTTCTGGCAGATGATTTCCCGATGAATAGACACCTCAAGCAAAGGAAAAATGCCATGTCAGCTGTCAACCGGCGCACTGTGCTTGCGGGCCTTGCCCTGGCACCATTGGTGGCCTCTGCACAGGCTCAGAGCTGGCCGTCGGGCCAGACTATCCGCTTTGTCGTTCCATTTCCGGCCGGAGGCTCAACCGACGCCGTGGCGCGCCTTGTGCAGCCGGGCATGCAGCAGAAACTGGGAGCCACGATACTTGTTGAGAATCGCGCTGGCGGCGCCTCCAGCATCGGGGCCACCGTCGTCGCCAAAGCGCCGCCTGATGGCTTGAATTGGCTTTTTGTGTTTGACAGCCATGCCGTCATTCCAAGCCTCATGCCACTCCAGTTCGATGCGAGGAAGGATCTTGATCCCGTGCTTCTGGTGGGCACGGCCCCCATGGTTCTGGCGTGCCACCCGTCCAAACCCTTCAAGACATTTCAGGACGTCATCGATTCTTCGAAGGCCAATCCCGACGGCCTGACCTTCGGTTCCATCGGTAACGGCAGCCTTGGTCATCTGACGATGACGCTGTTGCAAAAAATGGGTAACTTCAAGATCAAGCACTTGCCTTATCGTGGCGGCGGGCCGGTCATGAATGATGCCCTCGGAGGGCATATCGATTTTGTCATAGGCTCTGTTGCCCTGATGGCATCGCAGTTGGCGGCTGGAACCTTGCGGCCAATTATCCAGACCGGTGCCAATCGGCTTTCCACCCTGCCCGATACGCAAACCATGATCGAAGCCGGTTTCAAGGATTTTGTCGCCAATGCCTGGTGGGGCGTGTTTGCGCCGGGCGGTACACCCAAGCCGATCATCGACCGGATGGTCAGCGATTTGCAGATGACCTTTCGCGACCCTCAAGTAGCCAAGCGTCTGGAAGAGTCCCAGCAGGTCACGTTGCGCCTTGATGGCCCCGCGGGATTCAAGACGTTCTACGAGAATGAAATGAAGGTCTGGGGTGATGTCGTCCGCGAGAATGCCATCAAGCCGGATTGAACAGAATCATGACCACGCCAAAAATTGCTGTCCTTGACGACAGTCAGGCCATTGCCGAAAGGAGTGCGGACTGGTCCCGTCTCGCTGGCCGGGCTGAGGTCACGATCCTGCGTGAGCCCTTTGCTTCAGAGGCGCATGCCATTGCCGTGTTGAAGGACTATGACATTGTCGTGCCGATGCGTGAACGCACATCCTTCACCGCATCGCTTCTGGCTGGTTTGCCCTGTTTGAAACTGATCGCGCTGACCGGCGCGCGTGCGGCAACGCTGGATCAGGCGGTCTGCAATGCCAGAAAGATACTGGTTTGTAACACAGGTGGCGGGCATGTGACCCCTGCCACAGCCGAGCTTGCTTTCGGATTGATTCTTGCCTGCGCCCGGCGCATCGGACAGGCGGATGCCAGCATGCATCGGGGGGGCTGGCACGATGGTCTGGATATGGGATTCAGTCTGGCTGGCAAGACCATGGGAATTGTGGGTCTGGGCAGGCTTGGCGCAAGGGTGGCTGAATATGGACGGGCTTTTGGCATGGATGTCATCGCCTGGAGCCAGAATCTTACAGCAGAAATCGCAGAAGCGGCAGGAGCCAGACTTGTCAGCAAGGAAACCCTTTTCCGGCAGGCAGATGTTGTGTCACTGCATCTCGTGCTCTCTGTAAGGACGCAGGGTATTGTCGGGCAGGCAGAGTTTGATGTGATGAAACAGAATGCCATTCTGGTGAATACGGCCCGCGGCCCCCTTGTCGATGAAGTGGCCCTGTTGAAATCCCTTGTCGCTGGCCGGATTCATGCTGGCCTCGATGTTTTTGATACGGAGCCCTTGCCGCAGGATCATCCCCTGCGATCAGCGCCGAATACGGTGCTTACCCCGCATCTTGGCTATTCGACCGAGGCGGTATTTCGCCAGTTCTACGGGGAGAGTCTGGAAAACATCCTGGCATTTCTTGATGGCAAGCCGATCCGGATGGTCAATCCTGAGGTTGTAGCCATCTGATCTGCCCAAAAAGCCTTGCCACGCTTCCTTAACAGGGCGGTGGTATGAGTGCAGTGCATGGATATTTTGGGCGACAAGAACGCAAGCAGACAGGACGAGACCAGATCAATGGCGCTCGCCGGTGTGGCAGCACGCGTCTTTAATGCCGGCGTGATGTTTCTGACGCAGGTGCTGTTTGCCCGTGTGCTGGGCGTCTCGGAATTCGGTATTTATGCCACCGCCAACACCATAATGCTGCTGGTTGCCGGTTTTGCCACATTGGGACTGGTCGTCATGCCGCAGCGTTTCTGGCCCGAGTATGAGAGTGCCGGGCAAGACGCGCATCTCAGGGGCCTTACCCGCTTTGCCTCATGGGCTCCTTTGCTCATCGGCTCTGGCTTGGCTCTTGGCGGTGCGGGCCTGACACTGCTGATGCGGGATATTCTCTCGCCACCCGTGGCGACAGCCACCTGTATTGCGCTGCTGACGATTCCCGCACTGGCCTCGCTTGATGTGGTGGAAGGCATTGCGCTCACCAAGGCCTGGAAAGGATTGGCGTATGGTCTGGCTTTTGTCGTCCGCCCCATGATCGTGCCACTGGTTTTTGCCCTTGCCTGGCTTGGGGGTGTGAAGCCTGACTCGACACTTGCCGTCGCCAGTCTGGTTATTGCCACGTGGATTGCTGCCCTACTGCTTTTGATCCTTGTGCGGCGCAAGTTGCGGCATGCGTTGCCAAATGGGCCTTTCACCGAGGAGCGTGGACGCTGGATCAAGGCCGGATTGCCTGTCATGCTGATTGATGGTGCCTTCATGCTGATGACATCCACCGACATTTTACTGATGAGCCTTTACCAGAGCGATGCGGCGGTTGGCATCTACAGCGCTGCTGCCCGGCTTGTTGCTCTGGTCGCCTTCGTTCATAGCGGACTGACCTGGGCCAGCGCCCACCATTTTTCGCATCTGCATCAAACGGGTGATACGCATGGGCTTGCCGCCTATGCAGCCAAAACCACAATCTGGACATTCCTGCCCTCCCTTGGTGCGGCCCTGATCATCGCCTTGGCGGCACCGGTGCTGCTCATGCTCTTTGGCAGGGATTTTCAGGGTGGCGGTGTTGTTACGGCCATCCTGCTCCTTGGCCTTCTGGCACGGGCAGCCGTTGGTCCGGCTGAGCAACTGCTGGTCATGACCGACAATCAGAACGCCTGCGCCTATGCCTACGGCTGGGCCTTCGTGGTCAACCTCGGATTTTGTCTGGCCCTTATACCGCATTATGGCGGGTTGGGTGCGGCTGCATCCACAGCCATCGCTTATCTGGCCGCCAGTATCATTATTGCCCGCGAAGTACGCCTGCGACTTGGGTTCGATGTGGACGTCCTGTCGGTAATCAGGCGCAAGCGGCATGGATTGGTGCATGCCTGATCCGCTTTTTCCAAACGAGACAGATGCCGGCAACAATCCCTTTGCCTGCGCCGAGGCAATACGTGTTGCGGCCAGCCGTCCCGGTGTTCAGCCTGTCAAGCTGTCAGAAGACGGGCATGCAGTCTGGCCGACAACATGGCCCCTTAGCCTGCGTAGGTCACCGATTGGGCTTTCCTGCCTCATGGCTCCCCTGGTGCCCCTTTATGAGACCAACGCAACGCCTGTCCTTGCGCCGGGACAGGAGAGCGAAGCCCTGAAGGCCCTGTTTCAGGCCGTGAAAGCCCAAAAAGGGTTACCCCAGGTCATCGTGGCGCACAGCATGGTTGCTGAAGGTCCGATCTGGGAAGCATTACAGGCCCTGCACGCAAACCGCACGATCACCCTTACGTCGCTGACATCATGGGAGCGCTCCATTCTGCTGCGATCAACGGCTGCGGACGGAGAATCGTATCTGGCGCAAAGTCTCTCGGGAAGTTCACGCAAACGCCAGCGTGCCAAACGGCGCACTCTGGAAAACGAGGGGCCGTTGGCGCTTCGCATTCATCAATCGCAAGAGGATGTCCAGGCAGGCTACGAGGCTTTTCTCGCGCTGGAAGCCAGCGGCTGGAAGGACAAGTCCGGGACGGCACTTCGACAACATCCGCAGGATGCACTCTATTGTCAGGCGATGCTTGTGTCGCTTGCCAGCGTCGAGCGGGCCTTTGTGGCTACTTTATCCATGGGTGAGCGGATAATTGCCGCCGGGCTCTTCCTGCGGGTTGGCGGCGAGGTCACTTTCTGGAAGACGGCCTATGACGAGGCGATATCGAAAGAATCGCCGGGCGTGATTTTTGATATCATGCTGACCGAGCATTTTTTTGAGCAGCCATGGTTCACGCTGCTGGATTCGGCGTCCGATGATACCGTTGATCCCGCCGGTCTGATCTGGAAACAGCGGCGCAGAATGGCCCGTGTGGTGATTGATCTGCAACCCGGCTCATGGCAGGGCAAGGCCACCATTGCAGGTTATAAAATACGCAATCATCTCAAGGTCTTGCGTAACAGGTTCATATCCCGGTGAAATACTGAGTGATGATGCGCTCGTAAACGCTGGTCAAGGTGTTCAGGTCATCAAGGCCAATGTTCTCGTCCACCTGATGCATGGTCCGGCCAACCAGACCAAATTCCAGAACGGGACAATAGTCCTTGATGAAGCGCGCATCTGATGTGCCGCCGGTTGTCGAGAGCGTTGGCTTGTGCCCGGTTTGCGCTTCAACAGCCATCACCACCCTGTCCACGAAAGCGCCAGGCTCCGTGACAAAAGCCACCGCATTGGTTTTACCAAAAGTGGCGGTGTAACGGATGCTCTCGCCAGCAGCGGCATCAAGTCTCTGCCGGATTTCAGCTTCCAGAGATAGGGGCGACCAGACGTCGTTGAAGCGGATGTTGAACGTGGCACGCGCCTCATTGGGAATGACATTCGATGTTGGATTGCCCACATCAGCCGTCGTCATCTCCAGGTTGGAGGGCGCAAAATAGGCGGTCCCGGCATCCAGCGGCGTTGCCAGCAAGCCTGTGACCAGACGCACCAGCCCATGCACGGGGTTGGACGCGCGCTCAGGATAGGCCACATGACCCTGTTTGCCATGGACGATGATATGGCCTGTAAGCGAGCCGCGCCGCCCGATCTTGATCGTGTCCCCAACCGCCGCAACATTGGTGGGTTCGCCCAGCACGCAGTGATCCATGCGGTCACCGCGGGCCTTCACCCATTCCAGTAATTTGACCGTGCCGTTGATGGCGGGGCCTTCCTCATCGCCCGTGATGAGAAAGGCAATAGCCCCTTTCCCGGGGACACCATGTTTGCGCAGATGGTTGAGAGCGGCGGCAACAGAAGCGGCAACGCCTCCCTTCATGTCCTCGGCCCCCCGCCCATAAAGGCGGTTGTCAACAATATCTGCTGCAAAAGGCGCATGAGTCCACAGTTCCAGCTTGCCCGGGGGCACTACATCGGTGTGTCCGGCAAACATCAGGCAGGGACCGTCTGCGCCAATCCGGGCATAGAGGTTCTCGATATCGGGCGTTCCTTCCTCAGTGAATACCGGGCGATGCACGGCAAACCCGGCATTGGTCAAAATCTCTGCAAGATAGGCAATCGCTCCGCCCTCTGCCGGTGTTACAGAGGGGCATCGGACAAGAGCGCGGGTCAATTCAAGAGCGTCAGGGTTCTTCATGGCATGACTGGTTAGGACCGCGAACGCGCCCGGTCAATAACCGGCAGTGCAACAATCGGAGTGTGGTCGACAACACCCAGATCAACAGCATACCACAGAATGACCAGTATCAGGCCGATGCCAAGTCCTGAGTTTACCGGGCTCAATGGCAGAAAAACACCTGCCAGCGTAGCCAAGGCCGATAGCACGGCACCAAACAGCGCGAGTCCGGACCGGCGGCCAATCCCCCTGAACCGCTTGGCATTGACCGCATGGAATGGCAGCAGGATGGCAATGGAAATGAACAGCATGACTGGACGGTCCAGCCGCAATGGGCCCAGCAATCGAGCAGACAGAACGCTGGCGAGCATGTAGACCGCCATCAGCAAGCCAGTGGCGAGCCACCATTCACGGCGTGTAATCTCGCCCTCGTCATCAAACAGGAGATGCGTCATAGTCATAACGGTTTATCAACCATGCTGACGGCAAGGTCGAGCAGGGTCTGGAAACATGGCAAACGGAGATCGCACAATGCGGTTTGCTCAGTATGGATACGGCAAGCGCCTTCTGCTTCTGGCCAGTGTGGTTGTCTGTGCCGCAACACAGGCGCAGGCGCAGGCGACACAATCGGAAGAGGCGGCAAGGCGCGCCAAGGTACTGCAAGGCTTGCCGGACTGGGCGGCCAAGCGCCAGTTTGGATCACAGACCAGCGGCTCGCCCATGGAGGCGCGCGCCATCGGTTCCTACGCACGGGGCTGTCTGGCAGGCGGTACGGCCATTGCGATCGATGGCCCGGCCTGGCAGGTCATGCGCCTGTCACGCAACCGCAACTGGGGCCATCCGGACCTAATCCGCTATCTCGAGTCTTTTGCCAAGCAGGTGCCGCGAGAAGTTGGCTGGAACGGCATTCTTGTAGGGGATATCTCGCAGCCCCGTGGTGGCCCCATGCTGACGGGTCATGCCTCGCATCAAATCGGCCTTGATGCTGACATCTGGCTGACGCCGATGCCAAACCGGAAACTGTCAAATTCAGAGCGTGAAAACATGAGCGCAGTCAATATGGCCCGCTCCGACTGGATGGATATTGATCCCGCTGTCTGGACACCCAACCATACAAAAGTCATTCGCATGGCAGCTCGTGATCCCAAGGTGCATCGCATTTTTGTCAATCCGGCTATCAAGAAAGCGCTTTGCCGCGAGGCGGGGTCCGACAGATCATGGCTGAAAACCGTGCGGCCGATGTGGGGCCATAACTACCATTTCCACATCCGCATGGGATGTCCGGCCGGAATGGGCGGCTGCGCGGATCAGGATGATCCGCCCGATGGTGATGGCTGCGGTGCGGAACTGACAAACTGGCTGAACTTGCAATACAAGGCGTTCTTCGGACCCAAGGCGCCTCCCGGCCCCAAGCGCCCGCCACCACCGCCGATGTCGGTTGATGCACTTCCGCCGGCCTGCCGCGAGGTGCTTGTTACGCGGTGATCCCCGACAGTGATCAGTGCCCGCCACCGGTTGAATGCTCACCTTTGGGCGCAACCTTCGGCTTGCTGCCATGGCTTTCACCGGTGATCTTGTCGCTCCACGCCATGATCAGGCCCGAGATCACAAAAACCATGTGGATGCCCGCGTACCAATAAAGATCGCGGTCCGAGATGGTCTTGAGGCTCATGAAGGCTTTGAGTACCTGAATGGCCGAAATGGCAACAATCGATGACATAAGTTTCAGTTTCAGGCCTGTAAAGTCAATCTTGCCCATCCATTCGGGCCAGTCCTCGTGCTTGCTATGGTCGATCTTCGAGACAAAATTCTCGTAACCTGAGAAAATCACGATCACGATCAATGATCCCGTGAAGGTCAGATCAATGAGCGTCAATGCCGCAAGGATGACCTCGCTCTCAGTCGCCGAGAAGGCATGGGTGATGAAGTGCCAGAGTTCCTGCAGTGCCTTCATCAGCAAGACGGCGAGCACAACAACAAGCGCCATGTAGAATGGCGCCAGCAACCAGCGACTGGCGAAGAGGAACTTCTCGAGGGCGCGTTCGATCATGCTGATGGCTCCGTATAGTCAATCACTTTATGCATGCCGCCGCTCAGGAAACAAGTTTGCGCAGGGCTGCAATCAATCCGGTCGTCGAAGCGTCCCGCCCCGTGGCCTTGATGCGGCCTTCCACCATGGGCTGAAGGGAATTGGCCATTTCCTTGCCCAGTTCCACGCCCCACTGATCATAGGAGTTAACCCCCCAGATGACGCCCTGCACAAACACCTTGTGCTCATAGAGGGCGATCAAGGCACCCAGGGTCGCGGGGTCCAGTCGCTTGTAGTAGAGCGTATTGGTTGGCCGGTTGCCGGGGAACACCTTGTGGGGAGCCAGCCGCTTGATATCGGCTGCCGAAAGACCCTGAGCCTGAAGCTGTGCGCTCGCTTCCTCGAGGGTGCGTCCCATCATCAGTGCTTCGGTTTGCGCCAGGCAATTGGCGATCAGCATCTGATGCTGATGCGTCAGATGGGGCTCATGGCCCTCGGCACCGATCAGGAAATCGCACGGAATCACGTCAGTTCCCTGATGGATCAGTTGATAGAAGGCATGCTGTCCATTGGTTCCCGGTTCGCCAAAGACAAGCGGACCGGTGGACTGCGCCACGGATTTTCCATCAAGCGAGACACTCTTGCCATTGGACTCCATGTCAAGCTGCTGCAGATAGGCTGGAAAGCGCAGAAGGCGCTGCTCATAGGGCAGTATGGCAAGGGCAGGATAATTCAGTGCATTGCGGTTCCAGACGCCAATAAGGGCCATGAGTACCGGGAGATTTTTTGGCAGTGCCGCCTTGCGGAAATGATCATCCATCGCCTGGGCACCAGCCAGAAAGGTGGTGAAATTCTTGGCACCAATGGCCAGAGCCAACGACAATCCGATGGATGACCAGATGGAATACCGTCCGCCCACCCAGTCCCAGAAGCCGAACATACGGGCGGGATCAATGCCGAAGGCCTCGACTCTGGCCCTTGCTGTTGAGATCGCGGCGAAGTGCTGTCCCGCCTTTGTCGCCCCCAATGCAGCGGCTGCCCAGTCACGGGCCGCAATGGCATTGGCCATGGTTTCCTGCGTGGTGAATGTCTTGGAGGCAATCAGGACCAGCGTTCGTCTGGGATCAAGCGGTCGCAGGATATCAGCCAGATGTGCGCCATCGACATTGGAGACAAAATGCAGGGCTGGCCCATCGTGATAGGGTGCCAGGGCTGCCGTCGCCATCACCGGACCAAGATCCGAGCCGCCGATGCCGATATTCACCACATCGCTGAACGCCTTGTCATCGGAGGCCAGATAGCGGCCCGCCCGCACGTCTTCGGCAAAGGAAAGAAACCGCGCAAGTTCCGTGGCAATTAACGGATCAACAGCCACGCCGCTGACCTTCACCTTGCTCGTACCATTGGCCCGCAGGGCCGTGTGCAATACTGCCCGCCCCTCGGTGATGTTGATGGCCTCGCCTGCAAACATCGCTTTGCGCCGATCCTCAATGCCGGCGGCCTGTGCCAGATCGAGCAGTGACGACATGGTGTCCTGCGTGATCAGATTCTTGGAATAATCCAGATTCAAACCCGCGCCGGAGGCACTGAAGCGCTGAAATCGCCTGGCATCATCGGCAAACAACTGGCGCATGGAAGCGCTCTTCATCTGCTTGCCCTGGGCTTTCAAGGCCGTAAATGCCGCTTTCGTGCCCGCCATTCCATAGGTCCCTTTTTTCTGGCTGATCAACATACTTGACTGATCAGCCTTGGCCGTAAACCGTGTTCAATTGCGCGCCCACCATGATGAACGTGGTGCGCTTTGGCACTTCCTTCAGGCTGACCGCACCGATATAGGTCATCATCGAGCGGACGCCGCCCATGATATCGTGCATCGTGTTGGTGACTGAACCGCGGTAGGCGACCTCGACAGTCTTGCCTTCGGAGGCCCGGTACTTGGCCACCCCCCCAGCGTACTTGTTCATGGCCGTATCCGAGGACATGCCATAAAACAGCATGCGGACCGGAACCTTGGTGCCATTTCTTTCCTCGTGGATGATTTCGCCTTCGCATTGATCGTGGCCGGACAACATGCCGCCCAGCATGATGAAATCCGCGCCACCACCGAAGGCTTTGGCGATATCACCGGGAACCGTGCAACCCCCATCGCCGCAGACCTGTCCTTTCAGGCCGTGCGCCGCATCGGCACATTCGATGATGGCCGATAGCTGCGGATAGCCGACACCAGTCATTTTGCGGGTTGTGCAGACAGAGCCCGGGCCAATGCCAACCTTGACGATATCAGCACCACCCAGAACCAGTGCCTCGGTCATATCGCCAGTCACGACATTGCCTGCCATGATGATGGCATCAGGGTTGTTGTCCCGCACGCGCTTGACCATGTCGACAAAGCTCTCGGTGTAGCCATTGGCCACATCCATGCAGATCATGGAAACCGGTGCCTTGGCTTTAACCGCCCTGAATTTCTCGTGATCTGCCTCATTCGTGCCGATGGTGTAGAACGTGTTGCTGCTTTCTTCGCTGTTGAAAAACGCGATGAGTTCATCAGCAGGGTAATATTTGTGCAAGGCGACCAAGGCGCCGTGCTTGC
Organism: Hyphomicrobiales bacterium; assembly: GCA_031372765.1. GTDB lineage: Bacteria > Pseudomonadota > Alphaproteobacteria > Rhizobiales > Beijerinckiaceae > JADCCX01. Next base: position 13,812 of record JANMLW010000029.1, read on the forward strand.
GCAAGGCTTTCGCCATGGGAATCGTGCCAGTCACATCCATATTGGCGGCAATCAGGGGAAAGCCGGTCCATGTGCGTTTGACATGACGGAATGGAATTGTCCGTTCGATCGTTACATTGCTGCGGCTTGCCAATGTCGAGCGTTTGGGACGGATCAGAACGTCCTTGAAATCGAGTTTCGGGTCATTCTCGATGCGCATGATTGTTTCCTCGCCGCTGACAACACAGCGCGGTTTTGGTCCCTGCGTTGCCATTGGTAATAATCATGTTCGCAGCCAATCGGCAACCGCATTTGCCAGTTTGAGCCTTTCGCGCTACCCAAAAGCATGATCGTTGTTACACCACACATCGCCTTGCAGGAGAGCGAACTGGAGTTGTCCTTTGTCCGCTCCTCCGGTCCGGGCGGGCAGAATGTCAACAAGGTCGCGACCGCCTGCGAATTGCGGTTTGATGTCCGGCAAAGCGGCTCCCTTCCCGCTGATATCGCCATTCGCGTCATGAAAAGTGCAGGTCGCCGCTTAACCAAGGAAGGCGTGATCGTGATTTTTGCGGATCGCTTCCGCTCGCAGGAGCAGAACCGGGAAGATGCCACAGACCGTTTGCTTGACCTGATTCGCGCAGCGGCCAAACCGCCTCCACCCAAACGCCGCGCAACCAAGCCGACAAAAGCCTCGGTGGAACGCAGACTTCTGGCCAAGACTACCCGCAGTACAGTGAAAAAACTGCGCGGCGGCAAGCCCAGCATGGATTGATCCATGAACATTCTCTTCGTTCATCAGAACTTTCCTGGTCAGTTCCGTTACAGTGCCGCAGCGCTTGCCGCCGACAGGCGCAACCGCGTGGTAGCGCTTTGCATCAACACTCCGGCTTTTCCAACGCCGGATGTAACGATTGCGCGGTACGGCGTTAAGCGGTCGCCCAGCAAAGAAATTCATCCCCTGATGGCAGATTTGCAAAGCAAGATCCTCAGAGGGGAAGCGTGTCTGGCTGCGGCATCAGAACTGAAGAAACGTGGCTTTTCACCCGATGTGATGATCGTTCATCCCGGCTGGGGCGAACAGATGTTCCTGAAAGATATCTGGCCGGAAGTACCGATGCTGACCTTCATGGAATTTTTCTATCGTTCCGAGGGACTTGATACCAATTTTGACCCGGAATTTGCGTCCGATTCCCTGTCGGCCCGTGCCCGCACCCGTACCAAGAATATCAACCATTTGCTGGCGCTTGATGCCACGGACTGGTCCTACAGCCCGACAGAATGGCAGAAATCATCCTTGCCGAACGCTTATCAGGGCAGAACGAGCGTCATCTTTGATGGCATCGATACTGACTTCATGAAGCCTGATACGGGAGCGGTTTTCACCTTGCCCGATGGGCGGAGCCTAAAGCCGGGCGACGAGGTACTGACCTTCGTCAACCGCAACCTTGAGCCATATCGCGGCTTTCATGTGTTCATGCGTGCCTTGCCTGCCATCCAGAAGGCGCGACCCGATGCCATCACGCTGATCGTGGGAGGCGATGAGGTCAGCTACGGCACCATGCCCATAACCGGCAAGAATTGGCGCGAGGTCATGCTGGCCGAGGTTGGTGACAGGCTTGATCTGTCGCGCATCGTCTTTCTTGGCCGCATCCCCTATCCTGCATACAGGAGCCTGATTCAGGTCAGCCGCGTGCATGCCTATCTGACCTATCCATTTGTCCTTTCATGGTCGATGCTAGAGTCGCTCGCCGCAGAATCACTGGTGATCGGTTCAGCGACGCAACCCGTGAAAGAAGTGCTTGCGCATGGCAGGAATGGCCTGCTGGTGGACTTCTTCGATATCGACAGCTGGGTGAAAACGATCACGCAGGCGCTTGCCGGTCCTGGGGATTACAGGCCGCTGCGTCAGCAGGCACGTCGGGATATTCTTGACAGGTATGATTTGAAACAGCACTGCCTGCCGCGGCAACTGGCGCTGATCGACGCGGTTGCCCGCAAGCAAAAAGCCTCTGTGCTGGAAAAAATCTAGACGTCGCGAAAACGATGCACAGGCACTCCTGCCACGCCCAGATCAAGCTGGTACAATCCGCCTGATTGCGGCCATTTTGCCAGATCGGTCTTGCCACCCATGGAGCGCAGGCTGGTGACAAACACCGTTTTCAGATCAGGTCCGGCAAAACACGGCATTGTGGGATGCGGCACCGGCAAGGATACCTTGCGGATCAATCTACCGGTCATGTCAAAGCAGTTCAGGCATCCTGCTGACACCCCGGCGGACCAGTAGTGACCCGTGATGTCAAAGGCGCCGCCATCAGGGCGTCCGGTGGATTCGTCCGCCAAGGCAAGCAAGCGGCGGTTGCTGATAGCGCCTGATATCGCATCAAAATCCCAAGCGTTGATCGTCAAGGCCGCCGTATCGGTGTGGATCATGGTTCTCCCATCCAGCGACCACGCCAATCCATTGGAAACGATCACGCCGTCAAACATCCGCTGTGCTCCCTCCAGCGTCACCCGGTAGAGCGCGCCGCTCGCCTGTCGTGGTGTGCGCTCGTCCATGGAGCCTACCCAGAAGGCACCGTCAGGGCCAACTTTACCATCATTCAGACGGTTCATGATCCGGTCCCCTTCGATGGTGGCGATATGATCGAATTGCTGTGTGTCAGGCTCATGCAGGAAGACGCCGTCCTCACATCCCAAGATCAGCCGCCCGCTTTCGCACAGTCCGAATGAGCCAATACGGCGCGGCATGTCAAAACGTGTGACACTCCGGGTTGTCCAATCCAGCTTAAAAATCACCCTGGCCGGAATATCCGTCCACCACAGGCAATGGCGTCTGTCGTCCCAGACAGGACTTTCACCCGTGCTGTTGCGGCTATCGACAACAAGATTGGCAACGTCAAGAGTGTCAACGTCAAGGCTGGTTTTGGGATCGATCATCTTGACGCCTTGCAATGCTGTCTTCTCAATACTGCCACATTGCCATGACGCAAGGATTACGGCCATATAGAAAAGGCGAAGCACATTTGAGGTTCAATCAGACCATGCGTTATCCCTCACTGGCCTTCCTTGCTGTCATACTGGCCATCATCGGGTTGGGTTCCCTCACCTATTTCATCATGTCGTTGCCGACGACCTTGCGGGTGGCCGTTGGCCCTGTGTCCAACGAGAATGTGCGCATCGTGACGGCGGCCATCCAGACATTGCAGCGCGAGCGTGAGCCATTCCGTTTGCGGCTTGTGATCACCGAAGGTACCGAGAAAAGCGCTGCGGCGCTTGATTCCGGTCTGGCTGATCTTGCCATTGTCCGCACGGATATGGGCTATCCCCGCGCCGGTGCGACGGTCGCCATTCTGCATCTGGACCATGCGGTACTGGTTGCACCAGGCAATACAGGAATCACCACTGTCGCTGATTTCAAGGGCAAAACTGTAGCCATCGTGCGTGACGGCCCGGGCAACATCAAATTGCTCGGCATCATTGCGGCTCAGGCAGGACTGCTTGAAGGCGACATCACGATTGACCGTACGCGCCTCTCCGATCTGAAGTCAGCGCTGGATCAGGGGCGCATCCACGGTGTGCTGGCTGTCGGGCCAACAAGCGGCCGACTGCTGTTTGATGTGGTGAATACCGTGACAGAGGCCGGCAAGGGGCAGATCAATTTTGTCCCGATTCCTGAAACAAATGCCATCGAGCAACGCTATCCATTGCTCGAGGCCGACACTCTGGTGCGCGGCTTGTTCGGAGGGCCATCACCAAGACCTGACAAGGATGTGCCCACACTCGTTGTCTCGCACCAGTTGCTGGCGGCCAAGACATTGGCGGATTCAACTGTATCGGATTTCACACGTGTTCTGTTGAATGCCAAGTCGCAGATTGCCGCCGACGCGCCTCTGGCTGTGCGCATGGAAGCGCCGGATCAGGAAAAATCCAGCCCAATCCCCATCCATCAGGGCACAATCACCTATCTCGACGGGCAGACAACCACTTTTCTTGAGCGCTATGGGGACTGGTTCTATATCGGTATCATGGGCTTTGGCCTGAGCGGATCAGCGCTCGCTGGATACCTGAGCTGGGCAGCTGTTCAAACCCGCAAGGGTGTGATGAGCATGTTGGCAGAGTTGCAACAATTGGCTCCCAAAGCACTGACCTCGGAGTCAGCCGATGATCTTGTGGCGATCGAAACCAAGGCCGGGGTCATTTTTAACCAGACCATGGATCAGGCTATCGAGAGCAATGTCGATCCCGCTTCGATGACAGCCTTCAATATGGCATTTGCGCATGTGCGTGAGGTTATTGCAGAAAAACGCAGGCAACTCTCAGTCTGAACGCGCGACCCTCAGGTAGCGTTCAATACCGGCGGCGGCGGCGGCGCCAGTCGCAAAGCTGCCCTGCAACAGGTAGCCGCCTGTCGGGGCTTCCCAATCCAGCATTTCGCCTGCGCAGAACACGCCGGGCAAGGTTTTCAGCATCAGGTTTGCATCACACTGGGACCAGCGGATGCCGCCCGCCGATGAAATGGCCTTGTTGATCAGGCTCACGCCGGTGATGGACAGGGGCACTGCCTTGATCAACCGTGCCAGAGACCGCGCAGAAAGGGTTGTCACTTCTGGCGCGACCTCACGCAGCAGGGCTACCCCTACAGGCGGCAATGACAATTGCTTGCGCATGATATTGACAAAGCTGTCACTTCCCCGCGGCTTTGAAAGCCGCTCAGCCAGTATATCCTCGGTGAGATCAGGTCGCAGATCCAGCAGCAATGTGATCTTGCCATGCATCTCCAGGCTATCGCGCAGGACGGCAGAGAGCGCATAGACAGCGCCACCTTCAATACCCTCATGGGTCAGCATGGCCTCGCCACGCACCACACGCCCGTTGAAGGCAAGGGCAATGCGTTTCAAGGGCGCACCGCCAAAGCGCTGTCTCAGATGGTCTGACCACGCAATCCGAAAGCCACAATTGGCGGGACGGAGCGGCGCGACGCTGATCGATTTGCCCTCAAGTGCCCTGATCCAGTTGCCGTCAGTCCCAAGGCGTGGCCAGCTTGCACCACCCATGGCCAGAAGGGTGGTGCGGGGTGTTACCTCAATGTCGCCAGCCACAGTCTGAAAGCGCAATGCGCCATTCTCGGACCAGCCTTGCCAGAAATGCCCGGTTTTGAGTTCAGCGCCCTGTTCGGTCAATCTGCGCAGCCATGCGCGCAATAAGGGCGAAGCTTTCAAAGCACGGGGAAACACGCGCCCGCTGGATCCAACAAAGGTTTCCTGTCCCAAATCGTCCGCCCACTGACGCAAGGCTAACGGTGTAAAGGTGGAAAGCATCGGTTCAAGTGAACCCGCTGAAGCGCCGAAACGCGGGATGAAGTGCTCTAACGCTTCGCTGTGGGTCAGGTTGAGTCCGCCCCGCCCAGCCAGAAGGAACTTCCGGGCCGGTGATGGCATGCGCTCATAAATGCAGACCTTAAGCCCCATTCCAGAGAGACGCTCGGCTGCAAACAGGCCAGACGGTCCCGCACCGATAATGGCGACATCAAGCATGGGAATGCATGGTGAAACTCCTAGCTGGTTTGTCGCCTCAGGCTCAATCGGAACAGGCGGGCCAACAGTAACGCGATCAGACCATAGAGGATTGCGCCGGACAGGGCATGAAAAAAAAGCCGTCCTTCATTGCTGAAATGCGTTGTTGCAAAAATCTGCTGAACCAGATCCTGTGACAACAGCAGCATGTTGGCCAGCACCAGCGAACCAGCCGCGGCAACGCCGATGGCTTTGCCAAACGTTGCGTCCGGCACCATCCATCCCCTGTTGTCAGCCAGCCAGACCAGAAGGGCCAGATTGAGTGTTGCCCCCAAAGCCGTTGCCAATGCCAGCCCCATGACACCATAGGGACCAACCAGCGCGAACTTGAGGGCTACATTCAGCGCGACGGCAAACAGAGAGATATACATCGGTGTTGTCGTGTCACCCCGCGCATGAAAGCTGGCAACGACCGAACGGATGGAGACGGCGGAAATGAGGCCCACACCATAGGCCGCCAGCACCTTGGCCGCTTCCGCCGCAGCCTGCTCGTCAAAGGCACCACGCTGGAACACGGCGCGGATGATCAGATCAGGCATCACGAGGGTTGCCACCCAGCAAGGTGCGGCCAGAAGCAAAGTCAGCGCGATAGTGCGGTTCTGGGCATCATTTGCGCTGTCGATATCCCCTTCTGCGATACGCTTCGACATGGTCGGCAACAGCACCGTTCCTGCCGCAATGGCAATGACGCCAAGCGGCAACTGATAGATACGGTCGGCATAATAGAGCGCGGAAGCCGAGCCTTCCTGCAACAGTGTTGCCAGAATGGTATCGGCAAACATGGCGATCTGCACCCCGGCTGAGCCGATGACCGCCGGCAGGAACGCCGAGAAGAACCGGCGAACATCCTGATCCAGTGTGGGCGTCTTGGGCATGACCAGAACGCCGGCCCGCCAGGCGACAACGGCCAGCAATGCAGCCTCCAGCAGACCTGCCGTGAACACGCCCCAGCCTGCCGCATGGGCCGGTGTCCTGAACATCACGGCCATTGCAACGAAGGCCAGGAGCGAGAGGTTGAGCAGGACAGGTGCGGCAGCGGCTGCGGCGAATCGGCCAGTTGCATTGAGCACACCGGACCAGAGCGTCACCAGCGTGATCAGCAGAAGATAGGGGAAGGTGATCCGAGTGATCTCGACGGCCAGTGCGAATTTCTCCGGGTTGACGGCAAAACCCGGAGCCAGAAGCCGCACGACAGTTGGCGTGAAAAGGAGGGCCAAAGCCAGAATGACGATCTGCGAACCCAGTAAAAGCGTGAGGATCCGCCCCTGAAACAGGTTGGCGGGAGCTTCTCCCTGCTGTGTGCGGATGCGGGCATAGGCAGGCACGAAGGCGGCGTTGAAGGCCCCCTCTCCGAAGATAGCGCGAAAATGGTTGGGCAGGCGAAAGGCGACGGTGAACACATCCATCAAGCCGCCCGCACCCAGCACAGCCGCCATCACGACATCACGGGCAAAACCGGTGATGCGCGAAAGCAGTGTCCAGGCACCGACAGAAAGAATGGACCGTAACATCAATTTGTTTTAGCAGCCGAAAGTGGAGAACTTGCAAAGAGTTTTGTTTCGCGTGTCCCAACACCCTGTGTTCCCACATGATCCGCCACGATATAAAGCGGCCGCTCTTTCACCTCGGCAAAGATACGCCCCACATATTCGCCAATGACACCCAAAAAAATGAGCTGGATTCCCGAAAAAAACATGACCGATACCAGAATTGACGGGAAGCCCGGTACATCCGCGCCAAACACCAGCGTACGCAGGATTGTCACGAAGGCATAGACGAAGGCCATGGCGGAAATGATGACCCCGATATAGGTCGCCAACCGCAGGGGGACGGTCGAAAACGAGGTCAGGCCATCTAACGCAAAGCGGAACAGCTTGCGGTAGTTCCATTTGGTTTCGCCGTGCACACGCTGTGCAACCTGATAGGGAACGCCAGTCTGTTTGAAGCCCACCCAGGCGTAAAGCCCCTTGGAAAAACGGGCCCGCTCCGGCATGCGCCTGAGGGCTTCGACCACACGCCGCGATATGAGACGGAAATCACCAGCTCCTTCCGGTAGCGGAATTTCACCGAACCGTTCGAAGAGGCTGTAGAAGCGGTGGGCGAACCGGCTGTAGGTCTTGCCATCGGTCATCCGGTCCGTCCTTTGGCCATAGACCATGTCGTAGCCTTCCCGCCACTTGGTCACAAAGGCCGCAATGACTTCAGGTGGATGCTGGAGATCAGCGTCGATCATCACAACAGCATTACCCGATGCATGATCAATCCCGGCGGCAATGGCCACTTCCTTGCCAAAGTTCCGGCTGAAAGACACTGCACGTACACGCCGGTCAGACAGTGCCAGACGCCGGATGGCTTCAAGGGTTCCATCCCGGCTGCCGTCGTCCACGAACAGAATTTCGTGGGAGGAGACGCAATCGGTCAGAACTGCTGTCAGTTTGTCGACAATCAACGGTACATTCAATTCCTCATTGAAGACCGGGACAATGACCGAGAGCTCCGGAGCTTGCGGATTTGCAGATATTTTAGAGCCTCGGGTCAATTCAACACTGGATTTTTTTGCCATATCCGCTCTTTATCACGGCCAAACCTGTCCATACACTGAACAATGCGGATGGAACAATGTCGATGGGGACATCAACCAGAGAGACGAGGGAGCCGGTTTGGCGCATTTCACACTGATAGCGGATGACTACGGCATGACGGCGGGCGTATCGCGGGGCATCATCCGCCTGCTGGAGCATGGGCGCATTTCAGGTGCCGGAGCGATGACCAACCGCCCGCACTGGAAGGGCTGGTCCAATGCCTTTCGCGGTTTTCATGGCACGGCTGATCTTGGTGTGCATCTCAATCTGACGCTCGGAAAACCGCTGACCCGGATGCCGCGTTTTGCACCCCGTGATGTCCTGCCCGCCATTGGCGATGTCACCAAAGGTTCGCTTTCGATGCGTCTTCCGACCGAAGAACTGGAAGCTGAAATCGACGCCCAGCTTGATGCTTTCGAGGATGCCATGGATGCGAGGCCTGATTTCATCGATGGTCACCAGCATGTGCATGGTTTGCCGGGGGTTCGCCGGGCTTTCTTTGCAGTGTTGGCCAAGCGCTATGCCAAGGGCACAAGGCCATGGCTGCGCGATCCATCCGACACGCTCAAGAACGTCGTGCGCCGGGGCCGAAACATACAGAAAGCGCTGGCCGTTGCAGGCCTGACCAGCGGTATGGCGGCTTCTTCGCGCAAGGCCGGATTTCTGACCAACGATACCTTTGCCGGGTTTTCTGCATTTGACCCCAAGCAGGACTATGCCGCCGAGTTCGCCAGCTCGCTACTCAACCCCGGATCACGCCATCTGGTCATGTGCCACCCCGGTGAGGTGGACGATGACTTGCGCGGGCTTGATCCTGTAGTCGAGACAAGGCCGCAGGAATTGGCATTTCTGCTGAGCGATCAGGCAAGCGAACTGATGCGTGCTTCCGGGATGCGCCTGACCCGCCTGCGCCCACTGGCATCGTGATGGATATTCCCTTTGACCGGAGCAAGCCGGAACCGGGACATCTGATCCAGGTGTCACCGCTGGTCCGCCGGTGGGTCATTCCCAATCCCGGGCCCTTCACCTTCACGGGCACCTGCGTTTATGTCATCGGCAAGGGGAATGTCGCCGTTGTTGATCCCGGTCCCGGGCAGCCGGGACAGGTGGAAGCACTGCTGCGTGCGTTGGGATCAGAGCAGGTGCGCGATATCGTCGTGACACATACCCACCGCGACCATTCGCCGGCGGCGCGGCAGCTGAAAGCCCTGACGGGGGCCGGTATCAGTGGTTGTTCCCCTCATCATGCGGCCCGGACACTCAATCCGGGTGAGCGAAACTTCCTTGATGCCAGTGCCGATCATGATCATATGCCAGATAATCCGATGCAGGAAGGCGACCTGTTGACGGGCGATGGTTACAAACTGACGGCCATCACAACGCCGGGCCACACCATGAACCATCTCTGCTTTGCCATGGCCGAGGAGAGCGCCCTGTTTTCAGGCGATCATGTCATGGGCTGGTCCACCAGTATCGTTGCCCCGCCCGATGGCTCCATGGGCGCTTACATGGCATCACTGGATAAACTGCGTGGACGCCCCGAGTTAGTCTACTGGCCCGGACATGGCGGGCCGGTGAGCGATCCGCAGCGTTATCTGCGCGCCATCATCGGCCATCGCAAGATGCGTGAATCATCCATCCTGACCAGTCTTCAAAGTGGCACAAATACCATTCCTGCTTTGGTCACACGGCTGTACGAGGGATTGGCTCCTGCCTTGAAAGGTGCTGCAGCGCTGTCGGTCTATGCGCATCTGGAGGATCTGCACAACAAGGGACTTGTGGTGTGCGAAGGCGCTCCTTCGCTTGAAACCCTCTATCGCCTGGCCTGACTCAATAGAACGGTACGGGAAAGTATTTCAGCATGAGGTTCTGGTAAACGCCCGTTTCCGCCAATCGGAACAGGGCAAAATCCACCGCCTTGCGCAATTGCTGCCCATCTTTACGGAAGGCGATGGCGGCTCCCTCGCCAAAGAAGCGGCTTTCGAAATAGGCTCCTCCCAGGAACTGGCAGCAACCACTTCCCTGTGGTGCGTTGAGCCACAGGGAAAGGCTTATGCCATCTCCGAAAAATGCATCGATCTGCCTGTCCGTCAGCGCTTTCAGCGCGTCATCCTGATCCGTAAATGTCTTTTGTGTGACTGCTGGAAAGAAGACTTTTAGAAAGGCGGCATGGCTGGACTGGGCAATGACACCGATGGTCTTGCCTGTCAGCGCGGCGCCCTCCGGTTTTGCGAGGCCTGAATCCCTGTGGGTCACAAAGCGGGCAGGGGCGCGGTAATAGGGGATGCCGAAGTCAACCAGTTCACGCGCCGGTTCCCGGTTGGCAAGGGATGCGATAATCGCATCACCGCGCCCGTCCACCAACGAGGACACAAGCGTTTCCCAGCGCCGCGCCTGAATGGTGCAGGCCACTTTCAGCTCCATGCAGATCGCCCGTGCCAGATCGACGTTGAATCCGGTCAGTTGCCCGTCGGGACCCGGAAAATGGAACGGTGGATAATCATCATCCGTGAGGAAGCGGATAGCCCGCAGGCCTGCCACATCAGGTTTTTCGGGTCGGCGGGACAGATCAAAGAACGGCACTGAATCGGCAGCCGTGCCAAGCGCTGCACCTTGGTCGCCTGCTTGTCTCGTCTGGGCCGAAGCAATGGTCAGCCCAGTGCACAGAACCAGAAAGAGCAGCAACCGGCGAGGGAAAATCGATCCCACTCAGCCGCTCTTGGCTTCGGCATTGACGAAAGCGATACGGATCATGTTGGTCGCACCTGGTGTGCCAAAGGGAACGCCAGCCACCATGATAATGCGTTGGCCCGGCTTGGCAAACTCCTCCTTGAGCGCCACGCTGGCGCCACGCTCCGCCATGTCGCTGACGTCAAGAGGGTCCGGGCCCACCACGGCATGTACGCCCCATACAAGGGTCAGGCGACGGGCGGTATGAAGGGACGGTGTCAACACAAGTGTGGGCGTCAGCGGGCGTTCACGGGCAATCCGGAAGGCTGTCGAACCGGAGGCTGTCCACGCGACGATAGCCTTGAGATCGATGGTTTCCGCTATCTGGCGGGCTGCGGCAGCGATGGCGTCAGCACCTGTATGCTCCGGTTCGCTACGCTGTCCCTGGAGGATGAGGGCATAGTTGGGATCTGATTCGATCTCCTCCGCAATACGGCTCATTGTGCTGACGGCTTCAAGGGGAAACTGTCCAGCGGCACTTTCAGCCGACAGCATGACCGCATCAGCGCCTTCAAACACGGCGGTGCCGACATCGGATACCTCGGCACGGGTGGGTACGGGCGAGGTGATCATGCTTTCCAGCATCTGCGTGGCTACCACCACCGGCTTGCCGTAGCGACGACCCATGCGGATAATGCGTTTCTGGATGCCGGGAACCTTTTCCAGCGGCATTTCCACGCCCAGATCACCGCGTGCCACCATCAACGCGTCAGATATCTCGACGATATCCTCGAGCCGTGCCACGGCTTGTGGCTTCTCGATCTTGGCCATCACAAGGGCGCGGCCACGGGCCACCTTTTTGACTTCGGCCACATCCTCCGGGCGCTGCACGAAGGACAGGGCAATCCAGTCCACACCGGCGTCCAGGGCCGCATCCAGATCAGACCGGTCCTTGGCTGTCATGGCTGAAACCGGGATCATGGTGTCAGGAAGGCTGACGCCTTTCTTGTTGGAAATCCTGCCGCCGATCTCGACCACAGTGACAGCCTCGGTGGGCGTTTCGGAGACGACCCGCAACCGCAGTTTTCCATCATCGATGATGATGGCGTGGCCGACTTCAAGAGGCCGCAGGATTTCAGGATGGGGCAGGTGAACGCGGCTGGCATCGCCGGGCTCGGGATTGCTGTCCAGGGTGAATGTCTGGCCATTCTCAAGTATGGCCGCACCGTCCCTGAACATGCCAACCCGCAGCTTAGGGCCCTGCAAATCTGCCAGAATACCAACGGGCCGGTCGTACTTAACCTCCATGGCCCGCAACTGCCTGACACGGGCATGAAGCACCTCATGGGAGGAATGGCTCATGTTGATGCGGAAAACATCAGCGCCCGCCTCAAACAGCTTTTCGACCATGGCATCGTCCTGCGTTGCAGGCCCCAGGGTTGCCAGAATCTTGGTTTTGCGCATGCGCCTCATCGTGGCTGCCCTCCCGAGCGATTACTGTCTGTGAATTGCACGGTCCAGCCTTTTTGCTCTCCGCCTGTGTCAATTTCAAAAAAGCCTGTGCGGTCAAATCCACGTGACAGGCAATTATCGAAGCCGCGGAGGGTAAATTCCCGCTCGCGGGTGCACATGAAGGAGCGGCCGCTCCATTCACCGCCACGGTCATAATCGACGCCGTAGACATAATAGTAGCGCTGGCCCAGATCGCCCCTGAGGATGGGATCACAGGTATTGGCATTGAGCTTGAACCAGCCTTCCGTCACCCAGCCCTGCGCATCCTTGTAGCCAACGGCAACGCCAACCCGGCTGTTGGTCATGTTGCAGATGCGCAGGTCAGCGCGGGCGGTTGCGCTGGTCAGGACAGTGACAAGTGCCAGCAAAGACAGGAGACAGAAGCGATTCATGGTTCCACCATGATAGCACGCAAATCGTTGGCGTTGGTCAATGTCGGGCCGGGGGACACGAGATCACCCAGTGCCCTGAAGAAGGGCGAGGAATTGTTATTGGCAAGATGCGTGGCGGGATCAAGGCCTGCAAGCCTTGCGCGGTGCAGAGTTGTTTCATCAATCAGCGCACCTGCCGGATCAGCCGGATCACCACGCCCGCCATCTGTTCCATCCGTATCAGCCGCAAGGGCTGCAATGCCGCTTTCGCCAGCTAGGGCGGCAGCCAGCGCCAACGCATACTCCTGGTTGGGGCCACCAGCCCCATCGCCGTGTATGGTGACTGTCAGCTCTCCCCCTGACAGAATGATGGCTCGTTTGCCAGATGCCTTCATCTCAAGCGCCATTCGTGCATGGGCCGCTGCGACATCACGTGCCTCTCCCTCCACATCTGGGCCAAGGGAGATGACCTCATAGCCACTGGTTCTGGCGGCTGTAATGGCGGCATTCAGGCTATCGCGCGGACGGGTGATGATCTCGAATCGGGTGCAGTCAAATGCCGGATTCCCCGGCTTGGGTGTTTCCTGTGAAACATCTGCCAGCACCTGTCGCACGCTGTCAGGCAATGCAATCTTGAACTTTGCAAGAATCGCCAAAGCATCTTGCTGCGTGGTGGGGTCTCCAACTGTTGGCCCCGACGCAATGGTGGAGGGATCATCCCCGGGGACATCGGATATCGCCAGTGTGACGATGCTATGGGCAGCGATGGCGGCTGCCAGACGCCCCCCCTTGATGCGGGAGAGATGCTTGCGTACGCAATTGATCTCGCCGATAGACGCGCCGGAGCGTAAAAGCGCTTTCGTTACGGCCTGTTTTTCGGAGAGTGTGATGGCACCCGCTGGCGCGATCCAGTTGGCTGATCCACCACCGGACATCAGGATGACGGCGAGGTCTTCGGGGCGGGCCTGTGCGGCAATGGCCAGCGTCTCCGCCGTTGCGGCTACGCTGCCTGCATCCGGCATGGGGTGTCCTGCACTGGCAATGCGGATGAGGGGATTGAAACCTTCATAGCCATGGCGTGCCGTGCCCAGTCCAAAAAGGCGTGCAGCCGGTATTTTCAATGTGTGATGATAGTGATCGACTGCCGCCGCCATCATGCTGCCACCAGCCTTGCCTGTCGACAGGAGCATGATCCGCCCGTTTCCAGCCGGAGGTTCTGGCAGTGCCATGGGCAATGCCTGCGCGGGATGCGCAGCGGCGACCGCAACATCAAAGAGGTGCAACAAAAGAGCGCGGCGTTTCGCAAACGCCGAACCGGAATCGGGCTCAAGCATGGATAAACTTCGACTTTAGACGGAGATTCCTGTGTAGGCCATTCCAGCGGGGTTTCACAAGCCCTCTTGCTGCACTATCGTTTCATCTCCCTCATCTTCATAGACGATGATACCCTTCACGTGCACGCCCCAGTCCAGAAGACAATTGCAGCAGAGGATGGTGGAGAATCCTTCGGGGTTGTCGCAGGAGATATCCATTCGGGCGTCCTGATTGTTGCCGACCATGCTTCGAACGCCATGCCTGCGGCATTTTCCAACCTAGGGTTGCCAGCAGCGCAACGCGCACGGCATATCGCCTACGATATCGGGGTGGAGCCATTGACTCTGGCCATGGCAGCGCGGCTTGGTGCGCCTGCCGTCCTGTCGCGGTTCTCGCGCCTGCTGATTGATCCCAACCGGGGTGATGACGATCCCACTTTGGTCATGCGCCTGTCTGACGGTGCGGTGGTGCCGGGCAATGCCCGCATTGACGAGACCGAAATCGAGGCACGCAAACAGCGCTTTTCCCTGCCGTATCATGCTGCCGTGGCGTCAACCCTCGACCAAATGCTGGCAGCGGGCGTGACACCGGCGGTTGTTTCCATCCACAGCTATACACCTGAAATGAAAGGCATCCCACGGCCCTGGCATGTCGGTATCCTGTGGGACAGCGATCCCCGTTTGCCGCTGGCCCTGCTGGATGTGCTGCGCCGCGATCCTGCCCTTCTGGTTGGTGACAATGAACCCTATGACGGCGCTCTCGACGGGGATACGATGGCGCGCCATTGCATTGCGCGCGGACTAGCCCATATCCTGATTGAGGTCAGGCAGGATCTGATCGCCGATCCGGCGGATGCGCTGCACTGGGGAAAGCGGTTGGCCGATGACCTGAGACCGTTGCTGCAACGGCCCGAAATGCATCAGGTGCAGCATTTTGGCAGCCGCACACGCACCCCGGCCGGATGACCGGCAAGAAAGGGTTATGGGCAAGAGCATGAGCACGTTTGACAAGGCGACAACGACCGAGCTGGAAGCCGCTGCCTTTCGGCGCCTGATGGAGCACCTGCGCTTGCGCCATGATGTCCAGAACATCGACATGATGAACATGACCGGCTTCTGTCGCAACTGCATGAGCAACTGGCTCATGGATGCTGCAAGGGACAAGGGCCTTGCCCTGTCAAAAGATGAAAGTCGGGCGCATGTCTATGGCATGCCCTATGAGGATTGGCGGGCACTGTATCAGGTCGAGGCGACCGATGCGCAGAAGG
>JANMLW010000077.1:0-33054 GCA_031372765.1 Hyphomicrobiales bacterium
CCGTGTCACCCTACACATGGTCAGCCACACGCAACGCAGCGGCAATCACGCTTTCCGGCTTTGTTCCAACCGAAGCAGTGAAAAGTGCCAATGTCGCCGCTGCCCGTGCAGCAATCCCCAATGCACTTGTCACGGATCAGCAGACCCTTGGTGCAGGTGCACCAAACGGTTTCCAGGCGATGACCACCTACGCTATCGCACAGCTTGGCCGCCTGAACTCAGGTCTCGCCAGCCTGTCCAACACCGCCTTCACCCTGACCGGTGCAGCACCGACAGGTCAGGTCCGTGATCAGGCTGCGGCTGCAACCACGACACTTCCTGCCGGGTTTACATTGGCTCGCCAGGAGATAACCGCTCCAGCCCCGCCTGCTCCTGTTGTGGCAGTTGCACCGGCACCACCGCCCCCTCCAGTGCCGCCTGCACCCGCACCTGTGGTTGTCGCACCACCCCCACCACCAGTACCGCAGGTTTCGGTAACACCCCCGCCGCCACCGCCAATGCCGGTTGTGCTTGTGCCAGCAATGCCAGCGCCTGTGGTTACAGCGCCAGTGATTGTAGCTCCCGTAGTTGCCGCTCCTGTGGTGGATACCTGCCAGCCGCGCTTCAATGCGCTGTTGAACGAGCCTATCCTGTTTGACACCAACAAGGATACGATCCGGTCCGTTTCCTATCTGTTGCTGGGACGTCTTGCCGAGGTGGCGAAGTCATGCCCAACACGGACGGTCGAGATTGGTGCGCACACCGACTCAGATGGTGAAGATGCCTACAATCTGGACCTCTCCGAACGCCGTGCCAAGGCTGTCGTGGAATTCCTCGTGCGTGAAGGTGTGGCGGGTACGCTGCTGAAATCAGTCGGTTATGGGGAGGCAAAACCAATCGCCCCCAATGACACGCCTGAAAACAAGCAGAAAAACCGCCGTGTCGAGTTCACAGTCAAGTAAGATGAGAGGCATCAAACCATGTGGTATCTGACAACAACTCTCATCTGGTGGCTGCTTGCGGCATTGGTTCTTGGCCTTTTCGTGGGATGGTGGGCCTGTCGCCAAACCCCTCGCAAGGAAGGCCTTGGCTGGCTTGGACTTGGAACGGTCATCTTCCTGATCGGACTTATCATTGCCGCCCTCAAGATCGTCAAAGGCACAACAGGCCTTTGGCTTGATACGGCCCTGCTGTTCTTTGCCGCCTATATCATTGGTTGCTGCATTGGCTGCCTGTTCGGCCGCGGATCAGTGGCGGAAACTGCCAAGCCTGTCGCTGCAGTTGCAGCTGTTGCCGCGGTTGCTGCAGCACCCAAACCAGCGCCGGTTCCTGCCGGTCCGGCTGCCGTGCGCCCCTATCAGTGGCAAGCTGCCAAGGATGCCTCAAGTGTCACGCTGACGGGTTATGTCCCGTCTGATGATGCACGCGGCAAGGTGGTGGCTTCAGCCAAGACAACACTTGCCCCGGCTGCAATTGTTGACAAGCTGCAACTGGGCTCAGGCGCTCCGGCAAACCTTGAAAGCATGGCATCGACCGCCTTTGGTCATCTGGCCAGGCTTGACAAGGGCATCGCCAGCCTGATTGACACCAAATACACACTGACAGGTGTGGCTGGAACCCAGCCAAACTATGACAGCGTGATGGGTGGCGTGAAAGCACTGGCAACCGGCTACAGCCTTGCCAAGGTGGACATTGTTGCACCACCTGCCCCGAGGCCGGCACCCGTGGCAGCGCAGGCTCCCAAGCCAGCTCCGAAACCTGTTGCGAAGCCGGCACCCGCTCCAAAAGCTGCACCTGCGCCTGTTGTTGCCAAAACACCCGAGCCCAAGGCTGCGCCAAAGATCGCTGGCGAGGACAAGGTTCCTGGCAAGCGTCCCGCCGGATTTGCCGCACCCCGCGGTGGAACGGCGGATGACCTGAAGCGCATCCGTGGTATTGGCAAACAGAACGAAGCCCGTCTGCATGGTCTGGGCATCTGGCACTTCGATCAGGTTTCGGCATGGTCTGCACAGGAATCGCTTTGGGTTGGCAGCTACCTCGCCTTCCCTGGCCGCATCGAGCGTGAGGAATGGATCAAACAGGCCAAGGTTCTTGCCTCCGGCAAGCAGACCGAATTCTCGAAGCGCGTTGCCAAGGGACTGGTCGCCACATCCAAGGACGATGGTTCGCTCGGCAAGGCCAATGTTGCGGTTGTCAAACCAATGCGTGCGGTGACGGGCAAGGCTCCTGTCAAAGTAACCAAGCCGACGAAATAACCGACGAGCATTTATGGCAAAAAGAGAAAAGGGCATCCCTCTGGGGTGCCCTTTTCATTGCGGCATCAACATCAACAGGGGAAGCAGTCAGTGCAGTTCATGTCGATAGGGCATTGACAGGGATGCACCGCTGCGCGTCACGGAGATGGCAGCGGCCTTGCAGGCAAACCCAATTGCGTCCGTAAATTTCAGTCCCTCGCCAAGGGCCACGGCCATCGCACCATTGAAGCAATCCCCCGCAGCAACCGTGTCAATGGCATGGGCGGTGGGAGCCGCCACACTGCCTTCGCCGTAGCGCCCGGCATAGGTCACCCCAGCCGCGCCGCGCTTCACCACAACAGTGCGGACACCATGTTGCAACAAGTGCCTTGCCGCCAACAGACTGCTGGCATGATCAACAACGGCAATACCCGTCAACACCTCCGCCTCGGTCTCGTTGGGCGTAACGATATCGGTATGGGCAAGCAAGGCGCGATCAAATCCCGCTGCCGGAGCCGGATCAACGATGACCGTGCCGCCTCTGGCCTGCATCCGGCGGGCGGCGTGGATCGCCACATCCATCGGGACTTCGTTCTGAAGGAGAAGGATTACAGCATGGGGAAAAGCAGCAAAGGCGCGTTCCACATCGTTGGCTGCAACAACAGCATTGGCACCAGGCGACACCGTGATGGCATTCTGTCCCTTGTCATCAACCGTGATGAGCGCAATGCCGGTCGCGGCTGAAGGGACGGTGCGCGTCTGTGTGAGATCCAGCGATTCCGCTTGCAGGAACCTTCTGGCCGACAGGCCGAAATCATCATCACCAATGCAGCCGACAAGCGAAACCGCTGCCCCAAGCCGCGCCGCAGCAACAGCCTGATTGGCTCCCTTACCGCCAAGCGAAATGCTTGCGTCCTGTCCAGCCACTGTCTCGCCGGGACGGGGAATGATGGCAACACGCACACAGATGTCGATATTGATGGAACCAACGACAATAATCGTTGCGAGGGCATCACCCATCACGAAATTGTCGACACCTGATCCGGCACAGCTGATGACTTGCCCGGAGATTTGGCTGTTGCCTGCTCAGCTTGCCACGCCCTGTCCAGCGCGCGGTAGCGCACGACCCCAAAGGGAATGCTGGCGAGATAAAGCACGATCATTCCGCCGATTGTCTCAAACGTGTGCGACACCAGCAGACCAGCCAGCAAAACCGCGCAGACAAACAGTGGCACGACATACCGCCTGTCGATATTGGTGCCCAATTTCTTGGATGAAACCATAGGGATTGTGCTGATGGTGAAAAAGGCAATCAGCAGCGTGTAAAGCAAAACCGCCGCAGGCATGGCAGTAAAAGGCGGCATGCCAGCCAAAGTGGCATACAGCGGCAGCAACACGCAGGCAGCCCCCATGGGGGCCGGCATGCCAACGAAGAACCCCTTTTTCCAGTCCGGCCGCGTGGGGTCATCCAGCATGACGTTGAAGCGCGCGAGCCTGAGAACCATGGCGATGGCGAAGACCAGACAGACGATCCAGCCCAGCGATTTCAGATCCTTCAAAATCCAGAAATACAGGACCAGAGCGGGTACGCAGCCAAAATTCACGAAATCCGCCAGTGAATCCAGCTCGGCACCGAAGCGCGATGTACCTTTGAGATAGCGTGCAAGATTGCCGTCTATCCCGTCAAGGATGGCCGCGAAGAGAATGGCATAGACGGAGGCTTCCATGCGGCCCTCGATGGCGAGGCGGATCGCAGTCAAGCCAAGGCAAAGCGCCAGAAGGGTGACGAGATTGGGAAGGAGCACCCTGATGGGGATAGGCTGAAAACGGCGCTTCTTTGGCTCGTCAGCGTCTGGCTGAAAGGGCGGAAACAACTCTGTGATAGGATCGCTCATGATGTGACATTAGAACAAGACAGGACAAAGGGGAAACCGGATTTTGCAGCTTTGCAGAGAGCATGGCTTTCAATAAAACCGCTCTAGAACATCCATTCATGCATCTGGTTCATGAAAGATTACAGTCAATTCATTTGCCTTTGGGTGATCGAGGCCAGCATTGCAAACGCGCCTCAACGGCAATCTTTTCCGAAAGAAGAGCGCTTGCCGCTTGATAACGGACCCAAGCTGTCGCACAGAAAGACAACTGGTGAGGTCCTTCCATGCGACTCCTTATTGCTGTCACTGCCACAGTGCTGATGCTGACATCCGTAGCCAACGCCAACGCGCCACGCGTCAAGGCCGAGGAGCGGGTGATGGGGTTTGATGCTCAGCTGCCCGCCTGCGATGATCCTGCTGTTACAGGCCGCATCCAGCGACGCTTCAGCGAACGTGAACGCGAGTTCTGGAACTCGACCCTTGAGGTGACACAGATCGACAGGGTACGTACGACCGCCTTTCGTCCCAACGGCCAGGACCTTATCCCGCGCCGCTATTGCGCAGCCCGCGCACTCACCTCCGACGGTAAGTTTCGCACACTGGAGTATAACCTCACCGAGGACGGCGGTTTCAGCGGCTGGCACGGCAGCTTCATGGGATTGGTCCGTTTCCCGACAGCAGGTTCCTACCATCTTGAATGGTGCCTCGGCGGTCTGGACCATCACCGCACCTATGCTCAGGACTGCCGCATGGTGCGCCCGTGAGAACAGCGATGCGGACGCTTGCCCTCGCCTGCCTGCTTACGTTCATCAGCCTGACGCCAGCCACCGCTCAGCAACGCGGTGGCACACCGGGCGATTTTGATTTCTATGTGCTGGCGCTCAGTTGGTCCTCTGGTTTCTGCGCTGTCGATGGTGATGCCAAGGGCCGCGAGCAATGCGCGGTTGGCAGCGGTCTCGGCTTTGTGGTGCATGGTCTGTGGCCGCAGAACGAGAAGGGCTATCCTTCTGAATGCGGCCCCGCGGGGCGCTCCCCTTCCCGCGCGGCCATGGACCTCACCAAGGGTGTGTTTCCAGCCGAGCAACTGGCGCGGTATCAGTGGCGCAAGCACGGCACCTGCACCGGCTCCAGTCCGACGGACTATTTCCGCGATGCGAAAGCTGCCCGTGACAAGATCGTCATTCCCGCTGATTTCAAGAAACCTGACAAGGAAGGCCGCTGGAATCCTGTCGACATCGAGCGGGCGTTCATCGCAAGCAATCCTGGCTTGCGGGCAGACATGATGGCAATTTCCTGCAAGCGCAGCGTGATGGATGAGGTCCGCATCTGCCTGACCAAGGACCTGCGCGGCTTCCGCACCTGTGAGGAAGTGGACCGTGGTGGGTGTCGCACCCGCGAGATTACCGTCCCGCCCGTGCGCTGAGCGAATTTGCGGTTGATTTCAAGCCTCACTGCGCATCAGTTTGTAGAGGATTGAGTCCGTCAGCGCCTGAAACGAGGCGTCGATGATGTTGGCGGACACACCGACCGTAGTCCAGCTTTCGCCGGTTTCATCCCGGCTTTCCACCAGCACACGCGTCACGGCATCGGTGCCACCCTGGAAGATGCGGACCTTGAAATCCACCAGTTCCAATCCCCCGATCTGGCTCTGGTATTTGCCCAGGTCCTTGCGCAAGGCTTGATCCAGCGCATTCACCGGACCATCACCTTCAGCGGCAGAAATCATGGTTTCACCGTCGATGACGACTTTCACGGTCGCCTCCGAAAAGGTCACCAGTTGCCCGTTGGCGTTGTAGCGTCGCTCGACATTCACCTTAAAACGGTCAACACGGAAATACTCCCGCGTATGCCCCAGCACGCGCTGCGCCAGCACATAGAACGAGGCGTCAGCACCCTCGTAGGCGTAGCCCACGGCCTCACGCTCCTTCACTTCGTCCAGCAGGCGGGCGATGCGCGGATCATCACGCGAAACAGTGATGCCAAGGCGCTCAAGTTCCGACAGCACATTGGAGCGGCCTGCTTGCGTAGACACCAGAACCGAGCGCTTGTTGCCGACACCTTCCGGCTCGATATGCTCATAAGTGCGCGGGTCTTTCAGTACGGCGGAGGCATGGATGCCCGCCTTGGTGGCAAAAGCAGCGGCCCCCACATAGGGTGCCTGCCGCTGTGGTTGGCGGTTGAGAATTTCATCGAAAGCCCGTGACATTTGCGTGAGACCAGCCAGTGACGTATCGCTGACGCCGATCTGGAACTGCGTGGCATAGGGTGTTTTCAGCTTCAGTGTCGGGATCAGCGTCACGAGATTGGCGTTACCGCAGCGCTCGCCCAGGCCGTTGAGCGTGCCCTGAATTTGCCGCACACCGGCCCGCACGGCGGCGAGTGAATTGGCGACCGCATGCCCCGTGTCATCATGGGCATGAATGCCCAAATTCTTGCCCGGCACATGCTGGCAAACGGCGCTGACGATGCGCTCGATATCGTCTGGCAAGGTGCCGCCGTTGGTATCACACAGCGCCACCCAGCGCGCGCCGCTGGCTTGGGCGATTTTGGCTACATTCAACGCATAAGCAGGATTGGCCCTGTAGCCGTCAAAAAAGTGTTCGCAATCGACGATGACCTCGCGGCCAGCCAAGACTGCGGCCTTGACGCTTTCACTGAGGTTCTCAAGGTTCTCGTCCAGCGTACAGCCCAGCGCGGTATGGACATGGAAATCCCAGGATTTGGCGACAAAGGCGATTGCCGGCGCTTTGGCTGCCAGCAATCCCGCGACACCGGGATCATTGGAAGCGGACACGCCCGTGCGCTTTGTCATGCCAAAGGCGGCAAAAGTGGCGCGGTAACCGCGTTCCTCACCAAAGAATTGCGTGTCCAGCGGATTGGCGCCGGGGTAGCCGCCTTCGATGTAATCAACACCCAGACGGTCCAGCATCTTGGCCACTGCCAGTTTGTCGGCCAGCGAAAAATCAACGCCGGTGGTCTGTGCACCGTCCCGCAGGGTGGTATCGAAGAGATAAAGCCGTTCGGGCATTGATGGGGCATCTTGCATCATTGCACCGTCGCCGTTGCGGGCGCTTTGAGGGGTTTTTCCATCGTGGTGGTGCCCAACCAGACATCCCCGTAGTTGATGGTGTTGCGGGCTTTTTCCACAAATCCGAGCTTGGCAAAAAAGCCCTTGGCATTGTCCGTAACATCCGCCAGCAAGCCTTCGCTGCCCCGCGCCATGGCCAGCTTTTCGAGCGCTGTGCAGAGCGTGTTGCCGATGCCCATGGCGATCAGATCAGGATGGACATGGACATGGGCGATTGCTGCATTCTGCACCAGCACAGCGAAGCCAACCGGCTCGCCGTCCGCATCAACGGCAACAAGCGTCAGGTTTGTGGCGAGCTTCTTGGCGAAGGACTCCGCTTCGGCAGACGCCGCCCAGGCATCACGCTGATCCTCGGTATAATCATCAACCGCGAGTTCCTCGATGCTGGCCTGCATGAGGATGGCGAGAAGCTCGGCGTCGACGGGGAGGTAGGGGCGAAGGTTTGTCATGGTGTTGTCTCGTGTTGCACAGCGATGGTGCGTCCTTCGAGGCTCGGTGACTGGCACGAACGACAAGGGTCAATGCAAATAACAGATTTCCTCATCCTGAGGTGCGGAGCGTAGCGGAGCCTCGAAGGACGCACAATCTTTGTGCCGGACATCATCGCTTCACCTCCCATGTGGTCACGGGCTCGCCGGTAGCGGGGTCCTTGCCGTCCTTGAGCTGGATGCCCATGGCGAGAAGTTCATCGCGTATGCGGTCGGATTCGGCGAAGTTCTTGGCAGCGCGGGCTGCGAGGCGGGAGGTGATGAGAGTCTCTGCCAATTCTTGATCCACGATATATCCTGTCGCCTTGGCGCTAATTCTGATTTTTGCAAAACCTTTGACGCGTACTACGGTCGGCAATCCAATGAGCAACGTGGCAATTCTAAACTCCTCAAAGCGTTTCTCCTTCCGATAGCCATGCAAAATGGAAAGTGCTTTAGGGGTATTCAGATCGTCTGCGAGAGCATCAATAAACTCAGTTGGAGAGCCTTGCCCCGATTTGAACTCATCAAGCTGGAAGTCCCTAAGAGTCCTCTCACTCTCCTCCAGCCCCCTGATCGTCCAGTCAATCGGCTGCCGATAATGCGTCTTGAGCATGTTCAGCCGCACCACTTCGCCCGGCCAGTCCTTCAGCACGTCCTGAATCGTCGTGAAGTTTCCAAGCGATTTGGACATCTTCTGTCCCTCCACCTGCAGGAATCCGTTGTGCATCCACACACTCGCCATCTTGTCCACGCCAAACGCGCAGCACGTCTGCGCAATCTCGTTCTCGTGGTGGGGGAAGATCAGATCGATGCCACCGGCGTGAATGTCGAACTGTTTACCCAGCAGCGCTCCGCTCATGGCCGAGCATTCGATATGCCAGCCGGGGCGGCCAAAGCCCCATGGGGAATCCCAGCCCGGTTCCGTGGCGGGGTCTGAAGGTTTCCACAGCACGAAATCCATCGGGTCTTTCTTGTAGGGAGCCACCTCCACCCGCGCACCGGCGATCATGTCATCCAGCGTTCGGCGCGACAGCCTGCCGTAATTGGGCATGGACGGCACATCAAACAGCACGTGGCCCTCAGCCGCATAGGCATGGCCCTTTGCGACGAGCTTCTCGATGACGCGCACCATATCCATGGGCTGCGAACCGTTGCAGACAAAATCCGTTGCCCGTGGTGAATGATCCGGCGGCAAGCAACCCAGCGCCGCTACATCGTCTTCATACTGCTTCGCCGTCACCTCGGTGAGCGCTTTTACTTCATCGAGCAGCGGGCGCTTTTTTGTCCAGCGATCAAAGGCGCGCTTGTTGATCTTGTCGTCGATATCCGTGATGTTGCGCACATAGGTGACGTGTTTTTCGCCGTAGAGATGGCGCAGCAACCGGTAGAGCACATCAAACACGATGACGGGGCGCGCATTGCCGATATGGGCGAAATCATAGACCGTAGGACCGCAGACATACATGCGGACATTGGACGGATCGAGCGGCTGAAACAGCTCTTTCGTCTTGGTCAGCGTGTTGTAGAGCCTGAGCTGTGGCTGATCGGCCATTGTCGTATCCTTGAACGAAACAAGCGTGTTTTATACAGCGCGGGCCGGAATGTTCAGGTCTTTTGGGATGGATCAAAGAGACAAGGACGCACCAGCCAGCACAATGCTTAGCGGCAAATAATCAAAATCCTGCAAAGGAGCGTCATGTTCATGACGGCTTTGTGCGTTTTTCGGCAGCGAACGTCAAGTGTGGTCAGCACAATGGCATCGGGCTTGATCTTCTCCCCCGCCCTCGATGAAGCATCAGACGCTCACATCTGCTTTGGTGACCAGTCCGCTGCACCGGCTGATCGCCCATGACGCGCCACCCAAGTCTCGATCATGGGCACCACATCGCCAATCTTTTCAGCCGTCAATGTCTTCACTTCCAGGCCGTCACGGATGAAGCCCTCCATCCGCATATGGGCCAGAAGGTCCATCATCGGACGCCAGAATCCGCTGATATCCGCCATCACTATGGGCTTGGTGTGGCGACCCAGCTGCGCCCACGTCATCTGCTCGACCAGTTCTTCCAGTGTGCCTATGCCCCCGGGTAGCGCCACGAAGGCATCTGCCTTCTCGAACATCTTCATCTTGCGCTCGTGCATGTCATTGACGAGGATAAGCTCATCGACATCAGACAGGATTTTCTCCTTGCTGATGAGAAAATGCGGGATAATGCCCGTCACGTGTCCGCCGCCCTCTTTCACTGCACGCGCCACAGTACCCATCAGTCCAAGATTTCCCCCGCCGTACACCAGCCGGTGCCCTGCTTTGGCGATGGCAGACCCCAGTTGCTGGGCAGCGGCCGCGTAGGCCGGATCGCGGCCATTGCCGGAGCCACAATAGACACAAATGCTGAGAGACATGAGGCAGATTCACTTTTCGGGACTGTGAGACAATTCTAACGCTTTCAGAATCGGCGCTGCAACCTATATCAGGGATCAATACGCCGTTTTGAAAGTTTCCAATGTCCACCAACCAAGGTGCTGCCGGGTCCACACCAGACAGTGCGCCAAAAAAGATACAGGGCAAGCCATCCGCTGATGCCAGCATGCTCGGCACACTTGTGTCGCTCTGGCCCTATCTCTGGCCGTCGGACCGGCGGGACCTTCAGATCCGTGTCCTGATTGCTTTTGCATTGATCATTGTTGCCAAGCTAGTGACCATCACGGTGCCCTTCACGTTCAAATGGGCGACGGATGCGCTGGTTGCTGTTTCGCAGGGGGGAAGTGCTGCCGCCTCAAACGCCCTCCCCTGGTTGATCGGCGCGCCTGTCGTGGCAACCGTGCTTTACGGCGTGTTCCGCGTACTCATGGCCCTTTTGCAGCAATTGCGCGATGGCGTTTTTGCCGCTGTCTCCATGCACGCCGTTCGCAAGCTGGCGAACCAGACCTTTCAGCACATGCACCGTTTGTCGCTGCGTTTTCACCTCGAACGCAAGACCGGCGGCCTGACCCGCGTGCTGGAGCGCGGACGCAGCGGCATTGAAGAACTGTCTCGCATGGCGCTGTTGACGCTCATTCCCACGATATTCGAGTTTGCGCTCGTTTGCGGTGTATTCTTGTTTGCCTTTGACTGGCGCTATGTAGCGGTGATCTCCCTGATGATCTCTGTCTATCTTTGGTTCACCATCAGCGCCACCAACTGGCGCATCGGCATCCGCCGCCAGATGAATGACAGTGATACTGATGCCAACACCAAGGCCGTGGACAGTTTGCTGAACTTCGAGACCGTGAAATACTTTGGTGCGGAGCGGCGCGAGAACAGCCGTTACGACAAGTCCATGGCGATCTACGAGAAGGCCAGCACCAAGTCCTATACCTCGCTGGCTATGCTGAATGCAGGACAGGCAGCCATCTTTACCGTTGGGCTAACCACCTGCATGGCGATGTCAGCCATGGATGTGATGGCGGGGCGAAATACGGTAGGCGATTTCGTTCTGGTGAACGCCATGCTGATACAGCTTTATCAGCCGCTGAATTTCATGGGCATGGTCTACCGCGAGATCAAGCAGGCGCTGGTCGACATCGAAAAGATGTTCGACATCATCCTCACCAATGCCGAGGTGCAGGACAGCCCAGGTGCCAAACCGCTTGTTGTTGCATCTGGTGCCGTGAAGTTCGAGAATGTGGTGTTTCACTACGTGCCAGAGCGGCCGATCCTCAAAGGTATCAGCTTCGAGGTTCCCGCCGGTAAGACCGTTGCCATCGTTGGGCCATCAGGTGCCGGAAAGTCTACAATCTCACGACTCTTGTTCCGGTTCTATGATGTGGCGAGCGGCAGCATCTCCATCGACGGACAGGATATCCGTGCCGTTACCCAGACCACCCTGCGCGATACCATCGGCATGGTGCCGCAGGATACCGTGCTGTTCAATGATACCATCCGCTATAACATCGCCTATGGTCGCGATGGTGCCACACAAGACGAGATCGCCGAAGCAGCGCGTCTGGCACAGATTGACCGGTTGATCACACAGCTGCCTGACGGCTATGACGCGCAGGTTGGCGAGCGCGGACTCAAACTGTCCGGTGGGGAAAAACAGCGTGTAGCCATTGCGCGCACCATCCTCAAAGCCCCGCCCATTCTGGTGCTGGATGAAGCAACATCGGCTCTTGACAGTCATACCGAAATGGAAATCCAGGAAGCGCTTGACGGCGTGTCGCGCAACCGCACCACCATTGTGATTGCGCACCGCCTTTCCACGGTTGTGAACGCCGATGAAATCATCGTTCTGGACAAGGGCATTATCGCGGAGCGCGGCTCCCACCAGAGCCTGCTGGATCAGGCAGGTATCTATGCCTCTATGTGGAACCGCCAGCGCGAGGCTGATGCGGCACGCGAAACGCTCAAGCGACATGCCGAGGCAGAAGGCGAGACCGTGCGACTCAAGCTGGAGGACTGAACAGGGTTCAATCGGTTTCTCGAATGCTATGCATCAGGAAAACGCGGCTGGATTGCACCGCATTTCAGGTTAACCTCTGAGTGAGGCTGGCGTAAGCGGGGCATGACAAACACAACCGATCCGGAAATCCAGGCTTCAGGTATTGCTGCTTCAGGTATGGCTGTTCCTTGGCGGCCAACCCCCAGCATGCGCATCTCCATTGTGGTGCTTGGCCTGACACAGATGATCGGCTGGGGAACGACCTACTACCTCCCCGGAGTGCTTGGCAGCACATTCGAGCGTGATCTGGGTTTACCGGCTGGCATGGTATTTGGTTCCATAACCATCATGCTGATCGCATCCGCCTTCCTGGCGTGGCCCATGGGACGCATCATTGATCGCCGCGGTGCCAGAACAATCATGCCCATTGGCTCACTGGTGCTGGCAACTGGTCTGGTCATACTCGCCTTTGCGGACAGTGCTGCATACTTCATTCTCGCATGGCTGTGCATGGGCATTGCGATGCCCATGGTGCTGTCAAACGCTGCCTTTGCCGCTCTGGCGCAAATAGCTGGGCCACACGCCCGCCGTGCAATCGGGCTACTCATGCTGTTTGGAGGTATGGCGGCAACAATTTTCTGGCCCCTGACACTTTGGCTGGATTCACAGATCGGCTGGCGATACACCGTGCTTCTGTATGCCGGTATTCATGTTTTTCTCTGCACGCCGCTCCATCTGTTTTGCCTTCGCGGAGCCGTTGCGGTCAAACAGGGGAGTGCAATGTCAGTTGACATCCTGACAGGCACAATTGCGCCGCAGGACCGTCAGAAAGCAGGCATCCTGCTTGTACTGATCTTCGCATCCTCCGGTTTTATTTCCTGGGGACTGGACCTGCATCTTATCTCTATCCTGACTGATTATGGTCTGACGGCTGGTGCAGCAGTCGCCGTGGCCGCGCTCAAGGGACCTGCCACAATCATGGCGCGGGCGGCGGATGTCCTTTCCGCAGGACGTCTGACACCGATGGCCAGTGCCATGACATCTGGTGTCCTCATCATGCTTGGATTGGTTGCAGGGTTACTGACTGCTGGAGAATTCTATGGTGCCGTGCTGTTTATCGTCATTTTCAGTATTGGCAGTGGTTTGATGACCATTTCGCGTGCCACACTGCCACTGACCCTTCTGGGAAGTCTTGGCTATGCCACAACACTGGGCAAGGTTGCGCTGCCGACACAACTGGTCTTTGCAGCGTCCCCCATGATATTCGGGGCCCTGATCGGCAACTACGGTGTGCAGGCAGCCCTTCAGGTTGGCCTGATTTCTGGTCTTGTCTGTGTCCTGGCGCTGTATCTGCTATTGCATCTTCTGCGGAAATCCTCAGTACAATAACGGCGCAAGAGCGATGGCAATCGCTTTCAACTGGCGTCACGTTCAGCTATCAGACAATTCCAGTTTTTATCAGGATCGTTTTCATGTCCGTTGTCACCTCCATTCGCAAGCAGCTCGTACCTATCCACCCGGAAGGCTATCTGTTTATAGCGCTGTTTGCCCTTGGCGCACTCTTGCTGGGTTGGCTGTGGCCACCAATGGGCTGGATCGGCTGGTTGCTGACCCTGTGGTGCGTCTATTTCTTCCGTGATCCACCCCGCCTCACTGCCCTGCGGGATGGACTTGTCATCAGCCCGGCGGATGGACGCGTTGATATGGTAGGTCATTTCGTGCCGCCTCCGGAACTGGAACTTGGCACTAAACCGCTGCCACGCGTCACCATCTTCATGTCGGTATTTGATTGCCACGTAAACCGCGCACCTGTGGCCGGGCGCATCAGCAAGGTGGCTTACAAGCCAGGCCTTTTCCTGAGTGCTGATCTGGACAAGGCCAGCGAGGACAATGAGCGCAACGGACTGGTGATCGACACTGAAAAGGGGCGTTTCGGCATCGTTCAGATCGCCGGCTTGCTGGCACGCCGCATCATCAGCTTCGACAATGCCCGTGAGGGAGTGGCCATCCAGTGTGGCGAACGGTTTGGCCTGATCCGTTTTGGTTCACGCGTCGATGTCTACATGCCGGAAGGCACCAAACCGCTGGTCGGCGTGGGGCAGACGTCACTGGCCGGTGAAACGGTGCTGGCAGATCTCGGCTCGAAAGAAGCCGTCCGCACATTCAAGTTCAGCTGAAAGAAAGCCTTTCCCACTCATCTTGATGGCGGCGTGCCGTGGGTATGAAAACTCTCGATCGTTTTAAGCCCCCAGGCCTGCCCCTTCTTGCGCTCGGTTTCGTTCCACGTAACGGTCTGCCAATCAGGATCGACAATGAGCCTTGCGCCTGCATTGGCGACCTCGATACGGTTGCCGGCAGGCTCATAGACATACAGAAAAAACGTCTGCTGGATCGCATGCTTGTGCGGACCCGTTTCAATGAAGACACCGTTTTCAAGAAACAGATCGGCTGCCTGCAACACCTGTTCACGCTGGTCCACGGCATAGGTGACGTGGTGAAATCGGCCACGCATGGCGGTGTGATCCCGCGTGTAGGCGATATCATAGGACTTGTTGTTGACCGTGAACCAGCAGCCACCAACCGCGCCTGAATCCAGCACAATCTGCTCGGTAACGCGACTGCCCAGTGCCAGTGGCATGAAATTACGTATCACGCCCACATCCTGCGCCAGCAGGTTGATATGGTCGATGCGCCGCACCCCTGCCCCGCGGCCATGGTTGCGCTGCGCCTGATTCTTCAGCGCCGGACGCTCGGCTTCTGGCGCTACATATTTGTTGGTCTCGAAATAGACTTCAAAGACATGGTTGTCGGGATCACGGAACCGGTACGAGCGGCCATGTCCGGCATCACCGTCTGTCCAGCCCAATCCTTCTCCGGCACCCTTCCCGCACCCCATGGCTTCAATGGCAGCGACTCTGCGCAGCAAGGCCTGCTCGCTGGCCGCGCGATAGCCGATATGGGCAACGCCGGTCGTTTTTGAGGCCGTCAGTTTCAGAGAATGAAACTCGTAGTCGTCATAGGCCCGGAGATAAACCGAGTCATCCTCCCGGCCACTCTCGGTCAGGCCCAGACTGTTGATAAAGAAATCGAGGCTCGCTTCCGGCTTGTTGGTCAGGAGCTCGACATGGCCCAGATGCGCAATATCAAGGCAAGGTTCGCTATGCATGATGCCCGTCCTTCACTGCCTGGGTATGCCTGCACGTCTGATGACCTCGCCCCAACGCGCAATGTCCTGTTGCAAGCGCTGGCCAATGGCTTCGGGTGCGCCACCTTTTGGCTCGATGCCCAGATCAAGCAACCGTTGCCGCACGCCTGGATCGGACAGGGCAGAAAGGATGGCGTCATTGAGCGTCCGCACAACATCGGGCGGTGTGCCAACAGGCGCAAACACCGCGTTCCATGACGTTACGTCAAAACCTGCAACACCGCTCTCGGCCACCGTGGGCACGTCCTTCAAGCCTGTGAAACGCACCGGGCCGGAAGTCGCCAGCGCCCGCAACTTGCCATCCAGCAGAAGAGACTTTGCCGCAACATAACCATCGATCACCAGATCGACGTCCTTGCGCAGCAGCGCCGTCATTGCATCCGGCGTGGTGCGGAACGGTACGATGGCAAGATCGATGCCTGCCATGTTGCGAAACAGTGTGGCGGACAGGTTTTGCGACGAACCGACATTGATCGTGCCGATGTTCAACGCTCCGGGGCGGGCTTTTGCCGCCGTCAGCAGATCACCCAGCGAACGGTAGGGATGCTCGGCACTGGTCAGCATCAGGAAATCAAAAAAGCCGAGGGATGAAACGGGCACGAACTGCGTCAATGGATCATAGCCCAGTTCCTTGACCAGTGGCACGCTGATAGCCGTGCCATTGGTGAAAAGCGCCAGTGTATAGCCATCTGCGGGTGACGACAGCGCAGCACGGGCTGCCGCAACGCCGCCTGCGCCAGGCTGATTGACGATGACCACCTGTTGTCCAAGCAAGGAACTCATCTTTTCACCCACGACACGGGCCGTCACGTCTGCAAGGCCGCCGGGACCAAACGGCACAATGATGCGGATCGGCCTGTCAGGATATTTGGTTTGCGCAGAAGCAGACGAGGCTGGCCAGGCAATAGAGACTGGCAGGGCAGTCAGCATTCCCAGCAGATGACGTCGGTCAAGCATGGTGCGCTCGCTTTCCTAGAATCCGTAGAGTCGGGAGGGGTTATCAACGAGCAGTTTCTGCAACTGCACCACATCGCCATAATCAGGTAAAAGATCAACAAGATCAGCTTCATCAACCGGATGCTTCAGGTTAGGATGCGGATAATCCGTTCCCCACAGCACACGGTCCGGGATGGCTTGAACGAGAGCCTGCGCAAAGGGCAAGGCGTCATGGAAAGGCGGCGTACCAATCCGCTCAGCGCCGGACACCTTGACCCAGACATGGGGTTGCTTGGCGATCGCGAGCAGCAGTTGGAACGGCCTTTGTGAAACACCGTCCACCGCCGGTATGCGCCCCATATGGTCAATCACCGCTGTCACAGGCAAAGCTGCGATCATGGGGGCCAGGGCTGCAATATCAGGCGCATCGAGATGCAGAACGACATGCCAGCCAAAGGGCTTTATCCGTTGTATCACGCGGTGAAACTCCGCCATATCCGGCGCGCCACCAAGGTGTTTTACGAAATTGAAGCGCACCCCACGCACGCCTCCCGCATGCAGCGTTGCGAAATCCTTTTCCGTGAAACTGTCGTCGGCAATGGCAACCCCGCGATACCGGGCGGGATCACTGGCGATACAATCGAGCATGGCGCGGTTGTCTATGCCGTGGCAACTCGCCTGCACGATCACAGCCCGCTGAATTCCGAGACGATCATGCAAAGCGGAAAGCGCCTCTTTCGGTGCATCCTGAGGTGTATAACGCCGGTCCGCTGCGTAGGGGAAATGTGCAGCCGGACCAAAGACATGGCAATGGGCGTCACAGGCCAGTTGAGGCAACACATACCGTGGCTTTCGCCCATTGGTATGATCAGTAATGGTCATCATGATCCACGTAAACCAATCCGGCCTTGGCCAGACCTTCGCGCATCCTGTACATGTCAAGACCAAGTACGCCTGAAGCCAGTTGCAGGCGCTTGGCCTCCTCATTGGCCTCGCGGGCTGCACCGGCGGTGGCAACGGCAACAGCTGACTTGCGCGGCACGACCACAATGCCATCGTCATCCGACACGATCACATCACCGGGATTGACCAACTCACCTGCGCAGACCACGGGAATGTTCACTGATCCCAATGTCGCCTTCACACACCCTTTGGCGGAAATTGCCCGCGACCAGACGGGAAAACCCATTGCGGTCAAGGTCTTGACGTCCCGCACCCCGGCATCAATGACAAGACCAGCGCAGCCCCGCGCCTTGAGCGAAGTGGCCAGAAGATCACCAAACATGCCATCTGTATTGTCGGTTGTGCAGGCAACCACCAGCACATCGCCGGGCCTGATCTGTTCAACGGCTACATGGATCATCCAGTTGTCGCCGGGCTGCGCCAGCACTGTGACAGCGCTTCCGGCGATCTGTGCACCGGCATAGATCGGACGCATGTAGGGTTTCATCAGGCCACTGCGACCCATGGCTTCGTGGGTGGTAGAAACACCAAGGCGCTGAAGGGTTGCAATGGCGGCTGCATCAGCACGGGGAATGTTCTGGACAACAACCGGATTCATGCGAGTGACTCCAGCGCTTCGGGGAACAACCGCTGATACGCCTCGCCGTAGGTCATCGCCTTGCCAGAGTTGCGCCCGCCCTGCATGCCACGGTTCAGCGCTACACGGGTGTAGTACTCCCACAGATGTTTTTGTGCCGCCAACACCTCGAAGGCCTTGCGCTTGGTTTCCCAGACCTCATC
This sequence comes from Hyphomicrobiales bacterium, assembly GCA_031372765.1. GTDB lineage: Bacteria > Pseudomonadota > Alphaproteobacteria > Rhizobiales > Beijerinckiaceae > JADCCX01. The sequence continues at coordinate 17,948 of JANMLW010000077.1, forward strand.
GATGTTCAGGATGACCGTCGGCTTGTAGTTGCATTGCTCGGGCTGATGCGGCTCAAACAGGAACACGGGCGAAGCGGCGTAAGCGCGTGATGGATCGGGCTTGTGACCCATGGCCTGCGCAATGATACGCGCCTCCTGCGCAAAGCGCGTCGCCTCGGGATGATCAACGTTATAGGGGTCCTCCAGCGAATGGGTCAGCACGAACGACGGGTTGATATCATGGAAGATGTCGATGGCCCGGTCGAGCATGGTTTCTGTGGTGCGCAAGGGGTAGTCCCCCGCATCCATGAACTCGATCTCGGCTCCCAGGACTGCGGCGGCACGCTCGGCCTCCTCTTTGCGCTGCGCCTTTACATCCGCCATTTTAACACCGGCCTGTTTCCAGGCAAACTGGCTTTCTCCCCGCTCGCCGTAGGAAAGGCAAAGGATTTTCACCCGCATACCGCGCCTGACGTGAAGCGCAATCGCGCCACCCGCCCGCCAGACAAAATCACCGGGATGGGCCGTGATCACAAGACCCGTCTTTTTTGCATCAATCATCAGTCGCTTCCGCTCTCGCTGTCATGTCATTCTGCCGCCAGAAGGCGGCTTTCCGGCGCATAGGCCACGCCGTCAAACAGCACGCGTGCCGTGCGCAGCAGGCCCGCTTTCTCGATCACCGGCGCTTGCGGTGTGCCTCCAACGGTCAGGTTAACCGTGAACTCGCCTGTCGGATGCTCGACGCTGACCGTGCGTTCCCGCCCGTTGGCCATAACGGCAACGGCAAATGCTGGTGAACCAGGCATTGCAGCCGCAGTGGCAACCGTGACCGCCGCGAACACGCCGATGGAACTGTGACATTTGTGCGGAATGAAACTGCGGGTGGCGATGCTGCCGCCATAGCGCGGCTCTGCCACAAGCGCGATCTTGGGCACCACCTTATCGCGCACATCCCCAAGGTTCATCATGGGGCCCGCAACAAGCCGGATGGCCTCCATGCGTGTCTTGAGGTCATCATCAATGTCAAGTTGATCACGCGGCTCGTGCCCAGTCCTGCCCATATCGCTTGCCTTCATGACAATAACGGGCATGCCGTTGTCAATCAGCGTGACATCGATACCATTGATCCGGTCCACGATGTTGCCAGTGGGCAGAAGCGAACCGCATACCGAGCCCTCCGCATCGAGAAAAGTTATTGTAATGGGTGCCGACGTGCCCGGGGCACCATCGATCCGGGCGCTGCCGTCATACATCACGGAACCACCGGGTGTTTGCACCTCAAGGTCGGCAATTGTGCCGGTATTGACAGTCCGCACGCGCAAGACAGTGGTTTCGCCACGCACGGACACAAGCCCGCGCTCCAGCGCAAAGGGACCGATGCCCGCAAGAATGTTGCCGCAGTTCGGTGTGGTATCGACGGTTGGCTTGTCTGTGCCAACCTGCGCGAACAGGAAGTCTATATCGCAAGCGGGATCACTGGACCGCGAGACAATGGCGACCTTGCTGGTGAGAGGATGAGCTCCCCCCAGACCATCCACCTGACGGGCATCGGGCGACCCCATGATGGCCAGCAACAATGCGTCGCGCTCTGTCCTGTCCGTTGGCAGATCATCGCCAAGGAAATACACCCCCTTGGACGTACCGCCCCTGATCATCATGCATCTGACACCCCGCTGGCGCATATCAGCCCCCTGCGGTTATGCCGGCGCGGCGGATGACATCCCGCCAGACAGCGATTTCTGACATGATATGGGCGGAAAATGCTTCCGGTGTTGTCTTGATGGCAATCGCCCCGTCGTTCTGCAGGTTCTTGGCGATCTCCGGCGAGTCCATAAGGGCGTTGATCTCGGTGTTCATGCGCCGGATGATGGCGTCAGGTGTTTTCACAGGTGCCACCAGACCATACCACTGCACGGCATCGAACTTTGGCAGGCCGCTCTCGGCAATCGTCGGCAGATCAGCCGCAAAGGCCACCCGCTCAAGACTGGATACGGCCAGCGTGCGTAACTTGCCCCCGGCAGCAAGAGGCAGAACGGCGGGGCCGCCTGTGAGTGTGAACTGGATGGCACCACCCAGCAGATCGTTGATCATCGGTCCGGTGCCACGATACGGCACATGCACTGCCTCATATCCCGCCGCAAAGCCAAGGTATGCGCCCGCAACATGGGCCGCACTGCCAACACCACCGGAGCCAAAGTTCAACTTGCCGGGATTGGCCTTCGCATAGGCGACAAACTCGCCGTAGGATTTGACCGGCAATTGCGGATTGACGGTCAGAATGTTGGGCACGGAAGCAACGAGCGCAACAGGTGCGAAATCCTTCACCGGATCATAGGGTAGCGTTGGATAAAGCGAAGGGTTGAAGGCCAGTGTGCCAATGTGTCCCATCAGGAAGGTGTGGCCGTCAGCCTCTCCCCGCGCCACGGCACCAGCGGCAATGGAACCGCCCGCGCCTGGGCGATTTTCAACGATGATTGATTGACGGATAGCAGGCTCGAGCTTCTGTGCGATGATGCGCGCCAGCAGATCCGTGCTGCCACCGGGCGTGAAAGGCACCACGAACTTGATGACCTGCGACGGCCAGTTCGCCTGCGCCCTGATGACCGATGGCATGGCAATCGACGGGATGGCAACCAGACCGGCGGTGAATGAGCGGCGCGAAAGTTTCAAGACACTCATGCTGCCACCTTGTTTTTTCGCGCGCCACGCAACTGTGCATCTGCCACCGCTTCTGCCAGGCCAGGATTGAGACCAAGGGCAGCCAGCATTTCAGCCGCTTCCCACATTTCCTCGGAGCGGCGCACGCCGTGCGTGGCTACCCGCTCACCCATATTGTCTGCGAGTGCATGCCAATCAATTGATGGAAATGTCTCTGCAAGGCTGGAAAATACTGGCTCGCGCACATCCCACTGGGCACAGGCGGCGGCACAATCCACGATCAGCGCCTCAAGACCTTTGATCATGATGGACCGGCAGAGCTTCATGGCGGAAGCCCGGCCATATGCGGTGGCAACCGGCGTCAGGTTCATGCCAAGCGCATTCATGATTGCTGCTACGGAAGCGGCTTCGGGGCCACCCGCAAGAATGGGTACGGCCAGACCCGGCTTCAGCACCGGTGCCATGACGGCGCATTCAACATAGGTCGCACCGCTGGCCACCACATGTCGCGCCGCCCGCTGCTTCGTTGTCGGCGCAGCTGAATTCACATCGAGGAAAATCTGTCCTGCTTTCAGATGCCGACTGGCCGCCTCCGCCACTGCTTCCGCACGGGAGGCTGTTACTGCTGAGATGATGATGGAGGCACCTTCGACTGCGGCAGCCTCCGTCAATGCCATGGCGACCCCCAGAGTGCAGGCCTGTGCCGCCAATCCCGCTCCTGCCACCTGACCATGCAGGACATCGAACGCGCTGATATGCACATCCGGCTGCTTCAGCAGATCACGGGCAAAGGTCTGGCCGACCTCGCCAAAACCGATGAATGCGATGTGACGTGTGTTGGCAGATTGCACCGAGGAAGCCTCTTCCTATTTGCTGCTGCAAACAAAAATGCGCTATGCAAGCTCAGCATTCAAATGAATTTATTGCTGCAATTGCTGACTGGAATTCATGAAATACGGGCTACCGACTTGCCTCGGAAACAGTCTCGCGCAGTATTTGTTCAATCAAATTCAGCAATGTCTCAGCCCGAGGTTCCAGCAGCAAGCCTTTCCGGGTGATAACACCAAGCGTGCGCGAGATGGCCGGCTCCGTCAGGTTGATCGCCACAAGATCGGGATCAGCGGCACGGTCGAAAGCCAGTTGTGGCACGACAGCATAACCGACACCGGCGCGCACGATGCTTACAGCGGTGGACACGCGTTGCACTTCGTAGCGCCACAGCAGGTCGTTGCGCCTGTTGCCAAGGGCATCGTCAATCAAAACCCGGTTGCCGGTTTCGGCGCTTATGCGCACCAGTGGCAATCCGGCAATATCGGCCCATGTTATCGTCATCAGATGCGCCATTGGCATGCCATTGCGCGCAAGCAGCACAAATGGCTCTTTGACGATGGGTTGCATATCGAGATCCCAACGGTCTGCCGTGACGATGGTTATGCCGAATGCCGCCCTGCCCGATTGCACGCAATCAGCGATTTCACTGGCGGAATTATCATGCACCCGCACTATCGTCTCAGGATAAGCATCTTTGAACAGCGCCAATGCCCTTGGGAGGCACATTACGGCAACGGTTGGCAAACAACCGATCTCGACCCGTTCTTCCGATTGCTGCGCCTGTCGCCTGAGGCTCTCGAATGCGGCGCTCATTTCCTCGACCAGTTTACGGGCCTTTGGGAGCAACTCCACACCCGCAGGTGTCAGCGCCACTTGCCGCGTCGTGCGCGCCAGCACCTTGACACCCAGCAGTTCTTCCAGCTTGCGGATACGGTGGCTAAGAGCGGTTTGCGACAGGTTGAGATGCGCAGCGGCGGCGTGAAAGCTGCCCCGCTCGGCTATGCTGAGAAAGGCCTGCAAGCCGGGAAGATCAAGACGCATGTGACGTTCTCAGCTTTTTGATTTCATTTCATGAATAAGGTGCAGATATAATGATTTTTCCACATATAATGCATGAAAGACAGATAGGCCTAACACATATCTCACACTGTAACTGTCGCTCCGGTATCGCCTTTCGCGTGCTCAAGGGTCCGTCTGCGCATGACATTGATCAGCAATGCCATGCAAAACACAAAGGTCTGCACCATGACGATGGTTGGTCCAGTGGCTGAATCAAGGTGGAAACTCGCCAGCGTTCCCATGACGCAGGAACTGACTGCGGCTCCGACAGCGTAGAGCATCATATGCTCAAACCGGCGCGTTATCAGATAGCCAATGGCGCCGGGCGCGATCAGCATAGCGATAACGAGGATGATCCCGACAGCTTTAAGCGATGCCACGATGGTCAGCGCCAGCAGCACGAGCAGGCCATAGTGCAAAAGTTTGACAGGCAAGCCGATGGCGCGGGCATGGGCAGGATCAAAACAGAACAGCATAAGATCGCGGCGTTTCGCGCTAACAATCACGATAGCAGGGACCGCAATGAAGGCGGTCTCCAGCACATCGCCCCAACGCACCCCCAGCATGTTGCCGAACAGGATATGACTGAGATGCTGGTCCGTATCTACCTTGACGAACATCACGAGGCCCAGAGCAAACATGCCTGAGAAAACGATGGCCATGATGGCATCTTCCTTCACCCGGCTGTTATCACGCAGATAGCCGGTGGCCAACGCACAGCCGAGGCCAGCCACAAAGGCACCAATAACGAGCGGAATAGCCAGCACATGCGCGATCACAATGCCGGGTAGAACAGCATGCGAGACAGCATCCCCCATAAGAGACCAGCCCTTGAGTACGAGGAAGCACGACAGCATGGCGCATATCGTGCCCACAAGAATTGCGACAACCATACCGCGCTGCATGAACTCATGGACAAGTGGATCAGTGATCCAGGACAGTAGCGTGTTCATGATGTCGCCGTCCTGACACTGCGGCGCGTGGCAAGCCTTCCATATTTCGGAGCGAAAACGAAAGCTGCCAGAAAGATCAGGGTCTGGAACACAACGATCAATCCACCCGTTGCCCCATCAAGGAAATAGCTGGCATAGGCTCCCAGCGCGCTGCAACCGACCCCGATGACAACTGCGATGAGGATCATCCTGCCGAAACGATCGGTCAGCAGATAGGCGGTGGCTCCCGGTGTCACCACCATGGCGATGACGAGGATGGCACCCACGGTCTGAAGCGCCGCCACTGTGCAGGCCGACAGCAAAGCAAAGAACAGTATGCGCAATCTGGCAGGATTAAGTCCGACACTGCGGGCATGGCTTTCATCAAAGAAGGCCAGCATCAGGTCTTTCCACTTGAAGCCGAGAATAATGAGCGACACCGCAGCGATGACAATAACCTGCATCACATCTTCGTCCGAGATCGCCAGGATATTGCCGAAGATGATCGACTGGATATTGACCGCTGTCGGATTCAACGACACCAGAAACAACCCGGCGGCAAAGAAGCTGGTGAAAATCAATCCTATCACAGCATCTTCGCGCAGCATGGTGATGCTGCGCACTGCGACAATGGCGAGCGCTGCAAGGATGCCTGAAATAAACGCACCAACGGCATAGGGAAACCCTGCAAGGTAGGCGATGGCCACACCGGGCACGACCGCATGGGAGAGTGCATCGCCCATCAGGGACCAACCCTTGAGGATAAGGTAACAGGACAGGAAGGCGCAAACACCCCCTACAAGCGCACTGACCCAAATCGCCTTGGTCATATAGTTGTAGGTGAAAGGCTCAAGCAATAGATCAATCATGGTGTGTGCGTATCCTTGCCAGAAACTACGCGATTTTCCTCACGTTCAGGCGAAACCACCTTCTCCCTGGCGCGTTCGCCGTAGAGCACAAGTGGCCGCTCATCATCGGTCAGAACCGTGACGGAACGGCCATCGTCATCATCGTGCAAATCGGTTCCGCCCAGGCGGACATGGCGCAGCACACCCCCAAAGGCTTTGGCAAGATTGGCCTCGGTAAAGATTTTCTCCGTAGCGCCGTAGGCAAGCACGGTCTTGTTGAAGAGAACGACCTGATCGCAGAACTCGGGCACACTGCCCAGATTGTGTGTCGAGACAAACATCAGGCAACCCTGCGCGCGCATTTCGCGCAGCAAATCAATGATCGCACTCTCGGTTTTCACATCGACGCCTGTAAAAGGTTCATCCAGCAGGATTACCGAAGCTCCCTGTGCCAATGCGCGGGCCAGAAACACCCGCTTGCGTTGGCCGCCGCTGAGTTCTCCGATCTGGCGACGCCGGAAATCGGACATGCCGACACGGTTCAGGGCCTCATCAACCGCCGCGCGATCGGTCTTTGAGGGAATACGCAGCATACCCATATGGCCATAGCGCCCCATCATAACGACGTCGTCCACCAGAACCGGAAAGGTCCAGTCAACCTCCTCGCTTTGCGGCACATAAGCGACAATGCCAGATTTCAGGGCCTTGGCGACTGGCATACCGGCAATTGTCACAGAGCCTCTGGCAGGAGACAAGAACCCCATCAGCGTCTTGAACAGGGTCGATTTGCCCGAGCCATTGACGCCGACAAGTGCGCAGATCGAAGCGGCACCCAATTCAAAGCTGGCGTCCTGGATCGCCATGACGCCGTTGTTGTAAGTGACAGATATGTTCGTGACAGAAATGGAGGCCGCCGGATGGGCGGCCCCTGTTTTTGTCTGATTGGGTGCGCCCCCCCGTTCAAGAACGTGACTGGTCAATTTCCAAATCCTGTTGCGATGGTTTCGACGGTGACTTCTAGCAGCTTGAGATAAGTCGGAACAGCGCCCCTGGCGTCACTGAGTGAGTCAACATACAGCACGCCGCCGTACTTGGCTTTGGTTTCCTTGGCTACCTGCACCGCCGCCTTGTCCGAGATGGTGCTCTCGCTGAAAACCACCGGGATCTTGTTCTTGCGCACGAGATCAATCAGTTTGCGTACCTGCTGGGGTGTACCCTGCTGATCTGCATTGATCGGCCAGAGATAGGCCTCGCGCCAGCCAAAGTCGCGGGCCAGATAGCTGAAGGCACCCTCACTTGTCACCAGCCAGCGCTTGGCCTCCGGCACCTTGGCCAGACGTGCGCGCAGGGGAGCGTCCATCGCCTTGATTTCGGCAGAGTAAGCGGCGGCGTTCTTCGCGTAGACTGCAGCATTGGCCGGATCAGCCTTTGCAAGCGCCTTCCTGATGTTCTCGATATAGATGAGGGCATTGGCGGTCGACATCCAGGCATGGGGATTGGGCTTGCCCTCATAGGGGCCTTCCTTGATCCCCATAGGAACGATGCCCTCGGTCAGGATGGCGCTGGGCACGTTCTTGACGTTCTCGAAGAACTTTTCAAACCACAGTTCAAGGTTCATGCCGTTCCACAGCACCAGATCAGCGGATTGAGCCTTCACGATATCCAGTGGCGTGGGCTGGTAGTCATGGATTTCGGCACCGGGTTTGGTGACGGATTCCACGATGGCTACGTCACCGGCAACATTCTGGGCCATGTCCTGGATGATGGTGAAGGTGGTGATCACGCGCAGCGGTTTTTTCATCGGGGACTGCGCCATGGCGTCTTGCCCCTGCCCTGTCAATCCAATCAGCATGATCAGGACAGCCAGTATGACTGGTTTGAGCAAAAGGCGGCCAATACCTGAAAAGAGGAAAATTCCTGCTGCAATTTTTGTCTGCATTTTTCGCTCCCGCAATCGGACTGTCCGCATGCCCGTCAAATCATACGGGAACTATCAGTCGATGATTTGATGCTATTGCGAATTATTTGCATGTGTCAATGCAATTGCGAATGATTTGCAAGAAAAGTATTTGCAATTGCAACGCATCTGGGACTATTTCGCAATATGACGACAGCACATGAACGCTACGAACGCTTCTGCGCAGATATAAAGGCAGTTGGCTTACGCATGACCGAACAGCGCAAGGTCATCCTGCGCGTTCTGGCGGAAGCGACCGATCACCCCGATGCCAATGCTCTTTTCCAGCGGGCCTATGCCAAGGATGGCAGCGTTTCGCTTGCAACGGTTTACCGCACTTTGCGGCTGCTGGAGGACAAGGGTGCCATCCAGCGCCATGCCTTTGATGACGGACGGGCGCGGTTTGAGAACACCGATACAGATCACCATGATCACCTGATCGATCTCGACACCAATGCCGTGATCGAGTTCCGCTCTGAAAAGATCGAGAAACTGCAAGCTGAAATAGCGGCTGAACTCGGTTATGAGATCGTGCGGCACAAACTTGAGCTGTATGGTCGAAAGCGCAAATAACCACACGGGTAATTCCCCCGCAGGATAGTGGAGTCATGAGGATAATTATCGGTATAACGATGGCGCTGGAAGAGGCGGCCGCTGCCATGATCTCAAGCAACGCTTTTCCAGACACTCATCTCACTGCTGGAGTGACGCAAGCTGGTCTTGTCCCGAACAGGGCATAGAATGCATGAAATCAAAAGGTCCTAAATCCCAAGCGAGGGATGTCGGTTGACGTCCTTGTAGAGCAGGTAGCGAAATCGTCCCGGTCCACCCGCGTAGCAGGCCTGCGGACAAAAGGCCCTTAACCACATGAAATCACCAGCCTCCACCTCAACCCAGTCGCGGTTGAGCTTGTAGACGGCCTTGCCCTCCAGCACATAAAGCCCGTGCTCCATCACGTGGGTTTCCTCGAACGGGATCAATCCCCCCGGCTCGAAGGTGACGATCGTCATATGCATGTCATGGCGGATATCAGCAGGATCAACAAATCGCGTGGTCGCCCAGCGCCCGTTTGTATCGGGCATGGGAACAGCCGCCACAAGCGCGTCGCTGGTCACCAGCACATCGGGCAACGCGATGCCCGCAACGCGTTGATGACGCTTTCGGACCCAGTGAAAGCGGGCGACGCCGGTTTGTCTGTTCTCTACCGTCCAGGCCGTCCCTGGCGGAATATAAGCGAAGCCGCCCGGTTCCAGTGCGTGTGCGATGCCACCAATCGTCAGTTCAATCCGGCCCTCAACCACAAACAGGGCAGCCTGTGCTTCGGGATCCGGCTCAGGCGAACGGCACCCTCCTCCGGGGCCGATTTCCATGATATACTGCGCGAATGTTTCGGCAAAACCTGACAGGGGCCGCGCGATGATCCAGGCGCGCGTGTTGGTCCAGTGCGGCAGAAGACTTGCCACGATATCGCTCATTACACCTTTGGGAATGACAGCGTATGCTTCAGTGAAGACAGCGCGCCCTGTCATCAATTGTGTCTGGGGTGGAAGGCCACCAAGGGCCGAATGGTAACTTCTGTCGGTCACGTCAGCCCCGTCCTTCGATCGGTAGTTGAAGCCCATGGGCTTTATCGAGCCAGACTTCTTCAAGATTGTTCAAAGGCACTGGCGAATGGTCACCCCGGTCCACGACCATGAATCGCTCACCATCAGCAAGCACCAATAACGGATGATGCCAGACATTGCATGCGTAGTTTACACCTTGGCGCCCACTGGCCCGGAATGCACGATAGGAATCGGGTCTGTGTGGATCATCACAGACAACGACAAGCCATGGGTTATCCTGCAAGGGATAGAACAGCTGGCTAGCGTGCGGATGCCGCTCCATCATGCGGATTGCGACCGGTTGCAGGCGGGCGCGTGCCGTAAAAAGCGACACGTTCACGATGCCGGTATTGCCCTTGATATCAACCTTCGCAAGTCCGTTAACGCGCTCGGCGAAGCCTTCATTGATCGTGATTGGAAGGCCGCCGGAAACATCGATCACATCACCGAAAGACGCGAATGCCTCACGTGTCAGCGGCATGACAGGGATAATCATATCTGTAGGCTGGTTCATCAGGCAGCATACCTTTGGGTGCTATGGTACTATCAATCCGCTTTGGCCCGGATGCATCCCACATGCTGCACCTGCCGATGCCAATGTCAACGACCTGATGCAACGCATTAGCCTGTGATCTCAGCGCTTTGCACAGGGAATGGCCCGGTGCGTCTCCGCTGTTGCGGACGTCACCTGCCTTCCAGCTTGATCAGCTTTCGCTACGATGGCCGGGTACGCCACCTTCGCCAAGGCCACCAAGATGCGCATGCATGTAAAGTGCCTCACCCATTTTCTTGACAAGCTCAAGCTGCGTTTCCAGAAAATCGATATGGCCTTCCTCATCCGCCATCAATTCCTCAAACAGGTCCTTTGACGGGAAATCCTTGACGGACTGGCAATAAGCAGCGGCCTCCTGATACAACGTGCGCGCGCCGACCTCTGCCTTGAGGTCAGCTTCTAGCACTTCCTTGACATTCTGACCTATCTGCAAGGGATCCAGCATCTGCATGTTGGGATGCCCCTCAAGGAACAGGATGCGATCCACAAAGCGGTCAGCGTGCTGCATTTCCTCGATGGATTCAGCCCGCCACTGTTTGGCAAGAACACCAAGACCCCAGTTATCCAGCAAACGGTAATGCAACCAATACTGGTTGATGGCCGTCAGTTCACTGCGCAGCCCCTTGTTGAGATATTCGAGAACTTTCTTGTCGCCCTTCATGGAGCCTCCGGAATACAGATCGAAAACCGGTGAAATATCCGGCATGTCCTTATTTAGAACTATTCCAAAGAAGATCAAGGGAGGGTATTGAATTTCCTGCTGGCGCAGAGCGGAACAGACGCAAGAGGCGCGTAAAAATGATCCCTGGTTTATTCCGCAGCCACCAGGGCAAAGGCTTGTTGGAAATCATTGGCGACATGCAGGTGATGTCCGGGACAAGTGGCACATCCGACAGAACAGGCGCTGTTGGCACGCGCCTCCCGCAGCAGGGCACGGACTGTCGTGAGACAACGACCACAGTTTGGCGCGCAACCAAGACACTTGTAGACCTGCACTGGAGAGCGCGGCATCGACAGTGGCTCGTCAGCCAATGTTGCCAGAATTTGCGTATCGGTCAGGACGTTGCAGTGGCAGACGATCATGTCTGCTCTTCGGACTTGGAAGAAGCGTCAAGTCGCCTGAGACGCACGATCACATCAACGCCGGCAATGGCAAATCCGGGAGGCGCCTCTGGCAACGTGCTTACCTTCACAGGCTCACCCTCAACATCAAAGACCACATCTTCGCCCTCAACGATGAAGTGGTGATGCTCGCCTGTATTCGTATCAAAATAAGCCTTGCCCGCGCCGACATGCACCTGACGGATCAAACCGGCGTCAGTAAACTGGCGAAGGGTATTGTAAACCGTGGCCAAAGACAGCGACGCCCTGGCGCGAGCCGCCTCCTCAAACAATCCTTCAGCTGACACGTGCCTATGGCCTTTTGCAAACAACATCCAGCCCAGCATGACGCGCTGGCGGGTTGGCCGCAAACCGGCATCCTTCAGCTTGCCTTTGACGTTGCTGACGGGACAACCTGTTACTGGCTTGGCATCACGGAAGACCTGCGACACGATATGCCGCATTTCAGCATCTTCATTCTGCGGGTCTGTTTGATACTGGGATAATGAGCCGGTGATCACAGTTTAGAATTCCTAAAAACTAACATCGAAACAATAACTTAGAATAAGTCGATGCAATGAGTCAAGTTTAAGATTCCCAACACGGCGCTTCTGGCTTTCGCATGCATCCGATCAGGGGCTTGTCATATAACCAGCTGCATAGCCGGACATCACACGACGACGACAGCAGCACCCGCGTCAAGGCTGCCTGAAACAGACCGCTTGGCCTGCGGCCCGCGGATATCAAACTCCGACAACAGCGCCGTTTCCAGGGGTTGAAAAAAACCGCGATGCGCCTTGAACATCAGTTGTGCCAATGCCGCATCCGCTTCAGCCCGTGGCAGGAAATTGGCTGGACAATCTTTGGGTTCGAAAGCACGGACGATTTCGCCAATGCTGATCCTGTCTGCTGCACGGCTCAACCGTACACCGCCTTGACGACCGCGCACGGTTTCCAGCAGATCGGCCTGGCCCAGCGCATAGACGGTCTTTTGCACATTCATCATTGTTATGCCGGACGAAGCGGCAACCTCTGATGTACGGGCAAGAGTCGGCCATGTCGCAGCAAGCTCCGCCATGATCCGTATCGCGTCGAGGGTTTGCTGGTTCAGCCACATGATGGAACTGGACTATCTGAAAATCCACAATGCGCAATGGCAAGTGTACATGCCTGTTGCTGCCAACTGGATCAGCGGCATCAAGCTCTCACACCCGGTGCATAGCCGAATGCGATGGCAGGTTCAGCCGCCGTTTCAACCCAGACGCTTTTCACCTGCGTGTATTCGTATAGGGCCTCGACACCGCTTGAGCGCCCATGCCCTGAATGGCCAAATCCGCCAAAAGGCGAGGCGACATTGATGGTCTTGTAAGCATTGATCCAGAATGTGCCCGCCCGCACCGCGGCAGCCACACGGTGCGCCCGTCCGACATCGCGGGTCCAGACGGCCCCTGCCAGGCCGAAATCGCTGTCATTGGCGATGGCGATGGCTTCCGCCTCGGTGTCGAACGGTATGACCACGACAACCGGTCCGAACACCTCTTTGCGGGCTATGCCCATGGCGTTGTGGACATTCTTCAGCAGCGTGGGCTGAACGAAGTAACCACCAGAGCGCGGTTCGCCGGTCTCACCGATCACAACTTCAGCGCCTTCCACCACGCCTTCCCTCACAAGCGAAAGCACATGATGATACTGCCTGGCATTGTTGATGGGGCCCACCTCCGTATCAACCGACCGGGGATCCCCCAGGCGGATGCGCGCGGCACCTTTCGCGACAAGGTCGACGAAACGATCATGAATTGAACGCTGCACAAGAAGCCGGGAACCGGCGACACAGCTTTGCCCTGCACCTGAGAAAATTGCCGCCTGTGCCCCAATCGCCGCACGCTCGATATCCGCGTCATCAAAGACGATGTTGGCGGATTTTCCACCCAGTTCGAGCACACATGGCAAAAGACGTTTAGCGGCCGCTTCCGCAATCAATCGACCTGTCGGGACCGAACCAACAAACACGACCTTCTTGACAGCACTCTCAGCCAGTGCCGCCTGTCCGGTAGTGTGGCCAAAACCCGCCAGAACATTGATAACGCCCTTTGGCAATCCGGCCCGCTCCGCCAATAGCGCCAGCGCCAGCGAGGTCAGCGGCGTCAATTCAGACGGCTTCAGGATCACGGCGTTGCCCATGGAAATCGCGGGTGCTATCTGCCAGCCTGCGGTAAAGATCGGCGCGTTCCATGGTGTGATCTGCAATACGACGCCCATCGGTTCGCGCCGTGTATAGTTGAGATGGCTTGAGGGAACCGGAATGACGTCTCCATGGAATTTATCGGCCCATCCCGCGTAATACTCGAACATCTCCGCAACTTTTGCGACCTCGGCACGGGTATCGCGGATCGGCTTGCCTGCACCCAGCGATTCCAGTTGTGCCAGCGGTTCAGCAACTGTGAGGATCGCGCGGGCAATGGCCTGCATGATGCGTCCACGGGCGGCGGCAGTGCGTTTGCCCCATTCTGCCTGACCGGCAAGCGCGGCTGCGGCGGCCAGTCTGGCAATGGAAGCACCGGCATCGGCATAGACAAGAAGAGGCTTGCCCGTTACGGGATCGTCGATCGTCACAGGCGCACCCGTACCATCGACCATCGCGCCATCGACATACGAGCCGACTTCAGCAAGATCTGGCCAGAACGGCTCAAGGGCTTCGTTCAGGCGAGGATCAATAAAATGCGCCATTGTTACGCCTTGCCTGATTTATTGTCGGGCTGGCCCAACTGAAGCCCGACAATCCGGTTGAAATCGTCATCATCGGGGATCGTGCTTTCGCTCCCGGACCAGAGCTTTGCCGTTTGGGCAGCCATCGGCAGATCCAATCCCAATTCACCGATGAACTGCTCGGCAAGGCGCACATCCTTGCGCATCAACTTCATGGTGAAGCCTGAATCGAAGGCATCATTCAACACCCAGTTTGGGAAGTTGACCATCGTCACGCCCGAGCGCCCGGAACCCGCGTTGAGGCCTTCAAGCAGACGCCCGGCGTCTACCCCCGCTTCGCGTGCAATGCGGAGTGCCTCGGCACCTGTCAGCAAATGCGCCGCGCACAGCATGTTGTTGACGATCTTTGTCACGTGTCCGGCACCAACAGGCCCGACATGCACGCGCTTGGCGCTTATCCCTTCCAGCACCGGCATGGCGCGGGCCACATCAATCTCCGATCCGCCGATGACCATGGTCATCGTGCCCGCCAATGCGCCTTTCGGCCCGCCGCTCACCGGCGCATCAATCAGCGTCATCCCGGCCTTATCCAGAAGAGAGGCGAGTTTGCGAGTTACCTCCGGGTGAGAAGTGGAGGTATCCACAATCAGCAGTCCCGCCTTTGCATGGGCGAGTATGCCGCCTTCTCCTGCCACAACCGCTTCGACGATAGCCGCATTCGGCAGTGAAAGGATGAGCATGTCCGCTTCGCGGCAAACCGGCCTGATACCGGGGAAGGTCTCTATGCCTTCCTGCAAAAGTGCAATGCGCGTTGCCTCGAGTGCATCAAACCCCAGCACGCGATGGCCGTTACGCTTCAGTGTGAGCGCCATGCCGCGC
>JANMLW010000105.1:0-9959 GCA_031372765.1 Hyphomicrobiales bacterium
CCACGGTGACCGACGCGATTTCCGTCGGCGTGAAGAAACCGAGAAGCATGCCACCGATCAGGATGATGGGTGCAAACAGGGCGGGCAGAGCAGGGGCCATGTCGCGCCAGAGTTCTCGTCGTGTTGGCCAGCGCGCCGCACGGGGGTAGTTGCGTCGTTTCGCCAGCCACGCTGTCATCAGCATCAGGCTTGCGACGCACAGCAGGCCGGGAAGGATACCGCCCAGCAGAAGCTGCAGCACCGAAACGCCTGTCACCGTACCATAGATGATCAGCGGAATACTGGGTGGAAAGATCGGGCCGACGATGGCCGATGCCGAGGTGACAGCGGCCGCAAAAGCCTTGTTGTAGCCCTTCTCTTTCATGGCATCGATCTCGATGCGGCCTATGCCGCCGATATCGGCAAGCGCCGAGCCGGACATGCCCGCAAACACGAGGCTGCCAAATATATTGACCTGCGCCAGACCGCCTGGAAGTCGCCCAACCGCTGTATCGGCAAACCTGTAGATGTGTTTGGATATGCCTGCACTGTTCATGACGCTGCCAACAAACAGGAAGACCGGAACAGCAACCAGCGGAAACGAATCGAGCGCATAGAGTGTGCGCTGGGCCACGAGATCCACCGGCAGGCCGCTTGCCAGCACATAGATGATGCAGGGAATGGCAAGCGCGAGCACGACCGGGAACCCCAGCGTGAACAGGCCGACAAAAGCAAATACGACGATAAATCCGTTCATGGTATGAATGACCTCAAGTCAGCGTGGTTTGTTTGTCATCGGGTCGTCCACGCTGCCATGTCCGCAAGAGCAGAACGACGTTTGCAAATGCCAGCAGTGCTCCGCCAACCGCCAATGGCCCCATGAACAGGAGAAAAGGCATTTCGAGTGTCGCAGTTGTGCTGCTGATGTTCCGACCAATTGTCGCGGTCGCCGCATATGCTAGGAAAGCAAAAAGTACGACGCCCGAAAGCTCGATGAAGAGCTGAAGCACCCATCGTGGCCGCTCCGGCAGAAGCGCCTGCATCTCTTCCATCTTGATCTGCCCGCCATCCAGCGAGACGAGCGCTGCCGCCAGAAATGTGAGGCAGATCAGCATGTAGCGGGCCATCTCTTCAGCCCCCGCCATGGGAATGTCGAACGCGCCGCGCATGATGATTTGCGCAAACGGAGTCAGGATAAGGCCAGCCAGCATTGCGCAAGCGACCACCCTCAGGATCAGGAGAATTGCAGTCATGTTTTGGCTTTCGGATATCAGGCGGCCAGAAAGCGGGCGACGAGGTGATTGCCCCGCCGCCCGGAGTGCTTCACTTCACAGCCTGAATCTGGCTGATGTAGTTCGTCCATTCGGGAAAGTCCTTGCCGATCTGGTCAAGAACCGCCTTGCGGAACGCCGCAAGATCAAGCCCGTCCTTCTCCTCGACGAAGGTCATGCCCTTGGCTTCCAGCTCCTTGCGGTAGCGATCAAAGCTCTCCTTGTCCCAAGCCAGTGTCTTTGCGCCGACCTCAGCCATGGTGTCCTCTAGAATCTTGCGGTCAGCAGCCGGAATACCCTGCCAGATGCGCTCATTGACGAATACCGACAGCACGGATTGCATATGCCCGGTCAGCATCACGAACTTCTGCACTTCGAAAAGTTTGAGGTTGGCGATGTTCGGCAGCGGATTTTCCTGGCCGATGACAAGGCCGGTTGCCAGTGCAGTTGCGAGCTCGGAGACCTCGACCGGCGTGGCAATGGCACCCATGCCCGTCAGCATTGAGGACCAGAGCTTCACTGGCACTCCGCGGTATTTCTTGCCCTTCATATCGGCAGGCGACAGCACCTTTTCCTTTGATGTCAGGTGCCGCGTGCCTTGAAAGAATGAACCCACAATCCGCATGCTGCCCTTTTCGACCAATTCCTTGTTGATGGCTTCAAGCGCTGGAGAGATGCGGGCATCGGTGGCGCGCAGCGAATGCTCCGCGTCACGATAAACGAAGGGCGTATTGAACACTGCTGTTGCAGGCAGGATGCGTCCGAGCGAGGCAAAATCGTGGTGGCCCATGGCAATCGCACCCGACTTCACACCGTCGACCATTTCCGCCACGCCACCGAGTTGGGAGTTGGCGAAGACCTGGATTTCGATGCGCCCCTGTGTGCGCTCCTTCACGAGCTTGGCTACCTCGTCCGCATAGAGTGTCTGCGGCGCATTGGCGACGCCGACATGGGCATACCGCAAACGCGTCTGCGCATCGGCTGCGCTGCCCAGTAATGGCAAAAGCGTCAGGCCCAATGCGGTGACAAAAATCTTTGACGTCCTTGACATATGTCTTCCTCCCTGTTGCGGCCTTTTCCGGCCAGTTGATTATCTTTTTATCTGGTTTCTTACCGTTCAAATACCTTCACGATGGCTGTCGTATCCGCCTCGGCGTGGCCGAGATGAACGAGCAGCCGATAGAGGTTCAGCGCCTCGCCACCCATTGGCACGGGTGCCTTGAGCGAGCCTGCAAAAGCGCTGACCATTTCGAGATCCTTAAGCAACTGGCGTGCATAGCCTTGGGGAGCGAAATCACGCGCCGCCATGCGCGGGTAATTGCGTTGCAGCAGTGTGCCATCGGCGTGACCGCCCGCAAGGCATTCGGGAATACGCGCAGCCTCGATCCCGGCGGCTTCTGCAAGGACAAGCGCTTCAGCCAGCACCACATGCGTGCAGCCAACGATGAGCTGGTTGATCATCTTGGCAGCCAGCCCCGCGCCCGCTGATCCCATGATTGTAAAGCGTTGCGCTACATCGGCCATCAATGGTCTGGCCCGTTCGATATCCTCCGGGCGCCCGCCCGCCATCACTGTCAGCGTGCCTGTGCCCGAGGCCGGTGGGCCGCCCGAAACAGGCGCATCCACCCAGCCGCAACCAGTACCAGTCAGCAGCCGGCTGGCAAAGGATCGGCTCTTTTCGACCGTGATTGTCGAAAAATCGACAACAGTCTGCCCTGGTCGCATAGCGGCTGCGAGTCCGCTCTCGCCAAAGACTGCACTCTCAACGCTTTCAGTCGTTGGCAGGTTGAGCAGGATGAGATCAGCATCGGCCACAATATCGGCTGGCCGCCTCACCACCAAAGCACCCGCAGCCTCTGCAGCCAGGCACTTTTCCGGTACGATGTCATAAGCCGTGACACGATAGCCCTTGCCGATGAGATGCGTGACCATTGGCAGACCCATAAGGCCGAGCCCGAGATATCCGAGGCGGCGCTTGCCATTCCGTTGCTCAGTCATCCGCGTTCCCGATCGCATAGAGGCGGCGTGCATTTCCGGCAAAGAGAGCCTCCTGCTCATCAGCGCTGAAATCAGCGACGATCTGCCCGAAGCCTCCGAAGATGTCCGCAAAGGTACCGCAAAGCGAATCCACAGGGAAGTTGCTCGCAAACATGCAGCGTTCGATGCCGAACAGTTCGATCGTCGTCAGCACCACATCGCGGTTTGTCTGTGCCGTCCAGGCTTTACCGGGCTGCCCGAGGCCGGATATCTTGACCGCAACATTGTCTGCGCCCGCAAGTGCAGCCATAGCATCCCGCCATCCGGCAATGCCTTCCGCCGAGCGGTCCGATGGCAGACCCGTATGGTTGAGAATGATCCGGGTTGAGGGGAAATCATCGGCAAGGTCGCGGGCTTCTTCCAGATGCCACCACGGCGCTTGCAGATCAAAGCGCAGGTTCAGCGGTTCAAGCCTTGCGAAACCGGCGCGCCATGTTACCTCCGTCATCGCTCCTGGCGCACCCTCATTCGGCCTGGGATTGGCGCGCGGCTTGTGCCTGACTGAACGCACGAAGCTGCGAACGGCATGGCTCTCCAGCACAGTGGCGCAATCCTCCCTGTCAAGCCAGGCCTGCGCGACTGCAACCGTGGGGAGGCCATCACTCTTTCTCAATGCCGCGATGTAATCCATCTCGCCAGCCGGATCGTGGCTGTTCCACTCGGCCTCCACATAGACACTCGCCATGATCTCAAAGGGCAGGGCGTCGGAACGATAATCTCCCGGGAGATAGGGTCGCCGGATGGAGGCATAGTCGCCGTAGCGAAAAGCAATTGGCGGGTCTTCGCAAAGCCAGGGATATGTGCCGAGCCGCGTATCCCAGACATGGTGATGCGCATCGACAATCCGCCTCGCCCGGATATGCCCTCCCTGCTCGCTGGTCTGTGGGACAACCTGATTCACAAAACGCAGCGCCTCCCCCGCTTTGCCTGTATCCTGCATGCAGCATACTTGACGATGCAGGCAACACAAGGCTATTCATTTAAGAAATTGAAACGCGCCTGCCAAACAGGACGCGACGACCCCAGCAGGGAGCTGGCGGCCATAGGGGGTTCTTGGATATGCACATGAAAAAATGTTTTGCAGCGACCGTTCTGGGGTTCACGCTCACCCTGCCAGCGTTTGCCTTCTCGCCGACCAAGCCCATTGAGTTTGTCGTGACGGCGGGTGCCGGTGGCGGGACTGACATCTTTGCGCGCACTATCCAGGCGATCATCCAGAAGAACAATCTCGTGGCACAGCCGATCATCGTGACGCTCAAGGGCGGCGGGTCTGGCGCGGAAGGTTTCGTCTACGCCAAGTCCGCTGCCGGTGATGCGCATCGCGTGGTGTTTGCAACATCGAACCAGTGGCTGCTGCCCATGGTCGCAAAGGTCGGCTTCAAGCGGGAAGAGTTGACCCCTGTTGCGGCTCTCGCATTTGATGAATTCCTGCTTTGGGCACGACAGGATGCGCCGTGGAAGACTGGCGCGGAGTTTGTCGCTGCCGCGAAGGCCGGCACTGTGAAGTTTGGCGGATCGCAATCCAAGGATCTGGATGAGACGCTCGTCAGAATTCTGGAGAAGGCGGTGGGCATCAAGACGATCTACATCCCGTTCAAATCCGGTGGCGAGGCTGCTGTCCAGATGGCTGGCGGGCATATCGACGGGAACACCAACAATCCCGCCGAGAATGTCGGTCAATGGAAAGCCGGTCAGGGTCGCCCTATCTGCGTTTTCAGCTCAGCACGGCTCGCACCGGGACCAAAGGTGACGGAAACGATGGCATGGTCGGATATTCCGACCTGCAAGGAGCAGGGCATTCCGATTGACGAGTTCAAGATGCCCCGCGCCGTGTATCTTCCGCCAGGCATGTCGGCGGAAGCCGTGACCTTCTGGTCCGGCATTCTCAAGAAGGTTTTCGATACCCCGGAATGGCAGGAATACATCGCCAAGACATCGCAGTCCGCCACCTTTCTGACAGGCGACGCCTTCACGAAATTTATTGCAATGGACGAGGAGCGCAGCCGCAGGGTTTTTGAAGAGCAGAGTTGGCTCGTCAAATAATGTCCCAAGATGAGTGACGACGCATCACAGGGAATTGTTTTGCGCAAGACAGCGGAGCTTTGCTTTGCCGCTGCCCTCCTGGCTTTCGGAGTGATCATGATTGTCGGAGCCCGCGAAATGGAAACGGGCTGGGGGAGTTCCGGTCCGGAGGCCGGATATTTCCCGCTCAGAATTGGTATTCTCATTGTTGTGGCGGCACTCGCCGTCGGTGTGCTGGAACTGCGTAGGACAAACAGCGGACAAACACTCATCAAGCACCGTGAAGCGGCGTGGAACATCGTGCTCTTCGCCGCGCCGCTGGTTACGTTTATTGCAGCAACGCCTTGGCTGGGGATCTACCTCGCAGCAGCGGCCTATCTCATGGTTGCGGTCGGGCTCATCAGCCGCGTTCGCTTGACGACAACCCTCGCCGTAGCGCTGCTCACGCCAGCAGCGCTTTTCTTGCTGTTTGAATTTGTCTTCCGCACACCTTTGCCGAAGGGGCCACTCGGGCCACTTCTGGGCATGCTGTGAGGTACTGACATGATGGAGAACCTTGCTTCGCTGGCCCAGGGCTTCGCCATTGCACTGACGGCAAAGCACATCCTGCTGATGTTTGCGGGCGTCAGCTTTGGCCTTGTCGTTGGCGTCTTGCCCGGACTTGGCGCGCCCAACGGCGTTGGCCTCCTGTTACCGCTGACCTTCACGATGGAGCCTGTTTCGGCGATCATCCTGCTCACCAGCATGTATTGGGGTGCGCTGATCGGCGGCTCCACAACGTCAATCCTTTTCAACATCCCGGGCGAGCCATCGTCCGTCGCCACCACCTTTGACGGCTATCCGATGGCGAAATCCGGACAGGCCACCAAGGCGCTGACCTTCGCCTTCCTGTCATCGGGCTTTGGTGCGTTGTTCGGTGTTGTCGTTGTCACGCTTCTCGCGGGAAAGGTGGCGCGCTTCGCGCTGCTGTTCTCACCGGTCGAATATTTTGCCGTCTTCGTGCTGGCTTTTGCCAGCTTCATTGCCTTTGGCGGTGGAACCCCCTTGAAGACGCTGCTCTCGATCCTGATCGGGCTTTCGCTTGCCTCAATCGGCATGGACACGATCTCGGGCTCTGTCCGTCTGACCTTTGATCTGCAGGACCTGATCCGCGGTGTCAGCTTCCTTGTGGTCGTCATCGGTCTGTTTGGCCTGGGCGAGCTTTTTGAAACCATGCAGAACCCGGTGGCTGCAAAGCCGATAACGACCCGCATTGAAATCCGCGAAGTCTATAAGGCCGCAGGCCAGTGGCTGCATTATTGGGCAGCCCTTCTGCGCAGCGCTCTCATTGGCTGCTGGATGGGCATCGCGCCGGGTGGCCCGACAGCCGCTTCCTTCATGAGTTACGGTGTCGGTCGGCAGATGTCGCGCAATGGCTCAAATTTCGGCAAGGGCGAACCGGAGGGATTGGTCTGCGCCGAGACTGCCGATCAGGCAGCGGGCTCCAGTGCCATGCTGCCCATGCTGGCGCTCGGCTTGCCAAGTTCCGCCACAGCCGCCGTTCTGCTTGGTGGATTGACAATCTGGGGCATCACCCCCGGTCCGACACTCTTCAAGGAAAAGCCAGATTTCGTCTGGGGTCTCATCGCGTCGATGTATCTGTCGAATCTCGTTGCCGTGATCCTTGCGCTTGCGACAGTGCCTCTGTTTGCGCGGCTGATGCAGGTGCCTTTCACCATCAATGGCCCCATTATCGCTCTGATCTGCGTCATCGGGGCATGGACGATTGCAGGCTCGCCCTTCGATCTGTGGCTGTTGCTGCTGTTTGGCATCATCGGCTTCATCATGAAGGCTCTCGACTATCCGATCGCGCCACTGGTCCTCGCCATGGTGCTGGGTGATCGAACAGAGGATGCGTTTCGCCAATCCATGCTGCTGTCCGGCGGCAAGCTTTCCGTCTTTATCTCCTCGCCACTGGCGGGAACGATAACCGCACTCGCACTCCTGTGCCTGCTGGTGCCGCTCGGTGCTAGCCTGCGCCGGGGCAAGGAAGCGCGGCTGACATGAATTTTTTCCAGATATCCGAAAGGCCAGATGATGCTCACCCGACCGATCCCGGAATCACCCACGGCCCGCGTTGTGCTTGCAATGGGTTGCCCCGCAGGCATAGCGCCTGAATTGACTGCACGCGTTCTCGCAGACGAGACGATCCTGCGCTCAGCCGCGTTCACGGTCTTTGGTGATCGTCGCGTGCTGGAATACGGGGCGCGAGCGGCTGGCGTGTCACCCCGCGTTACCTACTGCACAGCGGACACTGCGACCGCGCCCAAATCCGGCGAGGCAATGTTTGTCGATCTTGGCCATCTTGATCCCGCCGGCATTCCCAAAGGCGAGATCTCGATTGGCGCCGGTGCGTTTGCCGTCGAGAATTTCCGCCGCGCCATTGCCTTCGCGGCAACGGGGCATGCTGACGTTGTTGCCTGGACACCCTTCAACAAGGCAGGGATGCGTCTGGCCCATCCGACCTATGAGGACGAGATCGTCTTTACCGCCGAGGTGCTCGATTCCCATGCGACAGCCAGCGAGTTCAATATTCTGCCGAAACTCTGGAACGCCAGGGTTACATCACATGTACCCATCGGCAAGGTCGCCCCGCTGATCACCTTCGAGAATGTGATGCGCGGATTGAGGCTCACCCATCAGGCGATGCGCGAGAGCGGCTACAGCGCGCCGCGCATCGCGGTTGCCGGCCTCAACCCGCACGCGGGCGACGGCGGCAACTTCGGCCGCGAGGAGATCGACGTGCTCGAACCTGTCGTGCGGGCTGGCAAGGCGGAAGGTATCCTGTGTGAAGGCCCGTTTCCGTCCGACACGGTTTTCGTCCGCGCGCAAAAAGGTGATTTCGACGGCGTGCTGACAATGTATCACGATCAGGGGCAGATCGCGATGAAGCTGATCGGCTTTGACGAGGGAGTCACGCTGCTTGGTGGCTTCCCATTCCCGCTGGTCACACCCGCCCATGGTTCGGCCTATGACATAGCGGGCAGGGGCGTGGCTCACCCCGGTGCTACATTCAACGCCATGGCAATCGCAGCGCGGATGGCTGCTGCACGCGTCACGGCGCGGCTGGGGGGACAGGACTCATGACAAGAACACACAAGCACCCCTGTCGCGGCGTCTTCCCGGTTCGCGGCAAAGCGCCTGATGAAGGCTGGCTGCGTCATTGTTTGCGACAACGTGCGCCATGCATTGCGCGGCCCCTTCCCATGGCCGAGGCCGAATAGCTGTAGCTAGCGCGATCTCGATGTCATGGCGCCGCGCTGGCGTTGGGGTAAGCAGCTCGGGACAGGTTTGATGATCACGCCGCTTACTGCAGCGGCGAGAAGAATGCCGGTCGGATGATGCAGTTTTCCATCTTCTCGATAAAGGCACCGGTCTTTGGTATGAAGGCGAGCCAGTCCTTGTCAGCATAAAGCCTTTCACGGCGTTCCTCGCGGTCTGCATGGTTCTCGTATCGCCACATCATCATGACCTGATTGAGTGGACCGACCTCGGTATAGAACCAGCCGACAGAAGGGCCGAGATAGCGGCAATGAATGTCAAAGCCTTCTTGATGGTAGAATTTCAGATAGTCCTGAAGCAAGCCCGGCTTGATTGTGTATGTCCGCATTTCGAAAATAGCCATTGTGCTGGTTCCTGTCTGTAGCCTTCTGTCATCGCACGGTCGGGCTGATGAGCACAGCCAGCAGCAGCGATACCGTTACCGCTGCAATGATGGTTGAAACAGCGATAGCGGCGGAAATGGTGCTGGGCGAGCGGTCATAGCGTGCTGGGAACAACAACGCATTGGCCCCACTGGCATCGCCGCCGGCAAGCCCACTATGGCGATCCAAAGCGGTGGCAGTTCAAAGACATGTGTTGCAAACACATAGGCAGGCGCCGGGTATAGCCCGATAAGGCACATCGCGATGGTGGTTCACCACCGCCTTCTTCCCGATCCAATCCAGTGTAGACATTCAATATCCTGTTCACGCGTTTGGAAGGCGCGTGTCAGCTTCGCCCGCCTTTTCTGTTTCGATTCTTAGCAAGATTCGCCAGTGAGTCCGACACCTTGCTTCGTCCATACGTACGGCGCAAAAACAAAAGTGGAACACCCCTTGTAAATTCATCCCCAAATTCCCAGGTCTGAATGCCTTTGGAATTGGCCAATTGGCACGGTTGTTTGGACAGTCAAGTGGAATAATGATTGCCGCGAAGATGATGACAATGTTCATTGTCGCTACGGTGACTTTCGGCCATGTGATTGTGAGCATCGCTCGCACTCCTTCGACTATATTATACTGCCTTGCGTTTTTGAGACCCGCGTTGGGGAAAGCCTGTCAATGACAACAGGAATATCCTGATAGGATTGAGGCGTGCGATTAGGGGGCGTTCGGCGTAAGCCGAAGTTCAGGGTCCGAACTAGCCCCCTAGTCACTGCAAGATTTTTGGAGTGCCCTTGAAACATGTATGGTTCAAAACGCGGGGATACCGCCATTTCGATGCGCCCGTTGCAACGGCCTATGCCGATAGGGTTTGCGATCCGAACTTCGTCGCCAAACACGCGTGGCTTCCGCTGATCCACTACGTTAAACGCATCAAGCGCTACAAAAAGCTGGAAAAGAAGACCGT
>JANMLW010000117.1:0-5306 GCA_031372765.1 Hyphomicrobiales bacterium
GACAGCAGCCACGCCACAACAACCAGATTGACAGCATTCCAGGCAACACCGTTGAGAAAGGCCGTGCGATAGGACCCGGTCCAGTCGTAGATCAAGCCCGAAACATAGCCGCCAGCAGCCATGCCGACAATGGTTGCGGAAATGACCAAGCCGATGCGAGCACCAGCTTCGCGTGGCGGCAGATACTCACGGCAGATCACTGCATACATCGGCACGATGCCGCCCTGAAACAGGCCGAAAATTCCCGAGATCAGATAGAGAGACGTCAGTCCATCGAAGAAGAGATAGAGCGCCAACGCCACGCCCTGCATCAAGGCGCCAATGAAGAGCGTGGCAGTTCCGCCAATTTTGTCTGAGACGACTCCTGATGCGATACGCGAGAAGATACCCAGAAACAGCATGAGGGACAGCATTTCGGCCCCGCGTGCCACGCCGTAGCCCAGATCCCCGCAATAGGCCACGATATGCACCTGCGGCATCGACATGGCGACACAGCAGCCAAACCCGGCCACTGCGAGCAATATCTGCAATGTTCGCGGTGAAATGCCCAGATCAGCGCGTGCCACTTCCGAGGCAATGTCAGCGGCAGCCATGGTCTTGGCGGAAGGGCGGCGCCGCAACAGGAAGGCCAGAGGGATGATTGTAGCAGCAAGAAAGACACCTATCGCCACATAGGTCATTCGCCATCCAAGCTGCGGCATGGCAGCGTTGATGATCAAGGGCCAGATGGCCCCTGCGAGGTAGTTGCCCGATGCCGTTACCACAAGGGCAAACCCCCGTCGCTTGACAAACCAGTGTGAGACATCCGCCATCAGCGGCGCAAACCCTGTTCCAGCACCTACGCCGATAAGGACAGCATGGGCGGCTGAAAAAACCAGCAGATTGGGTGCAAACCCGGCAATACAAAAGCCCGCGCCCAGGCAGATGCCAGCAATGATGATAGGCAGGAAAATGCCGGTGCGGTCCGCCATGCGCCCCATGACAACAGTGCCAAAAGCAAAGCCCAGCATCATCACGGTGTAGGGAATGGTTGCATCCGCCCGGTTAATGCCGAACTCTGTCTGAACTGAGGGCAACACCACCACGATTGCCCACATCCCCACGCCAATCAGCGTGGCCAGCAATAGGGATAGCCAGAGGCGTCTCGCGGCGTAGGGGCTATCAGGAACATAGGGATCAATGGCGATAGTCATCCCGTACGGTCGGCTGGTCGCAGATCGCCGTCAAGGGCTTGAGGGATGCAAATACTTGCTCGGATCCATGAACCGCGATTATAAGCAGCGCCAATCCCATCCAAATCCGTTCCACAGGTCTATGCCATGGCAGGTCATTCCCAGTTCAGCAATATCATGCACCGCAAGGGCAAGCAGGATGGGTTGAAATCCAAGCTGTTTTCCAAGCTCTCGCGGGAAATTACCGTGGCCGCCAAACTCGGCCTGCCCGACCCTGCGATGAACGCGCGGCTGCGCATGGCAATCATCGCCGCACGCGCCGAGAACATGCCGCGTGATGGCATAGAGCGGGCAGTCAAGAAGGCGTCAGGCAGTGATAACGAGAACTATGATGAAATCCGCTATGAAGGCTATGGGCCGGGCGGCACGGCCATCATCATCGAGGCGATGACCGACAACCGCAACCGCACGGCGTCCGACATCCGGTCCTACTTCACCAAGGCTGGTGGCAACCTCGCTGAAACCGGGGCTGTCTCCTTCATGTTCGACAAGGTGGGACAGGTGGAATTTGAACTGGCGGTCGCGAGTGAAGATGCGATGCTGGAAGCGGCCATCGACGCCGGTGCCGATGATGTGGTGACGGACGATAACGGCCACGTCATCACCTGCGGCGTGATGGCTCTGGTTGATGTCTCGACAGCACTGGAAGCCCGGTTCGGCAATCCGCGTAAATCCGCTTTCACCTGGAAACCGCAGACCAGTGTCAGCGTCGAGGACGAGATTGGTGAAAAGCTGCTCAAGCTGATGGGCCTGCTTGATGACCATGATGATGTGCAGAATGTCTATGCCAACTTCGCGCTTTCCGATGCGTTGATGCAGAAGCTGGGAGGGTGACGCAGACACTCACTTCAAATTTGAGATTGCCTCAAATGGTGCGCTTCAACGACCGAAGGGCACGACAGACTTGGCTGTTGCCAGCACTTTTCCATCGGCATCGACAGCATTGACGGTCCACTCATAGCGATGTTTTGTACCCCGTGGCGGACACGGACCCTGATAGCTTGCAAACATGCCTGCTTTGAAAGCTTCGCCCTGTGCAAGACTGGTCTTGCCCGCAAATACACTCTCGCCTCCACCATGCGGGAAAGACGGCATGTCAAGGTCCACCATCTTGAAAACCAATTTGGCTGTCTTGGGCGGGACTTTTGCCAAAGCAAATGCTGGGGCGACTGAAGAGCATCCGGTTCCTTCGCCAAATTGAGCTTTCGCTGTAAACGCCTGAGCTGTTTGGGCCGAAAAAAATCCAGTCAACAGGATTGCGGGAATTGTGTACTTCGCCAAGATCATTTTTTATCTCACCTATATGTTGGAAGTTACGGATGGAGGATCAGTTTTGTGATGCCACAACTCTGCAATTGTCGCCCTGATGAACTTTACAGAAATTGACAGCTCTTTCACGTGTCTTCGCCAGATCTAAATTTCCATTCAATGACAACGACCACCCGCAGCCTTTACTGGAACCTTTTGCAAAAGCTTTTCTGCCAGAAGCTGCTTCATAGCTTATGTATGCTTTTTTACAATCTTCCGACATTCCCGATGGCATCGCAAAAGCAATTGTTGACGACAGTGTGGCGGCTAAAAAAAACAAAAATCTTCCATACATGGAAATCTCCTTGAACATCTCAACTATCATTTAATTAACAACCTATAATATACTTCTTTATTGTCAATGCTGACCGAAAAATTTATTCCTTTCGATGGTAACGGCATCTGACTACAATTTTATTTAAAAGCTGGTCAAACTCATGGGGCTGCTCGACGAGCGCGACTATGTGCAGAATGTTTATTTTAACTTTGTATTGTCCGAAGCCCTGATGAAGAAGATGGACGGGTGAAATTCACCGCCCGATCAGTTTGTCCGTGAGCGGCAACGCAACCGCGGCTGCAAGGATAATGACCGTATAGGCGATGCGCCGAAAAGTCTGTTCCGAGGCTACCGAGAACAACCGTGTTCCGACATAAAGCGCCAGCCCGTAGGGCACGCACAAGGGCAAGGCCTGCATGACAGAGGCCCAGGTCAGTACGTCTTTCCACCAATAGAGTATGCCCGTGAAAATGGGCAGGATGGCGAAGAAGCCATTGAGATTATCCCGCGTCTGGCGGGGATCATTCTTTTGTGCCGCCAGCCAGAAGATGGCGATGGGCATACCGCCGAGTTGCGCCAAGCCGCTGGCGGTGCCCGACAATCCGCCCACGCCAAGCGACAAAGCATTGCCCGGCGCACCCTTGTAGCGATAACCGGTCGCCAGCAGCGTGACGCCGCACAGAATTGCGATGGCGACGATCCAGCGGGCTGTAATCGGCTCAAGAGTGGTCAGGAGCCAAACGCCCAAAGGCACAGTGATGATGGCCCCGATCAGCAGTGGAAACACCTCGCGCCATGCCACACGGCGAAATCCCGCCGCCGCCAGTGGCCATGCGAACGGGATATCAATCAGCCAGATAAGTGCAGCGGCCCCGACGGGTCCAACGGCAATCGTGGCAATGGGCACAAACACCATGGCAAAGCCAAAGCCGGTGAAGCCGCGCACCAATCCACCCAGAAGAGCGGCTGTAACAAGCATCAGGAAAGTGAACGGCTCACTATAGCCAAAATATGATGAAAGGGCGGTCATGGATTCCACAGGTTGGACAATACCAAAGACTGGTGCGCCATAACGGTCAAATCAGATTTTCTGATTCTGTGGATCAGTGCCGATGAACACGCTACCTCTGACAGATGCTGGCTCCACATCCGATTCGCATTCTGGGGATTGATCCCGGCCTCCGCAAATGCGGCTGGGGTGTAATCGAGATTCTGGGTAGCCGCCTCAGCTTTATCGCCTGCGGTACCGTGGAACCATCGGACAAGTTGCCATTGAGCGAACGGTTGAACCTCATCAATGTCGGCCTGATCAAGGTGGTAGCGGATTGGTCGCCTCATGAGGCGGCCATCGAGGAAACCTTCGTCAACAAGGACGCGCGCGCCACGCTCAAGCTCGGTGCAGCCCGTGGCGTAGCAATGATAGCGCCCGCTCAGGCGGGTATCAGCGTGGCGGAATACGCGCCTAATCAGGTAAAGAAGACCGTCGTCGGCTCCGGCCATGCCGAGAAGCAGCAGATCCGCATGATGATCGGCGTGCTGCTGCCCAAGGCTGATCCGAAGACGGAAGACGCCGCTGATGCACTGGCGATTGCCATTTGCCATGCGCACAGCCGGGGCGTCAAAGCACTGAAATGACCAAGAGGACAACAGCATGATCGGCAAGCTCAAGGGCCTCATCGACAGCTACGGCGATGACCATGTGATCATTGATGTGAACGGCGTGGGCTATGTCGCCTTCTGCTCCGGGCGCACACTGCAATCCCTGCCGCCGCCGGGGCAGGCCGCTTCGCTCGCCATCGAGACCTATGTGCGGGAGGACCAGATCAAGCTCTTTGGTTTTGCCACAGATGCCGAGCGCGAGTGGTTTCGTATTCTGCTGGCCGTGCAGGGTGTTGGCACCAAGGTGGCGCTGGCGATCCTATCCACCTTCAAGGTAGGTGAGCTGGCGACCGCCATTGCCCTGAAGGACGTGGCTTCCATCACCCGCACGCCGGGCGTGGGCAAAAAACTGGCGGAGCGGCTGGTGCTGGACCTCAAGGACAAGGCACCTGCTTTCGGCTCGGTTGATCCGGCTGTCATGAAACTGCAGGACGATATGGATTCAAAACGCGCACCTCAGCCAGCACTTGAGGCCATCTCGGCGCTGGTCAATCTGGGCTATCCGCAGGTGCAGGCTTCAGGTGCGGTTGCCGCCGCCATGAAGGTGGCAGGCGAAGCGCCGCGCACGGAAGCACTCATCCGCTTGGCCTTGAAGGAAATGGCGCGGTAGAGAGTGAAGCGTCCCGGTGACTATTTGCCCTGTCTGATCCGGCTAGTTTTTACGCGGCCAGGGAGGCGCCGGTGCAAGTTGCTTGTAGAAAACCGTCGCCGCCGCAAGGCTGCCGTCGGGCGCATAGGCAAAGTCACGCATGGTGCCCAGCTCCGTCCAGCCCATGCGGCGATAGAGCCTGTCGCCTGCGCCGCCGGTCTCTGTATCAAGGATGAGATGC
>JANMLW010000128.1:0-2490 GCA_031372765.1 Hyphomicrobiales bacterium
GAGATGTTCCCGGCGATGTGGCACGCAATGCCTTGCTGCCATCGGCAGTCGCTGTCGCTGCATCGGAAATGTCCGGTATGATTGCTGCCGCATGGGATTGCCGGATATTTTGTGAATGGACGTCGGTACTCGTACTCATGAATGCATACTCCTAAGGGTGTGTTTGTCTGGTAATTTGCTATATAATGCGGCGCAGCCGCCCGCGTTCCGCGCCATGGATGGCGCGGTTTTGAATGGTTGGATGGTTGAAGAATGAGGGTGGTGACGGTAACCGGCGGGGCAGACTGCCCGGTTGTTGATCGCTCGGTCTGCGATCAAGCTGGCGCTAAGCACCAGACTCACCGGACACCGTGCTGCCTTTGATCAATGTTTGAGCATGGCGCGCTCCCTCGCATTGATGATGGCTTCCAGCAGTCGCGCAAGCCGCCTCACCGAGCCAGCCTTCCAGCGCTTAGCAATGAAAGTGCGATCCTCATCAGTCAGGGACACGATGAAGCGCGGATCGAGCGAGCGGCTGGTAGCGATTTCGGCCAAAAGCGGCGGCATGAGTGCATCGAGATGAGCAGTCGTCGGCTCCGGAAACGCGACAATCCTCAAGCGGTCTCTGAGCGGCCATGGCAGCGGATCGATGCTGTTGGCAGTCGCGATATAATTGATGTGACTGCAATCAACCGACCACAGATGCAACCCGAAGACATGGGCAAAACGTCTGGCAAAATGGGTCTTGCCGTTGCCGGGTGTTCCGGTCAGCAGCACGGGCCTGATATGCACCGTTGGCTTGCTGGTGAGGTCACCCAGGATGAAATCGACCAGATCAACCGCATAGGGAAACTCCCGGATCAACTGCTGGCGTCTGGCAGGCAGATCGCCGGTTGGGGCCAGCGCAATGGGCAATCCAAGCATGTGCTATGCCCTTGGATGGCCTCCTTGATCTTGCCAGTGATGTTTTTTGCAAACTTTGGACAGACAATGATGCTGCGTGGAGCATCGGGGTCTGCTAGATCACCCGCAGTGGTAGCACTATCCTTATCCTTTCCGTCTCCTCCTCCGGAACGTGGATTGCCAGCAATATCAAGGCCGAGCTTCTCGAGGCTCTCCAAGGCTTCCAGAAAGTTCTTGTTTGCAAGATCTGCCTTCTCCTGAATGCTCTTGACCTGTTCGGCGTTCCTGATCCGCGCCTTCTCCATGCTCTCCTGAAACGTCAGGCCGCCGACATCGACAGTGCCCCTGACGATGGTCTGTGCCAGACTGTATGCAACCGGGATCAAGCCGGTCTCCGTTGATGCTGTGTCCCGGCAGGCACCCGACAACATCATGCCAATGCCGATCACGATCTGCTCAAGCCTGGCCTGTACGTTGAGCGAGGGGAGATCAACCGATCTGATGAACCGGCCACTTCGAATGACGTGCAAGCTGTCACGCAAGGCCGCAGCCACACGTCGGGCTGGCTCGATGAGCGAGATGCGTCCATCACCCAGTGGCAATGGCATGATACCGGCATCGATCATGCGCAGTCGCTGCAAGGTCTCCATGGAATGGGGTGCACCTTCCTGCAGCACAGGCCCAGTGCTCTTGGCCAATGCATAGACAGCGTTGTTCTGGATCGTCGCTGCGGGCAATGAGCGCAACAGCGGGGCCTGCAGGCTGGTCAGCAGGATGCCAGTCGCATGCAATGAGAGTTGAGGATTGCCAGACTGGAAAGCACGCCAGTCAATCGCGGCTGCCAGTTCCAGTCCGAGCCGTTCGGCCTCACTGGCCCGGGGCGTCTCCATCCATGTGGCGCAGTCCTCAGAAAAATCGGGCAATAACCGCACGACATCGCTGGCAGCGGCCCGACGCATCACACTGTCAGTGCCAGAAAGGCCAAGCAGGCAGAGTTGCTGCAGGCGGGGCAGTTGGGAATTGACCTCGTTCTTCATGACGGCGGCGCTGTCAGCGGCGGCCCCCATGCCCATCACCATGGCGGCATGGGCATCAAGGCGCTCCTCCTCGATATCCCGGATGAAGCGATGGTCGCCCCCCGTCAGTTGGACTGGGTCGTGGGCCCGGACAATGGACGCCTTGGTTCTGATGCGTTCCACCGGCGTCTGCTCATCAAGATCATAAAGCGCCCGCGCTGCTCTTGCTTCCTCTTCTTCTTCGGCCAGCGACAAGGCCTGAATGTTTGCACTGCCTGCCCCGTCGTCCATGCCAGCGAAAAGATCGCCGGTGCTGGGCTGAACTTCCTGCAGCATGTCATTGAGAAAGCGGTCGACCTTCTGACGGTCTGTGGCGTCTGATGCCGCCTCTGTTGCGTCGGAAGTCGCAGACCCGGTGCTCGCCTTGTCACTGATATCGGACTGGCCAGAGATACCAGCATTGCCCGCGATATTGGACTGGCCTTTGCTGCTGGCATTGGAACTGCCATCTCTGGCGGCTGTCTTGGCATTGGTGCTGTCAGCATCATCAGCGCTCATGGCAGAAACTCCGGAATGGGAATGAAGACAAGGC
>JANMLW010000176.1:0-5658 GCA_031372765.1 Hyphomicrobiales bacterium
GTTCCATGTCTATGAGACAGGCGAAACCATCAAGGCAGTCAAGCGACCTGTGGTGATCATCACTTCCAATAATGAGAAAGAGCTCCCCGATGCTTTCCTGCGCCGGTGTTTTTTCCACTACATCACCTTTCCTGATGCATCGACATTGCAGAAGATCATCGATGTGCATTACCCCGGTATCAAGCGTGATCTGGTGGCGGAAGTGCTGAAAGTGTTTTTCGTGGTGCGCGATGCGCCGGGCATCAAGAAGAAGCCTTCGACCTCAGAACTGCTGGACTGGCTGAAACTGCTGGTGTCCGAAGATATAGGCGCTGATGTGTTGCGCGAGCGGGATAACCGCAAACTTATCCCGCCGTTGCACGGTGCATTGCTCAAGAACGAGCAGGATGTCAGTCTGTTCGAGAAACTGGCGTTTTTGAACCGCCGTGAAGGGCGCTGAAAGCTGGCGTTAGCGATACGATTCAGACCTCGAAATCCGATTGTTGTTCAGGATGCGCGTGTTGAAAGGTGGGCAAGGCATCGCACCGGGCGCGGATTCTGTTGAGCGTGGTAAGAGCCGAGACATCCACATTGAAGCGCTGCGCTGAATACATCTGCGGGACGAGGCATATATCGGCAAGGCCCGGTGTATCACCAAAGCAGAACTGACCTGCTGTGGAGGCTGCATTGATCTGTGCCTCAAGATTCGCCAACCCCATGGCCACAAAATGTCGCGCCCAGGAAAACATGCCTGCCTGATCCTGCCCGAAGGCATCACGCACATGGTTGAGAACACGCAGGTTCTGCAACGGGTGGATGTCACAGGCAATAGAAAGTGCGAGTGAGCGCACATAGGCCCGGTCGAGCGCATCAACCGGCAACAGACGCGGCGCGGGATAGGTTTCTTCCAGCCATTCAATGATGGCGAGCGACTGTGTCAGCAGATGACCGTCTTTTTCCAATGCCGGCACAAGCCCATGCGGGTTCCTGGCCAGATACTCCGCCTGCCGCTGTTCACCCTTGCGCAAATGCACATGGACTGTTTCAGGAGCAATACCCTTGAGATTGAAGGCGATGCGGCAACGATAGGCCGCCGAAGAGCGGAAATAGCCATAGAACTGCATATCCATCTCCTTCGGTTGCATTATGCATGATCACTACGCCACCGCACGCCGCTCAAGACGCCCGGCACCCGCTCCCCCGAGCCCCGTTATCCACTGGCGCATTGGCATTTCAAAGAACCTGTAGCACAGCAGCGCTACGGTGAGCGAGATTGCAAAGGACAAAACGGCCGCACCCCACATCGAGAGCAGGCCAACGCCGAAAATTTTGCCCATCACGGCAAAGATGCCGACCTTGATGGGCATGTGCCACATGTAAAGCGAATAGGACGCATCCCCCAGATGTACTAAACCCTTGCGCTGCATCACGCTCCTGGCCCCGTGCCGCTCGCCGGCTGCAGCCAGTATAACCACAAAGACAAAGCACAGCAGCGTCCATTCATCCCGCCCGTTGCCGTGCATGGCCAGCAAGGACAGGGCAAATGCTCCGTGCGCCCACCAGAGCGACGGCGCAAAATGGCGCAAACGTGTCGCCAGCAGCTGCGCGATGAGCACGCCTGCAAAGAATGTCGGCACTGCCCGCAACGCGCCCATGTCGTACCACGTCAGGGTCCAGTCCCGGAGTCCCAGAGCATCACGGATGAATACGGTGGCAACCACATAAAGAATGATAAGGGCAATGTTGAGCAAGGGTGACAGCCGCGTGGCCAATAAGGCGAACAGCGGAAACAGGAGATAGACGACCATCTCCGCACTGATCGACCATGACGGAATGTTGAACGAACCATAATGGGTGACGCCCAGACTATGGGTGAGCGTGAGATTGGCAATGATCGCCTTGGCGGAAAACACCTCCGGATTCGTGCCTGCCTGCAAATGCTGCGTGCCTATCATCGCACCGCCCGCAATGCCGACGATCAGGGTCAGGAAATGCAAGGGATACAACCTTGCAAAGCGCCGCCAGATGAACTGGCGATAGTCAGCGCCCGTATGGATTTTCTCGATATAGGTTCTGGCAATGACAAAGCCGGACAGCACAAAAAAGAAGTCGACCATCAGGCGCATGTTTTCAAACAAGGGCGACAGGGTGGCGAGACCCAGGATATTCGCCTTGTTGAAATGATAGACGCAGATCAGGCTGGCCGCGATGAAACGGTAGCTGTCCAGAATACGGAACCGTCCGTCAAAAGTGGTATGACAGTTTGTCTGCATGGCAAACCCTCGGCAAAATGCTGATTTGTGCCAGTATGCGACAGATCGGCTCGCTGCGGGTGCCTCGTCTTAAGATGTGGTTAAGGATCACGGTTGACGGGAAATTCAGGGGGCCTGCACAATTCCCCACCGGTAAGGGGAACGGCGACCCCGGTTGTTCCTGGCAGGCTGAGCGACAGACCCAGCACCGAACGCACGGCGAGATAACCAAAGCATTGCGCCTCGAGAAAATCCCCGTCCCAGCCCACGCTTTCCACGGGTTCAACAGGGACGCCCAGTTTTTGCTGGAGCATCTGCATGAAATGCCGGTTCAGGCGACCGCCGCCACAGACCAGCCAGTGTACAGGAGCGCGCGGCAGATGGCGCAAAGAGGCCAGAATGCCCTCAACAGTGAAAGCGGCCAGGGTCGCTGCACCGTCAGCATCAGAGAGAGTGTCCACCATCTGTGCCCGCCTGTGAAAATCCTGGCGGTCCAGTGATTTGGGAGGCTTCAGATCAAAGAATGGATTGTCCATGAAAGCCCGGACCATATCAGAATTCACCTGTCCTGAGCCGGATAGCTTGCCATCACGGTCGAAGGGCTGGCTTGTGCGGCGCAGCACGAAATCATCAAGGGGGGCACTCGCCGGGCCACAATCGAAGGCCAGAAGTATGTCACCATCAATATATGTGAGGTTGGCGACACCACCAAGGTTTAGCACTATCAAAGGGCCATCAAGGCTTGTTGCAAGTGCCCGATGATAGAGCGGAGCCAAAGGGGCACCCTGCCCACCAGCTGCGATATCGGCGTGGCGGAAGCGGTAGACCGTATTGATGCCGGTCAACCGTGCGAATTCGGCACCAAAACCGAGTTGCCGCGTGAAATGCCGTTCCGGCCGGTGAAAAACGGTCTGCCCGTGCAGGCCGACCCAATCAACAGATGACCTTTTGATGGAAAAATCCTGCATGAATTGCAGAACGGCACCGGCATGCGCCTGTGTAACGGCTTGTTCGAGATCGCCAAGCGGATCCTGCTCAGCGCGCTCGGGCGAGGCGATCAGGTTAAGCAATGTCTGACGTAATGCGGCTTGATAGGGATAGGTTCGGCCAGGTCCTGTCAGCACCTTTTCGTGCCCGTCCGTATCAACCAGCGAGACGTCAATGCCGTCCATGGATGTTCCGCTGATCACACCAATGGCCTGCATGGTTTGTCCTTTTCAAGCGCTATCACAGGCCGATTCGCTGTTATGTTCTTCTCATTGGCGGAAGGCCGTTCGTCAATGCTGCGCTCATCAACGCCTTATCAACCCCTTGCCATCCCCTTCTCCGGTTGCCATAACGCGCCTCCTTTCCAACTGGAGCCACCTCCACCATGGCGACCTTCAAACCGCTTGTTTTCTCCGGCATGCAACCAACCCACACGTTGCATATCGGCAATTATCTCGGCGCGCTCACCCGCTGGGTTGAGATGCAGGACACGCATGAATGCATTTATTGCAGCGTGGATATGCACGCCATCACCATGCCGCAAGACCCAAAGGATCTGCAGCGCGCCATCCGTGAGGGTGTCGCTGCCTATATAGCCGCTGGTGTGGACCCCAAGCGCTCGATCATCTTCAACCAGAGCCAGGTTGCCGAACACGCAGAACTGGCTTGGGTATTCAACTGCATTGCCCGCCTCGGCTGGCTCAACCGCATGACGCAGTTCAAGGACAAGGCCGGCAAGGACCGCGAGAACGCTTCTGTCGGGCTATATGCCTATCCTGCGCTGATGGCTGCGGATATTCTGGTGTACCGCGCCACCCACGTGCCGGTGGGCGAGGACCAGAAGCAGCATCTGGAACTGACCCGTGATATCGCCCAGAAATTCAACGTCGATTTTGCCGGGCGCATCAGCGAACTTGGATATGGCGATGCGTATTTTCCGCTGCCCGAACCCTTGACGCAGGGACCTGCACCGCGCGTCATGAGCTTGCGGGATGGAACCAAGAAAATGTCCAAGTCCGACGCCTCTGACAATTCACGCATCAACTTGACGGATGATGCCGAGATGATTGCCTCAAAAATCCGCAAGGCGAAGACCGATCCGCATGATCTGCCTTCTGAAATCAAGGGACTGGAAGGCCGCCCCGAGGCGGACAATCTGGTGACGATCTATGCAGCCCTTGCCAATGTTTCCCGTGAAACCACATTGACCGAGTTTGGTGGTGGCCAGTTCTCGCGCTTCAAGCAGGCCCTGGCCGATGTGGCCGTGGCCAGACTGGCACCGATTGCTGTTGAAATGCGCCGCCTTCTCACCGATCTGGCCTATGTGGACAGTGTTCTGGCAGATGGCGCAAACCGCGCCCGCGCCATCGCCCGTCCCAACATGGATGCTGTGAAGGACATTGTCGGCTTCGTCAGGACCACATAGGGTGTGAGCGGTTTTCGCGACAGGATGGATATCTGAGAGATGCGCACACGGCGATCCTATGAAGCGGGCCACCGGCCCAAGCTGCTGGTGGTTGTGGATGAAACCCTCGAGGCTGACCGCGCCTTGTATTATGCAGCCCGCCGGGCGGCTCGCCTCGGCGCTGGTCTGGTTACGCTCTATGTCATGCCCGTGGGAGAAACGCAGGTCTGGCCGGGTGTTGGCGATATCATGAAAGCCGATGCCGAGGAAAAAGGCATGCGCCTTCTGGATGCTGCCGCTGAACGGGCCAGCACCATTGCCGCCATTGCCACCGAGCGCGTGATGCTGGAGGGTGTGACCGCACAGGAAATCAGCAACCTGATCGAAAAAGATGAGGATATTTCAAGCCTCATCCTTGCCGCTGGCGTGGGAACCGATGGTCCCGGACCGCTTGTTGCCTCGATTGCCGGCAAGGGTGGGCTAGGCCTGCCGGTCCCCGTAACCATTGTGCCAGGCGATCTGGAGGATGCCGAAATCGACGCGCTTGCTGGCTGATGGATGATTTTATCAATCTTTGCGCCGTTATAAGGCGATAACAAGACTTGTTTAGAGGTTACACGATGAAACGTTTTTCTCTGGCTCTCGTCGCAATTGTGTTGCTCACCGGTCTATCGGGTTGCAGCAAATGCTCCGTGCCGACATGGGGCTTTGCCAATGTCTGTTCGGACACGAAGAGGCCCTAGAATCCTGCCAGTTCGAAACAGCCTCTGGCTCTACAGGACAACATGCGTGATGCATGGATGGTAGGGTATGACGTCGTGCAAGGGGAAGAGTATTGCAGGGGAAATCATGACCGAGGCTGAATTGCCGGTGGAAGCTGGAGGAGGGCATGCCCGGCCGGAAACTACCTTGACACGACTGACAGGCACCGTCGCGACCCTTGGCGGAGTGCTCGCTTTGGGTGTTGCCCTTCTGGTTACCACCAGCGTGCTGGGACGCTGGCTTCTGGGTGTGCCGATCGAGGGTGATTTCGAG
>JANMLW010000238.1:0-4585 GCA_031372765.1 Hyphomicrobiales bacterium
ACCGATCCAGCTCTCCATTGATCTGCGTGTGACACACGCCATGCGGGATGAAATGCTGAAAGCGGTCAAGCGTTACAAGGCCAAGGCAGCGGCAGCAGCTTTGATTGATGTGAATACAGGCGAAATCATCGCGCATGTCTCGTTGCCAGACTATGATCCCAATCAGCCGGCCACTGCGCAGAACGAAAACAATATCAACCGCTTGCAGGTTGGTGTGTTTGAGATGGGGTCCACTTTCAAGGCTCTGACAACGGCTATGGCGCTGGATTCCGGCAAGTATAATCTCAACTCCAGCTTCGATGCACGCCAGCCCCTGCGCTACGGAAAGTTCAAGATTGGCGATTTTCACGGCAAGGGTCGTGTTCTGACAGTGCCCGAGGTGTTCGTCTATTCATCCAACATCGGCACGGCCCGCATGGCGCTGGGTGTTGGTGTAGAAGGCCACAAGGCTTTCTTGCGCAAGATGGGTCAGCTTGATCGCATGATGACCGAGCTGCCCGAAAGCTCGATGCCGATTGTGCCCAAGAACTGGGGTGAGTTGAACACCATGACCATCTCATTCGGGCATGGTCTGGCAGTCGCACCCTTGCAGGCTCTGGTTGCCACGGCTTCGCTGGTGAATGGCGGTTTCATGATACCGCCGACCTACATCAAGCGCTCGCCTGAAGAAGCAAGGAAACTGGCCAAACGCGTCATCAAGCCCGAGACATCAGAAGCCATGCGCTACGTTATGCGCCTGAACGCCGAAAAGGGCAGTGCAGCCCGTGCCAACATTCCGGGCTATTACATGGGTGGCAAGACAGGCACATCGGAGAAGGTGGTGCGTGGGCGCTATTCCAAGGAAAAAGTGCTCGCCAACTTCATGGCGGTGATGCCCGCTGACAAGCCGCGGTATCTCCTTCTGACCATGATTGACGAACCCGAAGGCGTGCCCGAAACCATGGGTCAGCGCACCTCCGGCTGGAACGCGGGTCCGACATCTGGCTTCATCATTGAGCGTGTTGCCCCCATGTTGGATATGACACCGCGGTTCGAAAACCCCACCACACCGTTTCCGCTGGTTGCCCGATACAATCCCTGGGGTATGCGGTGAAACTGAAGGACGTTCTGGCCAATGGCGGGATTATCGGCAATTTGCCGACTCCGCTTGGCCAGCGAGACATTACACTCATAACGGCTGACAGCCGTATGGTTAAGGCGGGTGCGCTTTTCTTTGCAATGTCCGGCTCTAAGGTGGATGGTCTGACTTTCGCGGCACAAGCTGCTGCCAAGGGGGCAGTGGCCATCGTGGCTGACCGAATGCCTGAAGGTAACATCGGCGCCCCCGTAGTGGTGGCAAATGCTGCAAAAGGCGGCACGCGGGCCGCATTGGCTCATGCATCCGCAAGTCTTTATCCGCAGCAACCAGCCCATACGGTTGCCATAACCGGGACAAGCGGAAAGACATCGGTTGCTGTTTTCGCCCGGCAAATCTGGATGCACGCCGGTCTTGCCGGGGCCAGTCTGGGAACCATAGGGATCGTCACACCCAAGGGTGCAAGATACGGCTCCCTGACAACACCGGACCCTGTGACGCTCCACCGGATATTGCAGGAGATCACGCAGGACGGCGTCACGCATCTGGCTATGGAGGCCTCGTCCCACGGAATAGATCAGCACCGCCTGGATGGTGTGAAGCTGCAAGCTACCGCTTTTCTCAATCTCTCGCGTGATCACTTGGATTATCATCCGACGATGCGCGCCTATTTTGATGCCAAAATGGAACTTTTC
This sequence comes from Hyphomicrobiales bacterium, assembly GCA_031372765.1. Taxonomy (GTDB): domain Bacteria; phylum Pseudomonadota; class Alphaproteobacteria; order Rhizobiales; family Beijerinckiaceae; genus JADCCX01. The sequence continues at coordinate 1,771 of JANMLW010000238.1, forward strand.
ACACGGCTTGCACCCAAAGGTTCGCAGGCCATCATCGCGGCTTCTCAACCGTGGAAGAATGAAGCACTTGCGGCAGCCAGATATGCTGGTTTGAAGCCCGTCACAATCGGTCGGCGCAATGCCGATATTGCCATCACACGGGCGGTACGTGCCGCCCATGGACAGGATATCGTCGTGCGTGTGCATGGCCGTCGGCACGATATTCACCTGCCGTTGATCGGAGATTTTCAGGCCTCGAATGCGCTCGTCGCTGCTGCCCTGTGTATGGCCACTGGCGTTAGCGAAGCCAGCGCCATGGCCGCTCTGGCGCAGCTTGACGGTGTGCCAGGACGCCTCGAGAAAGTGGGCGAGGTAAACAATGCCCCCGTGCTGGTCGATTATGCCCATAAGCCCGGGGCGCTGGCTAATGTTCTGGAGATTTTGCGACCTTATGCCACCAACCGTCTGATCTGCGTTTTTGGGTGCGGCGGGGACCGTGACGCGGGCAAGCGCCCTATCATGGGCGATATTTCAGACCGCGGTGCTGACATCACCATTGTCACCGATGATAATCCGCGCAGCGAGGATCCAGACTCTATCCGGCGTGCCATCATGGCAGCTGCTCCTGGCGCACGCGAAATCGGCGATCGGGCCGAGGCAATACAGACAGCGGTTGCCATGTTGAAGGCAGGCGATGTGCTGGTGATCGCTGGCAAGGGCCATGAAGAAGGCCAGATTGTTGGCAATACGGTTTTGCCCTTCTCGGATCACGCGGTGGCAAGGGCAGCCATTCTGCAAGCGGGCGGCAAGGTGAGTTGATGACGATGCTTTGGACACATGAGGAATTGCAAGCTGGGCTTGGTGCGACAATGGTTGGCGTTGCTCCAGCCGGTGTATCCGGCATGTCAATCGACACCCGTACGATTGCGTCCGGTGATCTGTTTTTTGCCTTGCAAGGTGAAGCCCGCGATGGCCATGCATTTGTTCAGACGGCGTTTGAAAAAGGTGCCGTCGCGGCTGTTATCACCGCGGCCAATGCAGCGTCACTGAAAGACTTTGGCGCGCTTTATGTCGTCGATGACTCCCTGCTGGCAATGGAGCGTCTGGGGTTTGCGGCGCGCGCCCGGATGACGGGTCGCGTGCTGGCGGTCACAGGCTCAGTGGGCAAGACAAGCACCAAGGAGGCGCTGCGTCATGTCCTGTCGCGGCAGGGCAACACCCATGCCTCGGTTGCATCCTATAACAACCATTGGGGTGTGCCTCTCACCTTAGCCCGGATGCCACGGGACACAGATTTTGGCATTTTTGAAATAGGCATGAACCATCCGTTTGAGATTTTACCGCTCACGCGCATGGTGCGGCCGCATGTAGCCGTCATAACCACGGTCGAGCCTGTACATCTGGAGCATTTCCCCAGCCTTGCTGCCATTGCAGATGCCAAGGGCGAGGTATTCGCAGGCCTTCTGCCGGGTGGTACCGCCATCATAAATCGGGATAATCCGGAGTTTGACCGCATGAAAGCGCATGCGGCGTCATCCGCGGCAGGACGCATCATCACTTTTGGCGAACATGAAAATGCCGATGTACGCCTGCTGAAACTGGTGCTGACGCCGGATCGTTCCGCTGTCGAAGCGCTCGTCAACGGCAAGGCCGTCACGTTTCAGGTGGGGGCGCCGGGGCGTCACATGGTCATGAACGCGCTGGTTGTATTGGCCGCAGCAGAGGCAGCTGGTGCAGATCTGGCGCTGACAGCGATTGCGCTGGCTGATCTGGCAGCTGGCTCCGGCCGTGGTCAGCGCAGTGAGTTGATGGCTCCGGATGGGTCCTTTGCCCTGCTCGATGAGAGCTACAACGCCAACCCGGCCTCCATGCGAGCTGCCTTGTCCCTGCTGGCGCAATTGGATGTTGGTTTGCGGGGGCGCCGCATTGCCGTGCTGGGGGACATGCTGGAGCTTGGGCTATCGGCTGCCGATATGCACAGGGATATTGTCGATGCTATTCATGCCAATAATATCGATCTTGTTTTTGCAGCGGGTCCGTTGATGAAACATCTATGGCAGGTTCTGCCGGACGAAAAGAAGGGTTCTTATGCGCCATCTTCAGGCGAACTGTTGCCCTATGTGCTTGATGCAATGCGGGCAGGCGATGCCCTGATGATAAAGGGTTCGCTCGGCAGTCGCATGGGTCCCATTGTGACAGCCCTGAAATCACGCTTCCCCGTTAACGGAACTGAAACGATTCGGGGCTGATCAGCTGTAATGAACAATTTGTGAATCAAGAGCAGCAGCTTGCGGCGGCGCAAGGGGCTGTATGACCTCAAGGACCGCCCGATGCTTGTCTGGCTTGCCGAATTTTCAGCCTCTTTCAGTGCGTTGAATGTCTTTCGCTATCTGACATTCCGGACAGCGGGTGCCACCGCAACCGGGCTTGCCTTCGTGTTCTTTTTTGGTCCCGCCATCATTGGCTTCCTCAAGATCAAGCAGGGCAAGGGCCAGCCTATCCGTGAAGACGGTCCCGCCAGCCATCTGCTGACCAAGAAAGGCACGCCTACGATGGGCGGCCTGATGATCCTGTCGGGCTTTCTGTTTTCTACCGTGCTGTGGGCCAACTGGGGCAATGCCTTTGTCTGGATCGTTCTGCTGGTGACAGCAGGTTTTGGCATGATCGGTTTTTATGATGACTATCTGAAGGTAACAAAGCAAAGCCATGCAGGTTTTTCCGGCAAGGCACGGCTGGCCTTCGAGTTTCTGATCGCAGGAACCGCCGCTTATCTGATCACGCGTTACACGGTGAACCCGCCCGGATCGCCGTTTCTGGCAACATCCATCGCTTTTCC
>JANMLW010000259.1:0-23274 GCA_031372765.1 Hyphomicrobiales bacterium
GCCAACAATACGGCTAACACCGTAACCAAACTTGACTCACCCAAAAATTGGGCGATCAACTGTGTACGCGAACTGCCCAAGGTTTTACGTATACCTACCTCTTTTGAACGCTTGATGGATTCGGCTGTAACCAAATTGATAAAGTTGATGCAGGCAGTGATGATGAGAAAAATACCGATCACCGTAAGGGCAGCCATCATTTGGCGGCTGGTGGTGTTGTAATTATAATTGCCATAGCGGCTGTCGAAATGGATTTCAGACAAAGGCTGCAATTCATAAACAATATTGTTTGAGTTTTCTCCATGATGCTTTTTAGCGAACGCAGGCAACCTTCGTTCTATCTCAGTGATGCTGGCCTCTTGCTTCAGCATCCCGCCCGCTTCAGCCAGCCAGCGTGACAGCAGTCCGCGCACAACCACTGCATCATCAACGATCATGACGCGTATGGGCTTGCCTGACGGGGGTATCAGCGGCAGCTTTTGAGCAGGTGCTCCGGACATGATGGGTGCCAGTGGACTTCAATCAATCAGTTCAGGCCAATCTGCAGAAACTTGGTTGTCAGGATTTCACGATCAAACGGCTTCATGATGTACTCATCAGCACCCGCGTGCATGGCACGGGCGATGTGGGCAACATCGTTTTCAGTGGTGCAGAAAACAACCTTTGGCTTCTTGCCATTTTCGGTCTTGCGCAGCATTTTAAGAAACTCATAGCCATCCATCACCGGCATGTTCCAATCTAGCAGGATGGCATCAGGCATATGAACGGCGCAGACATCAAGCGCCTTGCTGCCATCTTCCGCCTCCATGATCGAGTAGTTCATGCCTTCCAGAATACGGCGGGCAACCTTGCGGATAACGGCAGAATCATCGACAACGAGGCAATGTTTGGTCATTACGGTCTCCAGTAACTCAGGCCGCTTTTTGCAGCTGGCCGTTGAAAAGATTATCGAGGCTTATCTCGACCAGAAGCTGATCCTCCAAACGGTGCACACCGGCACTGATTGCTGACCATCTTGGATCAAGATTAACCGGATTTGTTTCCCTGCTTGACGGGCTGAGATTCATCACCTCTCCGACACGGTCAACAAGCAGGCCGTAAGACTCACCCTTCCATTCAATACCGATGGCAGTCGTCTCAGGTTTGCTGCTGTCCCGGTTGTAACCAAGCAGGGCCCGCATGCTCAGCATTGTCATCACACGGCCACGGAGGTTGAACAGGCCGGCCACAGAGCTTGCAGCCAGCGGAACGGGCGTTACGCCATTGACGACGAACACATCCCGCACCTGGAGGATAGGGAGGCCAAACAACTGACCCTCGACGAAAACGGTTACCAGTTGCATCGCATCAGCTTCAGCAACCGTCGTGTCTTGAATGGCGCCGGCATGAATAGGGCTGGTTTGCATCAGCATTGGGCTCATGCCGCTTCTCCTACAATCGCATTGCCCGCGCCAATGCTGGCCAGCAACCCTTCACGATCAAACTGGCCCACGACATCGTTGAACCCGGCCTGATGGGCGCTTTCGAGAATCTGCCTTGAGGCACGGCCAGCCAGCCCGATGCATAACGTCCGCTTTCCGGCCTTGGTGGCCAGCGCGATTGTGCCGTGATCCTCGACATTAGCCACGATTACATCGAAGGCACCGGCTGCAAGATGACGCATGGCATCAGCAGCTGAGCCTGCCTGATGCAGCTGGAACCCTGCAGCCTGCAACACGGGACCAAGCATGGCGCGGAAAAAATCTGAAGGTTCAACCAGCAGAAGGCGTCGCTGAACATGCAAGCTGGACGCTGCATCGCCGGCCATCTCAGGCACGAAATAGGTTACATCCAGAATGTCAGTGGCGCGGCCGCGAATGATGGCAGAGCCTATGACACCCGGCTCACCACCGCCCATGCCCATCTCCAGCTTATCCTCGACGATATCAATGATCTCATCAACCAGCAGACCGACCACTGCATTGCCCGTGGCAAAAACCAGAATCGGTTGGGTACCAGCTTCTTTCACCAAGACATCCGGATTGCAGGGTATAAGCCGCATCAGACGTCCGCGGTACTGTAGCAGGCGCTGACCATTGGAATGCTCGATCCTGGCGACATCAATCTCTTCAAGGCGCGTGACCATGGCAAGGGGAACCGCCTTGGGACCGCCCTTTCCAGCCCGGAATACCAGAAGCGTGCTTGAGGCATTGGCCAGAAGCTGCGCATTATCTGCAGCAGCCGCGTTATCGTTGTGCGCTTCCGCGACCGTGCCGACGTGTTGCACCAGACCATTGGGATCAAGGATCATGATGACGGAGCCATCCCCAAGAATGGTTGCGCCGGAATAGCATGACAGATGGCGAATGCGGGCCGAAACGGGTTTCACGACAATCTCTTCCGTTTGCAACACACTATCCACGACAATGCCGAATTTCATGGCCCCGACCTGACAGACAACGATGAAGGCATCCGACCAGTTTTCCGAGCGCTTAGACTCCAGCCCCAGAACCTGACTCAGTTCCACGAGAGGCAACAGCCGCTCACGCAGGCGCAACACGGGCGCACTGTGCAGATGCTCGACGCGGGCCTCATTGCTGCCACTGGGGCGAACAAGCTCGATGATGGCCATTTGCGGAAGCGCGAAACGCTGCCCGCCGCTTTCCAGAATAAGTGCGGCTGCAATCGCCAATGTCAGGGGTATCTTGATATCGACGGTGGTGCCCTTGCCCGCTTCAGTGCGGACATCGATCGATCCGCCCATTTGCTCTATGTTGTTGCGCACAACATCCATGCCGACGCCGCGACCGGAGACATTTGTGACCTTCTCTGCCGTTGAGAACCCAGCCTGGAAAATGTAGCGGGCGACCTGCTGGTCGTTCATGCGGGCAACATCTGCCTCAAGCGCCAGACCTTGCGAGACTATCTTGGCGCGGATGCGCGGCAGGTCAAGTCCACGCCCGTCATCGGCGATTGAAAGCGTGATATAGCCACCTTCCTGGGCCGCGGAAACGCGGATCATGCCTCGAACGGATTTACCGGCCTTCACGCGGTCGTAAGGCCGTTCGATACCATGATCGGCAGCGTTGCGGATCATGTGCAGCATGGGGTCCTTGACCAGATCAAGCAGCTGCCTGTCGATCTCGGTGTCTGCACCATTCATCTCCAGATCGAGCTCCTTGCCCAGATCCTCGCACAGGTCGCGCACGAGACGTGGCAGCTTTGCCCATGCCGTGCCAATCGGCTGCATGCGTGTTTTCATCACGCTTTCCTGCAGTTCGGCTGTCACATGAGACAGGCGCTGCAAGGGCACCTTGAAGGCGCTGTTTTCATCACGGCGAGAAATTTCCATTAGCTGGTTGCGCGTCAGCACCAGTTCCGAAACCATCGTCATAAGATGCTCTAGCGTATCAACCGGCACGCGGATGGAATTACTGCGGCGTGCCGCATCGGAATTGGCAACCTCTGCAGCTGCTTCCTGCGCGGCTGTCATCTCCAGACTGTCGTGGTGCGTATGCGGACCATGATCGGCCAATCCGGCTTTCTGCAAGGCCTGGGCGTCAAATTCGCTTTCCTCGGCATGCGTCTCGCGGAAAGCCTGCTCCAGATCATCCAGGGAAACTTCGCCGGGGCGAAGGGGGCGCTCCAGAACCTGGTACGTCAGGGACCCGACGGTAAAATCAGTTACAACAGATTCCGGGGAGTGGCTCATGTCTGGCTGTGCCGAGTTTGCTCTCCAGAGCGCTTCCAGAGCCTCGATTAGATCGCCATCCTCGCCTGTTGGCTCGGCCATCGAGCGATCAAGCTCGGCCATGATAACCTTGATGCGGTCAATGGTGGACAGGATCAGCGATACGGCATCGCGCGTGACAGGTGCACCGTCCCGGAACTTGTCAATGGCTGTCTCGGCTGCATGGGTCAGCGCTTCAAGGCGCGGCAAGCCCAGAAACCCGCAGGTTCCCTTGATTGTATGAACAAGCCTGAAAATCTGGGCAATGATCGCCTTGTTGTTGGGGTCCTGCTCAAAACGCACCAACTCGTTATCGACCACATCGATGTTCTCTGTGGTTTCAACGACAAACTCACGCAACAAATCGTCCATCGGGATTTCCGTACACAACATGACGTTAATGCACGAACAATCACCCCAAACGATTGACGAAGCGTTTCGATCACGGGGGAAATCAGAAATTTATTCACCAAACTGGCATTTTCCTGTTCGACATGTGTTTGCCTGCCATTGCGACATGAACTGACCGGGCTGGATTGAGGCTTTTCACCTCACGCCTTGTAATCCATCCCGCGCAGGAAATTGATGATCCCTGAAAAATCATCAGTGCCATGTCCTGCCGCCTGGAACAGGGCGTATAGCTGGGCGGCAGACGCCCCCAGCGGTGTCGCCGCACCCGCTGATAAAGCCGCTTCCTGACTCAGTTTCAGGTCCTTCAGCATCAGGTCAACCGCAAAACCGGGCTTGTAGCCATTATTGGCAGGGGATGTCGGAACCGGTCCGGGAACCGGACAATAGGTCGACAATGACCAGCATTGCCCTGATGAGGTGGAAGCCACATCGAACAGGGCCTGATACGAGAGGCCCAGTTTCTCCGCCAGGACAAAGGCTTCCCCGACAGCGATCATCGAGATGCCAAGGATCATGTTGTTGCATATCTTGGCGGCCTGACCTGCACCCGCACCGCCACAATGCACAACCTTGCGTCCCATGTTCTCAAGGATGGCCTTACCTGCTGCAAAAGCACCTTCGTCGCCACCCACCATGAAAGTGAGCGTGGCGGCTTTGGCACCCCCCGTACCACCCGAGACCGGCGCATCAAGCGAGAACAAACCCGCCGACGTCGCCAGACCATGCACAGCCCGCGCACTGTCGACATCCACCGTGGAGCAATCAATGAACAGGGCCCCTTTGGCGGACTTTGGCAAAAGTTCGGCCCAGACAGCACGCACATGCCTGCCTGCTGGCAGCATGGTGATGATTACGTCAGCGGTCTTCACGGCATCAGTTGCGGTACCGGCAATGGTTACGCCATCCACCTGAGCGGCGGCAGCAGACACGGGCGAGAGATCAAACCCTGTGATGGCATGTCCCGCCTTGACAAGATTGGCAGCCATTGGCCCGCCCATATTGCCCAGTCCGATAAAAGCGATTTTGGCCATTGTCATTCTCCCAAACGATATTCAAAACGCCGCAAGCAGCAGTAACCCCACACCAACGATGACCATGCTCATGCCTGCATATTCCCGCAAGGATGTTTCATGGGCGAAGAGCTTGCGAGAGACAAGCTGCGCGAAGAAGACTTCGATCAGTGCCAATGTCCGGACATTTGCGGCGGATGTCAGCGCAAAACCCAGAAACCAGAATTGCGAAGCAAGTGCGCCCAGAAAACCCGCACCCATGGATTGCCGCCAGACCTGAAAACTGCGTGAGAGCGCGCCCCGGTCAAACAATACCATGTAGACCAGCAACAGGGCACTTTGAATAACGAGGCCGAGCACGAGGATCGTGCTTGCACGCACCGCAAATCCACCTGATGGCAAAGCAAGGATAGCCCCGCGAAAGGCAACAGCTGACAATCCGAAACAGGCTCCCGCCGCAATGCCGGTGAGTGCCGGTTTCACTTCGAGAAGCATAGACTTCAGTGCCTCTGGTTTTATGCTCATGACCAGCACACCCCCAGTAGCGACAAGAATGCCGATCATCTTGGGCAGCGTCAACACATCGCCCAGCAACACAAGCCCAACAATGGCGGTCAGCACAGGTTCTGTCTTGATGTAAGCAGTGGTGACGGCAAAGGACTTTGCCTTCATCGCTGTCAGCATCAGGGCCGTGGCAATAATCTGCGAAATGGCACCTGCAAGGGCAAACAACAGGGCAGCGCTGGTGAGAGCAGGAAGCATCTCACCCGTCACCCCGATCACCGCTGCAAGAAACAGCACGGCAAAGGGCAACCCGTAGATGAAGCGCACCTGTGTTGCGCCAACAGTGCCAATGATCTCGGTCAAGGCTCTTTGCGTGGCATTGCGCGCAGTTTGAGCAGCAGCGGCAATCAATGTGATGGGAATCCAGAGCATTGCTTGGGTAAAATCCAGAATAGCTGCTGACAATAGCCGGAATCGGTTCTGATGACACATTTGCGCCGCAGTGAGACGGAAATCCAGACAGAACTTTCCTGAAACCCTTCCCAACAAGCTGCGACGCATGTAGCTAGGGACAAATCACCTTGCTTCGTCTCGACATCTTTCTCGAAAAGACCGGATTCAATTTTGATTTTTCAAACTCATCCCCGCTTGAAAATACTCGTCTTGTCAGCACTGCTCTTTGGCGGTGTGTCGGCAGAGACTGCTGTCGCACAGTCGCCAGTGTTGGTCATTGACGCGACTTCAGGGCAGGTGCTGATCTCGGAAGATGCAACGCGTCCCTGGAACCCGGCCTCCACCACCAAGATGATGACGGCATACGTCGCCATGCGCGCTGTCAAATCCGGTCTGGCCACCATGGATACACCCTTGATCGCGTCAGCCAATGCGGCAGGCCAGAAGCCCAGCAAGATCGGTATTCGCCCCGGCCAGGAAATCACCCTCGATAACGCCATCAAGATCATCATGGTCAAATCCGCCAATGATGTCGCGGTCGTCATCGCCGAAGGCATCGGCGGCTCAGTCGGCAACTTTTCCGCCATGATGAATGCTGAGGCGCGGCGTTTGGGCATGCATGAATCGCGGTTTGTGAACCCGCATGGTTTCCATGCCGACGGGCACCAGACCTCGGCACGGGATCTTGCCTTGCTGGCGCGTGCCATGCTGACGGATTTTCCGGAGTATTCCGATTATTGGGGCATTGGAGCGGTACAGCTCGGCAACCGGGTTATGAACAACACCAACGGCCTTATCGGTCGCTACGCCGGTGCAACCGGTTTCAAGACCGGCTTTGTCTGTGCTTCCGGCTTCAATCTGGTCTCAATGGCCACACGGGGCGGACGCACGCTGATTGCCGTCGTGCTGGGAGCAAGCTCAGGCGGGGACCGCGTTATCCGGTCCGCGCAATTGCTGGATCAGGGTTTTGGCACCTGGGGCGGCAATGGCCAGACGCTGCGCAGCTTGCCCTCGTCCGGCTATACATCCGCGCCCAACATGCGCTCTGAGATTTGTAGTGGCCGCCGTCGCGGTGTCGTGTTGGCGGATGACTCCGATTACGGTGGTTCGATCTTTGCTGACAGCGCCAGCGGGGACAGCATGGGTGCGGGTTCACCTTTGGCATTCTTCAGCCAGCAGGTTAGCACACCACAGCGCGGCTACGGCGTTCGCAGCAGTGGACGCGGCCTGTTGGGGCCCCGGAGCGGCATCACAGCTGTTTCGGTCAGTCTTGGCCGCACACCCGGCAGTACGGCCGTTGCCATGGGGCCGGGAGGCCGTCGCGCCGCTCCAACCCCTGTCCAGACCGCTGCACCGGCACGTCCCCCGCAAGGCTCTATCCCCGGCCTTCCGGCATCAGCCTCAGCTCTTGCACCTGCCGGACTGCGCGGATCAGATTCCGGCAGTGCTTCCAGCAGTGTTCCTGGCCTTGAAACCGGCGCTCCTTTGCGCCCAGCGTCAGCTGCTGCCATTCGCCCTGCCACGTCCCAGCGCCAAACGTCGGGTGAAGGCGCTGTCGCTGCCCCTCTCCAGTTGCCCGGCGTGATTACATCGGCACCCAAAGCAGGCAACCAGCGTCCGTCTGCCGCAGCGGGTATCCGCCCTGGTCAGGCGGCCATGAAACAGACAGAAACACAACGTGGACAAGCGGCTTCCGACAACAAGCGCAACGCACAATCAACCAGGGTAACAGGAGCAAATCCAAAAGTTGTCCCTGCAAAAGCCGCTCCTGCAAAAGCCGCTCTTGCAAAAGCCTCGCCACCCAAGGCCAAGAAGAAGGTTACCGGGGAAGAAGAATGACGACACCGGCGCACCCGCTGCTCGGTGGAGCGGCGGCCTTGCTGGGGGCCATTTCCTACGGCATCAACATTCCAGCGGCCCGTGTAGCCGGACAGGCTGGAATTAACGGCAGCAATCTGGCATTCCAGCGCGGCATCGTGCTTGTTGTTCTTTTGACCATCGTCATGCTGACCATTGGAAAATCCTTTCGCATGAACCGAGGCGAGGAGAAGCACATTGTCATGCTGGGGCTACTCGCCGGCATAACGGGTATCTGCTATCTTTCATCCCTGACCTTCGTCCCTGTCGCCATAGCCGTGACAGTGTTTTACACTTTCCCGCTTGTGCTTATTCTGATTGGTCCCTTTACGGGTTCCGGCCCGCTTGCATCTTCACGCTTGATCGCCTTCAGCATTGCTTTCGTCGGTATCGTGCTTTGTGTCGGTCCCAGCACGGCGAGCCTCGACTGGCGCGGTGTGGCACTGGCTTTCATGGCCAGCCTCTCCTGTGCAGCACTCTTTCACATCACGGCTCAGGTGAAACAGGACAGACTGACCCTGATGTTCTGGATGCAGACAATCGCGCAAGTTGTGGTCGCACCCGCTGCACTGCTGACCGGAATCGTTGGCTTTCAGAGCATAGCTGCCAACTGGCTGCCCATCGCCATTTCCGCCATCGGCTTCTACATCGGTTTTGCCTGCCAGATTGTGGCTGGAGGTCTGCTCAACCCGGCCACGGTGGGGTTGCTGTTCCTGCTGGAACCGATTGTCGCCATACTGTCCGCCGCCGTCTTTATGGACGAGCGATTGCTGGCCTTGCAGTATATCGGTATCGCGCTTGTCATCAGCGGCCTTGCACTGGATGTCTGGGTGCAAAGCCGCCCCAGCACGGCATAAACACCCATGACCTACAGTCCAAAAGGGCCTGTGCCGCCCATACCGCTTACAGTCATCACCGGCTTTCTGGGTGCCGGCAAAACCACATTGCTCAACCGCCTGCTCAAAGACCCTGATCTGTATGACACCGTTGTCATCGTCAACGAGTTTGGCGAGATCGGCCTTGACCACCTGCTGATGGAAAGTGTCGAGGATGGCATGATCCTGATGCAGTCCGGCTGCCTCTGCTGCACCATCCGTGGCGATCTGGTCAACACACTGGAGGACCTGCTGCGGCGGCGGGACAACAACCGCATGATGCTCTTTCAACGCGTCATCATCGAAACGACGGGTCTTGCTGATCCCGCTCCCATCCTGCAAACGATCATGGGGCACCCCTACCTTGGCATGCGCTATCAGCTTGAAGGCGTAGTCACCGTTGTAGATACGGTCAATGGTATGGCAACCCTCGACAATCATCCGGAGGCCGTACGGCAGGTAGCCGTCGCTGACCGATTGGTCCTGACCAAGACTGATCTTGCCGGTGCACAAAACACGGCAGTGAAAGCGCGCCTGCAGGCGCTCAACCCGGCGGCACAGCGCGTTGCTGTGGCTGATGCGACAGCAGCCAATCTTCTGGATTGCGGCCTTTATGATCCTGCGAGAAAATCACCTGATGTCAGTCGCTGGTTACAGGATGAAGCTGTTCTCGCCAGTCTGGGTCGCAACGCGCATCGCCATGCGGATGGCACGGTGCATACCGGCAGCGAGAGCGCCAGTGCGTCCGCAGAAGCGCGCGGTCAGGACACATCTGACATCAACCGCCACGATGCCTCTATCCGTGCTCATGCGCTTTCAACGGACAGGGCGATTTCAGCCGGGAGTTTCTCGCTATTTCAGGAATTGCTGCGTTCTGCCCACGGGCCAAAATTGCTGCGGCTGAAAGCCATCGTCAAAATTGCCGAGAACCTGGACAATCCCGTTATCATCCACTGCGTACAGCATGTGTTTCATCCACCCGTCATTCTGGAAAAGTGGCCCGATGATGACCGCCGCACCCGCATGGTCTTTATCACCAAAGACCTTGATCCTGCCTTTGTAGAAGGCCTCTGGCAGGCATTTCTGGGTGTGGCTGACTGATCAGCCGACAAAAAATCAACACATTTTCTGGCTGGAACGGTTATCGTCACAGAGGACATCGGCAAAACCGGTGAAACAACCATGCATATGACAGCCTATGCCCGTCTGGAGCAATTCCGGATCGATATCGAAAAATTACTTTCGGAGAAGGCCATTCACGACGAAAACGACGATCAATGTGAGGATACTGAAAAGCCGGCGACTGTTGCTCCTGACGGTCATCCCTCTTCAGCAACGCATGATGCGGTGGGTGATGGGGCAGCCAGAAATTTCTTCCAGGCCGTTGATGACGCGCTTGCGGTGCTGAACTGAGGTTGTCTGCACGCCACCTTGGCAGATGCTTTGCAATGAATCTGATCAGTGTGGTTACACTCTCATTACCGCTGGGCCTTCTCACGGAAATGACATTTGTCTGTGATTGAATTCATCCGCACGATACATATTCAACATATAAAACGGCGAGCGAACCACATGAGGCGGCGACATTTCATCCTGGGTGGTTTGGTCTGCAGCCTTGGCGGCCTGTCTTATCTTGCCTTGGGAACACGCAAGGTCTCTGCAGGACCGTTGCATGTGGATTCCACAAATTTTGCCGTTGGCGGGCGAGATATCGTGGCCTATTTCAACCTCCCTAAGGCCACGAGACCCTCGCAGGGCGTTCCGGGCAGCCGCCGGTTTACCGCAGACTGGAAAGGTGCCGTGTTTGCTTTTTCCAGCGCCGAAAACCTGGATCTTTTCAGCGCATCACCTGACCGATACGCGCCCCAGTTTGACGGGCATTGTGCCTGGGCTGCCGGACAAGGTTACAAGGCACCAGCCAGCCCCGATGTCTGGACAATCGTGGAGGGCAAGTTGTATCTCAATTATTCCCATGACGTACGAGGACGTTGGGAGAAGGGCATGACCCAACAGATCGAAAAAGGTAAGGCCAATTGGACAAAGCTGGGGAATGAACCTGGTGCGACAGGCGACGCTGAAGACTACACCCCCGCCGCTGCTCCTGTTCAGTAGTTGGAACGGAGCCTGACCCTAAGCATAACGCCGTTTCTGTTCACATATGGATCGAGCGCTTGTCCACGGCCAACGCCGCTTCCTTCACCGCTTCCGACATTGTGGGATGCGCGTGGCAGGTACGGGCGAGGTCTTCCGATGATCCGCCGAACTCCATCAGCACAGCAACCTCGTGGATGAGGTCACCTGCTCCCGCGCCTATGATATGGGCACCGACAACCCGGTCCGTCGTGGCATCCGCCAGCACCTTGACGAAACCATCCATGGCACGGTTGGCGCGCGCACGACCATTGGCCGTGAAGGGAAACTTGCCAACTTTATAGGCAGTGCCCGCGGCTTTCAACTCTTCCTCGGTTTTGCCGATGGAGGCGACTTCCGGCCAAGTGTAGACCACACCGGGGATATTGTCGTAGTTGATATGCGGCTTCTGGTCCGCCAGAATTTCCGCAACAGCCACACCTTCATCCTCTGCTTTGTGCGCCAGCATCGGCCCGCGCACCACATCGCCGATGGCATAGATGCCCGGCACACTTGAGGCGAAGTGAGCATCGATCACCACGCGGCCGCGTTCCATGGCGACGCCTGCTGCTTCGAGGCCAAGATTATCCGTGTAGGGACGGCGGCCCGTAGCTACCAGCACGACATCGGCGTCCACGGTTTCCGCTGCACCACCTGCAACCGGCTCGAAGGTGACAGTTGCGCCCTTCTTGCCTTTGGCCACTGCCGTAACCTTACAGGAGAGCTTGAATGTCACGCCCTGCTTTTGTTGAATGCGCAGGAAATTTTTGGCTATCTCGTCATCCATGCCCGGCAAGATACGGTCGAGATACTCGATCACGACAACCTCGGAACCAAGCCGCCGCCAGACCGAGCCAAGCTCAAGGCCGATGACACCACCACCTATAACGATCAATTTTGCCGGTACCCTGTCGAGTTCAAGCGCGCCGGTCGAGGACACGATGATCTTCTCGTCAAAGTCGATTTTGACTCCGGGAGGGGAAGCGATATCGGACCCCGTTGCGATGACGATGCTCTTGGTTTCAAGCACGGTCACGGTGCCATCAGCAGCGGTAACCTCCACCTTGCCCGCCGAGAGAATTTTGCCATGGCCCTTGTACGCCTCAACCTTGTTCTTCTTCAGCAGGAACTCAACGCCCTTGACGTTTGCATCGACCGTATCCTGCTTGTGTTTCATCATCACCGGCAGGTTCAGTTTCGGCTTGGGAACATCAATGCCCAAAGCCTCAAAGCCATGGCCCGCTTCATCAAACAGTTCCGAAGCATGCAGCAGCGCCTTGGATGGAATGCAGCCGATGTTGAGGCAGGTGCCACCAAAGGTTTTCATCTTCTCGACGATAGCGGTTTTCAACCCCAGCTGAGCCGCACGAATGGCGCAGACATAACCGCCGGGGCCAGAGCCGATAACAATGAGATCATAGGACATGGAAATCATTCCTTCAAACTTAAGGTGTGTCGTCAGTTAGTAACAGATGCTGGGCGCGAGGAAAAATGGTTCAGTGTGACGTGATTATGGCTGCTATGTTTTCTTCTCACACTGCGGGAGAAGGTTCCTGCCGTATAGCGTATGGCTGGCATTTAGAGGCCATCAATGAGGACGTACTTCACCGATTGGCTGCTACCGCAAACAAACCGAGCGATAGATGCAGCTTTCCAAGGTAGATTATAACACCGAGTTGCCTACCAAAAAGCCGCCCGATGGGCGGCTTTTTCATATGCGAAGCGCAACTGTTATTGGGCTTTGGCGGCGGCCGCAGCAGACTTTGCAGCCTTGGAGGCTTCCATCTTGGCCACGCGGTCCTTGTCGATACGCTCGGCGATACGCGCCGATTTGCCGCGACGATCACGCAGGTAGTAGAGCTTGGCGCGACGCACCTTGCCCTTGCGGACAACCTTGATGCTGTCGATCATCGGCGAATAGACCGGGAACACACGCTCCACGCCTTCGCCGTAGGAAATCTTGCGGACCGTGAAACTCTCCTGAATGCCGCCACCATTGCGGGCAATGCAGACGCCTTCGTAGGCCTGTACGCGGCTGCGCTCGCCTTCCACAACTTTCACATTGACGATGACAGTGTCACCGGGTTGAAAATCGGGGATGGTCTTGCCAAGTCTGACAATCTGCTCAGCTTCGAGCTGCTCGATGATGTTCATCAGATGATACCTTTTTCCGGTTGTCGGCTCTTTGGCCGGAGCGTTTCGGGACGCTTTTTGTGAGTTGAGCGGTGCGCTTACAGGAAAGGCGTGCCGATGTCGATGGATATTGTCATGAAAGCGACGTCTTTTGCAGCATATCGGGCCGGCGTTCCCTTGTGATCCGTTCGGCTTCCTCGCGCCGCCATTTGGCGATCCGGGCATGATCTCCCGAAAGCAGGATATCGGGGATTGGCACGCCTTCAAATTCGCGCGGGCGTGTATAATGCGGATACTCCAGCAGACCATTCTCATGGCTCTCATCCGAGCCTGATTCGAGCTTGCCCATAACACCGGGGATCAACCGCACGCAGGCGTCGAGCAGGGTTTGCGCTGCCACTTCGCCTCCTGAAAGTACGTAGTCACCAATGGACACTTCTTGCAGGTTTCGCGCTGCGATCACACGCTCATCCACCCCTTCGAACCGGCCACACAGGATGACCACACCCGGCCCCGTGGCCAATGCGCGGGCCTCGCCTTGTGTGAACCGGCGACCCCGCGGTGACATGAGCAGGCGCGGACGCGGATCATCCAGCCGGGATGCAGCATCGATGGCAGCGGCCACAACATCGGCTTTCAGCACCATGCCGACGCCGCCGCCGGCGGGCGTGTCATCCACGACGCGGTGCTTGCCATGACCATGATCGCGTATCTGCCTTGTTTCCAGTGACCACAGGCCATTGGCCAGTGCTTCCCCGGCAAGGCTATGGCCTAGAGTTCCGGGAAACATTTCAGGATAAAGCGTAAGAACAGTAGCGTTAAATGGCATCAGCCGGAATTATCACAGATACCGCGTTTGTCATGGGGCATATCACTCTCACGCCATTCAACCCCTGCGAATTGCTGATCCTTCACGTGACAGGGTGTCATATCTGACGTAATTTTATTGCATGAAACCAGCATTTGCACTCTTTGCAATTCTCCTTGTTACCCTCCCCGCTGCCGGTCAATCGGCGCTGCCTCTCGGTGTTGCACCGACCCACACCACGCGCACGCTGACAGACTTCCCCAACAGTGCGGCAGTTACCCGGCGCATTTGGGTACCGGGACTCGATGATGGTTACGTGCCGCAAGGCCTGACGATTGCAGGCGGTGAACTGTATGTTTCAGCTTATCGAAGCGAAAGCTCCGCGCAAGCCCGTGGTCCGTGTCGGCTATACCGCGTTTCAACCGACACCGGCGCTGTGACCGGCAGTCTCGATCTGCCTGAAACCTGCGGTCATGCCGGCGGTCTGGCGAAAGGACCATTCGGCAAGCTCTACGTCGCTGATACCCGCATCATTTTCGAGGTAACGCTGACAGGCGGTGTCGACATCGGGCGTGTTACACGCAGCATAAAGCTGACCGGCGGTGTCAAGGGTTCCTTTGCGGCAAGTGGCAATGGCGCGCTCTGGCTCGGTTCTTACGAGCGTGGACAACCAAGCCAGTTGCAGGCTTTTCCCTTTGCCCTTTTGCAGAAGAACGCTTTGACCGATGCCGATGCTACCGTGACCATACCGATGCCATCAGAGGCTCAGGGCGCGGCCTTTGATACAAGAGGGCGCTTGTGGGTATCGCGTTCAGGCAGCCGCTTTGGCGAGATCTTGCGTCTCAACACGATGTCAGGCGCGGTAGAAATACGCCACGATATGCCCATCGGCCTGGAAGACCTGAGCTTTGGCGGGGATGGCGCGCTATGGACACTTTCGGAAGCGGGTTCAAAACGCTGGCTTGGCTGGTCTGGCTATCATCCGCTGATCTTGCGTATCGACGTCGGAAAATTGCGGTGAAAGAGGCAGCGCAGTGCAGACATACCTCAAGGGCAGATAAGCAATCATTTTTACCCAATCCAATCCGCTATTTTTTACGCAGGGATGGACTCTCTGCCATCGGTCGCCATATCAGGATGGAAGACCACCGATCCTCTATCTTCACGGAGCACACAATGATCAACCGTCGTGATTTTTCGGCATTTGCACTGGCAATCGCAGCTGGTTTGTCCCTGTCTTCCGCCTCGGCACAGACCCTTGAAAAAGTGACCTTTGGCACAAACTGGCTGGCGCAGGCAGAGCATGGTGGATTTTATCAGTCCGTAGCCGATGGTACCTACAAAAAGATGGGGCTTGACGTGACCATCGTTCCCGGCGGCCCGCAGGCCAACAACCGCATGCTGCTGCCTGTCGGCAAGATTGATTTCTACATGGGCGGCAACATGCTGCAAGCCTTCTCGGCAGTGCAGGAAAACATCCCCACAATCGTTGTGGCGGCCAGCTTTCAGAAGGAACCGCAGGTGCTGATCGCGCATCCGGGCGAAGGCTTCGAGACATTCGCCGATCTCAAGAAATCCAACGACATCCTTGTTTCACGTGAAGGTCTGGCCTCCTATTTTCAGTGGATGAAATCCGAGCACGGTTTCAAGGAAGAGCAGACCAAGCCCTACACGTTCAACGCGGCTCCTTTTCTGGCCAACAAGAAGGCCGTGATGCAGGGTTACCTTTCCTCCGAGCCTGTCGTGATCGAGAAGGCGGCCGGTTTCAAACCCAAGGTCTTCCTGCTGGCGGACTTTGGTTTTGACACATACTCCACCACCATCGAGACACGGCGAGAACTCGTCGAGAAGAAGCCTGACATGGTGCAGAAGTTCGTTGAAGCCTCGATTCTGGGCTGGTATAACTATCTTTACGGCGACAACGCCGCTGCCAATGCGCTCATCAAGAAAGACAATCCCGAAATGAGTGACGACAAGATAGCGGCGGGCATTGCATTGATGAAAGCCAATGGCATTGTTGATTCCGGCGACACCTTGCAGCTTGGCATTGGCGCCATGACGGACGCCCGCATGAAGAGCTTCTTCGACAAGATGGCAAAGGCTGGCCTCTACAAGGCTGATCTTGACTACAAGAAGAGCTACACCCTGCAGTTCGTCAACAAGGGTACCGGCAAGGAATTGCGGCAATAATTGGTCCAGGCGCTGACAGGAACGACACCGCTCGTGACCATGCCACTGGTTGAACTCGCCCATGTCCGCAAGGAATTTGCCAACGGCACTGTTGCGCTTGAAGACCTGACAATGGATGTCCGGGAGGGAGAATTCCTCTCGCTCCTCGGCCCATCAGGCTGCGGCAAATCCACGGCGCTCCGCCTGATTGCCGGACTGGCGGAAGTGTCAGATGGTGCCATAACTTGGCCAAAAGGAGGCTCGGCCAGAAGCGACATCGGGTTTGTCTTTCAGGAGCCAACGCTGATGCCCTGGGCCAGCATTTTAGAGAACGTCTATCTGCCGCTGAAGCTCAAAGGCATGTCGAAATCCGCTGCAGAACCAAAAGTGCGCGAAACGCTCGCGCTGGTGGGGCTGTCGGATTTTTCCCATGTCTATCCCCGTGAGCTTTCAGGTGGCATGAAAATGCGGGTATCCATCGCCCGTGCGCTGGTGACAGAGCCCAGGCTGCTTCTTATGGATGAGCCTTTTGCAGCACTCGACGAAATCACGCGCTTCCGGTTGAATGATGACCTGCTGCGTCTCAAGCAAGCCCGCAATATCACTGTCATCTTTGTCACGCACTCTGTGTATGAGAGTGCCTATCTTTCCTCGCGCATCATCGTGATGGCAGCGCGTCCGGGGCGTGTAGTGGCCAGCATCGCTGTGGATGCGTCTTACCCTCGCACAGAGGCCTTCCGCCTGACACCAGCCTATGCCCGGACATGCGCGGCTGCCTCGGCTGCGCTTCACAGTGCCATGGATTCCCATGATCACCTGTGAGTATTGCGGGCCAGCTCCTTCGAGCATGGGTGCCGCGTGAACGCTGTCTCCCGCTACATCCTCCCGCTGCTCCTTGCAGCAGCCATTCTCGGCTATTGGGAATGGTCGGTTTGGTATCACGCCACTCCGCCATACAAATTGCCTAGCCCCTCCGGTGTGATCACAGCGCTGGTGCGAGACTGGGGTGTGCTCTCCACCTCCATGTGGGTAACATTGCAGACCACCCTTCTGGGCATGCTTCTGGCCTTTGCCGGTGGCGTGGCACTGGGGGTGGTGCTGGGCATGTTCAAGACGGCGGAAAACATGCTGTTTCCCTATGCCGTCATTTTGCAGGTGACGCCTATCATCGCCATCGCGCCAATCCTGCTGATCTATTATTCAGGTCCGACCGTGGTGCTGATGACGGCTTTCATCGTCACGTATTTTCCCGTCTTGTCCAACACCATCACCGGCATGCGCTCGACAGACAGGGGCCTTGAGGCGCTATTCGAACTTTATGGCGCATCGGCATGGAGCAAGATTACGCTACTCAAACTGAAATCGGCCCTGCCCTACATACTCACAGGCTTCAAGATCGGTGGGCCGCTCAGCCTGATTGGTGCCGTCGTTGCCGAGATCGTGGCAGGCACTGCGGGCGCTGGATCCGGTCTGGCGTACCGCATCATCGAGAGCACTTACCGCCTCAATGTGCCAAGGGCTTTTGCTGCATTGCTGCTGTTGTCGCTGATGGGCATCGTGATCTTCTACACGATCGTTTTCGTATCAAATCTGCTGCTCAGGAACTGGCATGAAAGCGCCATGTCAAAGGAACGCTGAACCATGGCGAATGACCTGCTGATTGCCAATGCGCGTGTGCCAGTTTGCCTCCTGAAGGATGCACTGCCTGTGACAGGCGATTTTGCAGCCGTCAATATCATCATAACCAATGGTGTAGTCAGCAAGATCACGCCCGCAGTTACAGCAAGCGCCGACCTTTCCGCACAGACAATTGACCTCGATCAAGGCATCGTCTTTCCTGGTTTTGTTGAGTGCCATACGCATCTTGATAAAGGCCATATCTGGTCCCGCACGCCCAATCCGGATGGAACTTTTCCTGGCGCGCTGGACAATGTCGGCAAGGACCGGGAGGCCAGTTGGTCAGCCGAAGATGTTCGCGCCCGCATGGATTTTGCCCTGCGCACCGCTTATGCACACGGCACCACTGCCATCCGCACGCACATCGATTCACTAGGCAAGCAGATCGGAATATCGTGGCCTGTGCTGGCAGAAATGCGTGAGACATGGAAAGACCGCATCACGCTTCAGGCAACGCCCCTGTTCGGCATACAGTTCGCGCTCGATCCATTCCACATGCATGATGTTGTGCAAGCGGTGAAGCGCCATGGCAACGGCATCTTCGGTGCTGTCAGCTATATGATCCCGCAGCTTGATGAAGCGCTCGATATCCTGTTTCACACCGCTATCGAAAATGCTTGGGATCTTGATTTCCATGTCGATGAGGCGAGTGATCCCGCTGCCCGGTCGCTGGAGCGCATCGCGATGGCAGCGTTGCGGCACAGCTTCACGGGCAAAATCCTGTGCGGTCATTGCTGCTCTCTGGCTTTGCAGGGGCCAGAGGACGAAGCGCGGATCGTCAATCTGGTCAAGCAAGCGGGCATCGCCGTTGTCTCCTTGCCGATGTGCAACATGTATCTCCAGGACAGACAGAGCGGCCGCACACCGCGCTGGCGAGGCGTGACTTCCCTGCATGAATTGCACTCTGCCGGTGTGCCAGTCATGGTCTCATCCGACAACACGCGCGATCCGTTCTATGCCTATGGCGATCTGGATGGACTGGAAGTATTCCGCGAGGCTGCGCGTATCATCCAGTTGGACCATCCTTTTGGAAACTGGCCTTGCAGCATAACGAGAACACCAGCCGATGTGATGCGACTTGAGCAGTTCGGACGTATCGGCGTTGGCTTTCCCGCAGACCTGGTTCTGTTCAGGGCGCGCAACTGGACGGAACTGCTTTCGCGCCCGCAAGCTGACCGCGTCGTTCTGCGCCATGGCCAAAAGATAGAACGCGTGTTTCCTGACTACAGGGAACTGGATGATCTGGCCGGGATGCGGCCATGATTTTCATTAAGACTGGGATGAGCCTGACATGATCCGCTATGATATCACTGCACTGAAAACAAAACTCAGCCACCTCAAGCTGGAAGAAAATCCCGCACTGGTTCAACAGAAATCACGGGATTTCTACTGGTATTCACCACCCCTGAAGCGCCAGTTGGCCCATGTGACAGCAGATGCCATCGTCTATGTCACCAGCGAGCAGGACGTGATCGACACGCTTGCTGCCTGCCATGCCCTGAAAATTCCCGTCACGCCCCGCAGTGCCGGCACCGGCAATTACGGACAGGCCATGCCCCTGTCAGGCGGTGTGGTCCTTGATCTCTCCGGCTTCAACAAGGTGAAGCACATCGCACCAGGACGGCTGATTTGTGAACCTGGTGCCATCATGGAGCATATCGACCACGAGACGCGGGCACATTCTGCTCAGGAAATCCGCCTGCATCCCTCCACTTATGCCACGGCTTCGCTGGGCGGGTTCATCGCCGGTGGATCAGGCGGCGCTGGTTCCATCAAATGGGGTGGCTTGCGTGACTGGGGCAACATTATCCGCTTGCGTGTCGTGACCATGGAAGCCACACCCCGCGTGCTGGAAATGACCGGCGCTGACCTGCACAAGGTCAGCCATGCCTACGGCACAAACGGCATCATCACAGAAGTGGAAGTCCCGCTGGCCCCCGCCTATGAGTGGGTGGACGTTCTCGTCGGCTTTGATGCGCTTGAGTCGGCGGCGGCCTATGCCAACCTATTGGGCGAGCAGGACGGGATTCTTCTCAAGCAGCTGGCGGTCTATGCTTCGCCGGTACCGCATGATTATTTTCTACGGCTAAAGAAATATATACCACGCGAAAAGACCGTTGCTTCAGTGATGGTCGCCCGTCATGCGTTGGATGCCCTGCTGGCCTTCACCCGCAACATTGCGGGCGCTGTCATCCTGCTGAACTCAGCCACACTCAGCGATGAGGACAAGAAGGGCCTGCCGCCCAGCTTTGAACTCGGCTGGAATCACACGACATTGCGGGCCCTGCGCATTGACCCGGCGATCACTTATCTGCAGGTGCTCTATCCCTTCCCCAACCAGCTTGAACTGGTGTCGAAGATTCACAAGCACTTTGGCGATGAAGTGATGGCCCATCTGGAGTTCGTACGCTTCGATGGCAAGGTGACCGCCTTTGGCCTACCGCTCGTGCGGTTCACCACGGAAGAGCGGCTTGAAGAGATCATGCGTATCCATGAGGAAATGGGCGCACCGGTCTTCAACCCGCATCGCTATACGCTGGAAGAAGGCGGCATGAAGCAGACCAATCAGGTGCAATTGGATTTCAAACGTGAGGCGGACCCGCAGGGCTTGCTCAACCCTGGCAAGATGATCGCCTGGGAAGACCCGAACTTCGATTTCAAGGATGGCAAGACATACATGTTCCCGGCCTTGGCAGCGGGTGGGTAACCCTCATCTGATCCCATCGCATTGGGGAGGGTGGCACGCGCGAGTGTGAAGGGTGGGGCTAGCGGTCTCAGCAGTTGGATACGAAGCCCCCTCCGGCCCTGCGGGCCACCTCCCCCAAGTGGGGAGGATCAGACAACTCCTGTCATGCACATAATTCCAGCACAGGCTTTTGCGTTTCGACCCTTGGATCACGCCAGCTCTTGAGGCTGGACCAAGTTGTCCGTGTCAGCAAAAACTTGTCGACCGGCACACGGCTGCGCAGGGCTGGCGCATCCCACATATCAGAACCCGTGAACTGGAAGCCGCATTTTTCGATCACGCGCCGCGACGGCGTGTTGAGAACGCGCACCGAAGCCTCAAGCTCCGTGACCCCGGTATAGGAAAAGACGGCGTCGATCAGACCGTGCGCAGCTTCGGTTGCGTACCCCTCACCCCAGTATGGCCTGCCAAGCCAGTAACCAAAGCTCGCCCGCTGCACCTGTGACGGCCCATCAGACAGGATTCGCGAGCCCACGATTCCCATGAACTGGCCGGGCTTGCGCCGATCGGCAACCGCGAGTTTGATCTGCGCGCCCGTGGCATTGACCTTGCGTGCGTCAAAGGCAAGTGTTTCACCACCGCCAGCCGGAAACGGGATGGGCAGCACGCCAACCATATCCGCCACGTCTTTGTCGCCCGCCAGTTGGGCAATCGCTGCCGCGTCCTGCACACGCGGCCAGCGCAGCCAAAGGCGCTTCGTCTCGATGCGGAAAACATCATCGCGGGTCAAATCGGGGAACATGGCTAACCTCCAAAGCCTGAAACGACAAAGGGAAACGTGGCGTCCCACATTTCCCCGGAAGGTCTTTTCAAGATTCTGGAGCTAGTATTTGCTCTGGAGCCTCGCCGGGGTCTTGTGAGACCGGCGGGGTTCCTTTGTCAAAAACCGCGCCGTTTATTCTGCTGCCAGTTGGACTGGTACTACCGCGACATATGCTCGTTTGCCCTTGCTGACGAACGCCACGTGACCGTCTGTGAGTGCAAAAAGCGTGTGATCGACGCCAATGCCCACATTAGTGCCGGGATGCCACTTGGTACCGCGCTGACGCACGATAATGTTGCCTGCAAGAACAGCTTCGCTGCCGAACTTCTTCACGCCGAGGCGCTTGCTCTGCGAGTCACGGCCGTTGCGGGATGAACCGCCAGCTTTTTTGTGAGCCATAATGCGCTCCTGAATTTGTGTGGGCGAAAGCCAGAATAGGCCAGCACCGCTGTCATGAAAGAGTTATGCCGTAAAAACGGCGGTTTGGAAACCCCTTTGCGAAACGGCTTTCGTTCAGCCGCATCGCAAAGACAAAGGATTGACCTTAGAGGTCTTTGCCCGAAGCCAGCTCCTGCTGGTCAACCTTGGCGCGCGGTGGTTTGCCATCGAGCAATTCCTGCGCCTGGAGAGGCCATTCCTCACGCGTGATCCGACCCTTGAGGGCGAACTCGGCATCAAACTTGACGATGTCAGCTTCAGTCCATGCTGCAATCGCTGTCAATGTCAGGTTGTGCGCGGCACGCAACTTCTTTTCCATCGCGGTCGAAAGACCATCGATGAGAGAGATGTTGTCATCCTTCACGGCCTTTGCAGCCTTTGGTGCCTTGGAGACAGCAGGTGCGGGCGCAGCCTTCACTGCCGTATCGACTTTTTCACCATTGGTGAAAATATCCGTGATGCGAACGACAGTCAGGTCCTGACGGTGGCCCTTCTTGCGCTTCGAGTTCTGGCGGCGGCGCTTGAAGAACGAAATTGTCTTGGGCCCGCGGGCCTGCTCGATAATAGCGCCTGCAACCGTTGCACCGGCAACTGTTGGCGCACCCACAACGGTGGTATCGCCACCAATCATGAGAACTGTTTCAAAAGCCACGGTATCACCGGGCTCGGCGTGGAGCTTTTCCACTGTAATGACGTCGTTGCGGGAAACCTTGTATTGCTTCCCGCCCGTTTTGATCACTGCGAACATCGTGTTTCTCTCGTGTTCGGCCGTATCTCGGTTTTGCTTTTGAGGGCTGGCCGGACCGGCTTCTTGACAGAGTCCCAAAGGACTGGCGGATTAAAATAACAAACGCGGAAAAGCTTTCGCTCCCGCGCTGTCGTTGGGCGTATGATGCATGGCCATGCTCATGTCAAGATGATGGCAGAAAATCTGCATCAAAAATGATGTCTGCAAGGCATGAAGCCTGCGCATAAACTGCTTTAGGCTCTTCCCTGCCAAGCCCGCGTTCTGCTAAACGCGCCAGATGACAGCTACAAAATACAGTTCTGAACCTGCCATTACCCCTGAGCTTGTCAAGGCGCACGGCCTCAAGGCGGAGGAGTATGCGCGTTTTCTCAAGCTGGTTGGCAGAACGCCGACCTTCACTGAGCTTGGCATCGTTTCAGCCATGTGGAACGAGCATTGTTCCTACAAGTCATCCAAAATCCATTTGAAGACCCTGCCGACCAAAGGCCCCCGCGTGGTGTATGGTCCCGGTGAGAACGCCGGCGTCGTTGATATCGGTGATGGCGATGTGGTGGTCTTCAAGATGGAGAGCCACAACCATCCTTCCTACATAGAGCCTTATCAGGGTGCGACCACAGGTGTCGGTGGCATTCTGCGTGATGTTTTCACCATGGGGGCAAGGCCGATAGCGGCGCTTAACTTCCTGCGCTTCGGCGAGCCATCCCACCCGCGTACCAAAACGCTGGTTTCCGGTGTGGTTGCGGGCATCGGCGGATATGGCAACAGCTTTGGTGTGCCAACTGTGGGTGGCTCCGTTGGCTTTCATGCGCGCTACAACGGCAACTGCCTCGTCAATGCCATGGC